>CAYRBY010000042.1:0-17862 GCA_964422635.1 uncultured bacterium
ACGGCGGCTTATGCGGCCACTGCGACGACCACTTATACGAAGCAAGTGGGCGGATCAAAGGCCGTGGATGTCGACGGGGACAGCAAGAATGATTCTGTTACCTACGTAGCTTCGAATCTTGATTCTGCGTTTGCGGCAACGGGTCTTACGACGTACACGAAGCAGATCACGGGAACAAAGGCTGTGGATCTTGATGCTGACGGCATTAACGATGGCGTCACCTTTGTTGCGTCAAATCTTGCGGCCAATTTCACCGCAACAGCCGCTACGACCTATACCAAACAGGTGACGGGAACTGATAATCCGGATATGAACGGTGATGGTAAAGATGACCCCGTCACCTTTATCACCAGCGAACTCACCTCTGCTTTTGCCGTCCAGACGGGTACAACTTACAGCGTTCAAATCTCTGAAGGCATCAGAACCTATTCCGGAAAGACCGGTAATTGGGTGGCGACGGCTTCGGATCTCGATGGAAACTTCCACGCCATTCTTGGAAAATCCAGATTCTCCCGTCAGTACACGGATGATGCGATCAGCACCTCCTACATTATTTCCGGTTATTCGGATATGAGTTTTACCGTGGGAAGCCTGGATTTCTCGACACAGAAAAATCTCGGTGCAAACGGCACCATGACGTACAACAACTTGAATTCTAATGATTTCACGACTACAAGTGCCACACAGACCACTCACAGTAAGGATATTTTTGATATTGAAGGTGTGTTTGGCACTGATGGAAAAATTGACCAGGTCGTTTACGATGAAATCTGCACCGAGGCACACGTTATTGCCGGGACCTGCGGTAACAAAATCCAGGAAGTCATTAATGTGGCCAGCGAAGAGTCTGTGATTTATGCGACCAACCGTTCCGACGGCAGCCGCAAGCAGACCACGTGGGTCAAGGATATTGACGGCAACGGTCTTACGGATCAGCGGATTTATGACGCGGTTTGCAGCCACACCAAGCTGGCGGCAGGAACCTGCTCGCCGCTGGTTCAGGAAATCTTTTTCTTCAACGGTTCTGAAAACATCTCGTATATCCTGCAAAACGGAACACGTATCCAGACCCTGCATACGTTCCGGAACCAGGATGGCAAGCTTGTTCAGAGAACCTATGATGCCAATTGCACGACAGCTCAGGTTAACAGCGGTTCCTGCTCTCCGTTGACTCAGGAGCTGATCACGATTGATGCACAAAACCAGCTTATCAAACAGTTTAACCGCGGTCCGAATGGAATTCACCAGACCGTTCATGTCATGTTTGATCAGGCTGGAAAAGTGATCCGCCAGGATGTTTATGAAGGTCTCTTCGATAACCTTCAGGACATGCTGGGAGTGGATCTTGAAAACGTCCGCTTGATGTATTTCGTGGTTGAAGGCGCGGGCCAGACAGGTACTCTTGAAATCAACCATAAACCGGCGGCGGGTGATCCCCGAGCTTCAGAATCGCTTTCCACGATGGATATTCCTAAGCTTCCGAAGGGCCAAATTGGGGATCCTGTGGCCGCGTATATCAATCCAAACGGCAACCCCTCTGTTTCTTTGAAGGGGGATGGCCGTGGAATGGTTCTTAATTACAGCAGCGCCGATGGCGGTTACAGCGGCGCGGTGCTTTCCTATGATGACTTTGGTACTGCAAATACTTCCGAGTATGCGGACCTGAGCGGTCTTTCGCAGCTTACATTTGGTCTTAAAGGCAATCCTGGACAGATCAAGCTTGAGCTCAAGGATGCTGCAGGTGTTTCAAGATCTGTGCACCTGTCGGGGATAACGCCGAATCAGGAAGGCGTCTTTGCCGTATCCACATCGCTTTTCAGCGGGGTGGACATGAGCAAGATCTCCTACATGTTCTTTATTGTTGAAAATACGGCGACGGCCGGAGTGCTCGAAATCAATTATGTTCCTGCGGACATTCATGACAGCCGTCTTCTTGCTAAAACAAATCTGGGTGTTACTGACATCACGGCCATGCCGAACGGATCCATTGGTGCGCCGCACTCAGCAGCTGCAAACGAACTCGCCCATGGCGGAACCGTCGTGGATACAGCACGCGGTCTTCGCCTGAATTACAGCTCCCTGGACGGCGGGTTCAGTGCGGCCGGATTCAGTTATGACGATTTTGTTACGGGTGGGAAAGAGTTTGTGGATCTGCATATGCTGGACCGTTTGAACTTCGGTATCAAGGGCAAGGCCTCAACTATCAAGTTCCAGATCCAGGACAAGGCTGGGCACGTGGATATGGTCACGCTTTCTGGAATCACGGAAGATGAGAAGGTGTGGTCCATTCCTCTTTATAAACTGAGCGCATCTCTGGATCTCAGCCAGATTGTCGATATGTTCTTCATTGTGGAAGGAACAAACGCCATTCCTTCCGGTTATCTTGAAGTCAACCGGATTGCAGGAACTTCAGATCTCAGCGCCATTGCCGCATCTGGCAGCCTCACGACTGCAGATCTGACAGCCCTGCCGAACAATTCGCTTGGCGCTATTACCAGCACGCCGATTGATCCGGCCAATGCCAGCGTGAACAGCAGTGCACGCGGTATTACGCTGAACTACAACACGAACCCTGTGGGCTTCAGCGGCGGCGGATTTAAATATGATGATTTCCAGACGCAGGGGATTGAAACTGGAAATCTCAGCACCTTTGGACAGCTCGCTTTTGGCTTGAAGGGTGATGCCTCTGAAGTAAAACTCGAGATCATTGACAATAAGGGTTTCAAGTACAGCGTTAAACTGACAGGTATCAGCAAAACTCAGGAAAAGATCTTCTCGATTTCTGCGGCTGATCTGCGGGGTGCGAAAATCCTTCAGAGCGTCATTTTCCTCAGCCCGACAGAGCAGCTGATTCTTGATAAAACCAATAACGAAACAACCTACGCGTTGTTTGATGTCAATGGCAACGCCGTTCGAAACGATGTTTACAAAGGTATCTATACAAAGGTTCAGGACCTTAACCCGGCCAACCTGGTACGGCGGATTTTCTTCATCAATTCGACGAACCAGCTTCTTCAGACGATCGGCACAGGCCCTGGCGGCTCTAACCAGACGACCCACATTGAACTGAATGCACAGGGACGGGTCACGAGGCAGCATCTTTATAATCAAATGGCTGATACTCTTGGGGATCTTGACCCGACAAAGAAGATCACAACCACGATCTTTATCGGTGATTTTGAGCAATTGATCCAGCAGCACAAAGACAACCGTACCTTCCACCGGATTTTCGACAGCCAGACAGGCCTCATCAACATGGAGAGCATGTACCGCGGCATCATTGAATCCACGGAAGGCCAGACGCCCATTCAGAAAACGTATTTCCTCAGCAGCTCGGAACAGCTGATCCTTGACTATGAAAATGATTCTGACGGCAACGGCGTTTTTGATCCGCAGACCCGGCATATCTGGTTTGATCCGATCACCTTTGCCACGCAGCGCGTCGATATTTTTGACAAACTGCCGCCTCCGGGATCGACCAATACCAGCACCTTGACGCTACTTATGACGATTCTTCCGCAGGGCCCAGGGCTCAACCTCGTCAAGGACTATGCGAACAACGACACGTACCAGGAATTCTTTGATGTCGATACAGGTGCGGTTAATAAGCGCTACTACTACGACGGCATCCATGATAGTGTGAATGGGCTCGACATGAGCAAGGCCATGTTCTTCAACCTTGCGGTGGGTCAGGATGCAGCACGCTTGACCAAGGTATTCAAAACGGCCCCGGCCGTATCACAGACCATTCTTGAAATCCTTTATCCCGATGGACGCGTTCACATCCTTGAGATTTATGAACCGGTCAATCCTCCGGTGGACAATCTTTCACTGGACGGCTTGACGCTGAAGGATAGAATTATCTTTTAATCGCAATTCCCGCCCCTGCCAGGCAGGGGCGGGGTTTTAACCCTCCCTGGAGTTTCATGCAGCCTCTTGATATCCGGAATGTCGGTGAAAATGAAATCATGATTTTGTGGGATGATGACCACCGCAGCCTTTATGATTTGTCTTATTTGAGGCTGAACTGCCGCTGCGCCCACTGTGTCGACGAGTGGACGGGAGAAGTGCTCATCCATGAAAGCAGCATTCCCAAGAAGCTCGCGCTCCGTGAAACCGAGCCGGTCGGCCGCTATGGCGTTAAATTCCGCTGGAGCGATGGACACGATACAGGCATCTACGCCTTTGAACAGCTCCGCCGTCTTTGCCGCTGTCCCCAATGCCGTTGCAAGACTTCTCCTGCCCATTCCTAGCAATCTTTTATCTGGTTCCTTGCGGCCTTGAAATCTGACAGTTATCCTTTATGTTGGAAAGGTTTATGAAAAAATGGCGCTTCGATTGAACGTTTTATCCTTTTTGAGGAAGACGGGCAGGCATGGAGTCTGTGTTTTTCTTGCCAGCGCCACAGCTCTGTCTGGATCCGGAATCCCGCCGGCTAAAGCGAACGAAGGGCCAAAGAACTTATCCTTTACGGCGCCCCTGTCTTTATCCGATGTTGCGGCAGTCCAACTGCCGAGAGAACTTGGGGATATCCAGGAGGTCTACCAGGGAAAACCCGGCCCCGCCGTTGTGCTTGTTCAGGATGCACATGTTGTTTCCGATGCCCAAAAATCCATCGAGGGGATCATTGAGTATTTTCAGATTCATTATGGAATGACCCTTCAGGGGGTGGAAGGCGGCTCTGGAGTCTTGAACCCGCTTCTTGCGCAGAGTTATCCCGACCCTGAATATTTGGGCAAGACTCTTGACGGGTACCTTCAGAAAGGAGAGCTTTCCGGGATTGTCAGTGCGGCCTTGAAGGCAGGCCGCGAAGGAAAACTGCTTGCCCTTGAAAACCCGGCGCTTTATGAAAAAACGATCATGGCCTATCTCGAGGCCATGAACGCAAAGGAAGAGAATTTAAAAAAACTTTCGAGACTTGAAAACGCGCTTAACCTGGTTAAGGAACAAAAATATCCGGCCAGGCTTTTGGACCTGGATCTTGCCGAGCGTACGTTCTGGAGCACGGGGCATCAGGATTTTCCCGTTTACCTTGAGAAATTAGCGGCCGCCATCCCTCCGGCGGCAGGTCTGTACCCCCATCTTTCGGCCTTATGGGAGGAAATACAAAATGCGAGGAAGCAAGATTCCAGTGCACTCCGCAGCGATCTCGAAAAACTGATCCGCTTTATACAGGCCCAGGCCTTGACCCAAGACGAACTCAAATCGGTCAATGAAAAAATCCAGGCCTTTCAGACTTCGCAGATAGACCTCCGGTCAGCGGCAGGCTTTCTTTTGACGCTGGCTTCCCAAAAAGGATTCTCAACCCAGCCTTTTGATGCCCTGGTTCAGGCATGCAGGAACAATCAGATTCTTGCGGCCATGCAGGGGCCTGTCGTTTTTCAAGAGTTGGGAAAATACTCCCGTGAAGTTAAAAAGGGGCTGGCGGGGGAAGCAGAGATCTCAGCGCTTGATGATATGACAGAGCGTTTAAGGATTTTGCAGCGTTTGGTGCGGCTCCAGCTGTCGAGCCGCGAATGGCGGGACTACAGAATAAACAAAGAGGTCTACTTGGGTGGTTTCCAAGACATCCTTCGGGGCGAAACAGCGGCTGAAATGATGGGGCTTGAGCAGCTCTCTCTGACAGCGGCTGAGAGTTTTTACAAGGCGGCCGAGGAGAGAGATCAGATCTTCACAGAAAAAATCTTCTCGGCCATGAAACATGCTGAGATGGACCGTTTTCTTTTTCTTGCCGGAGGGTTTCATGCGGAAGGACTGACCGAACTCTTGAAAGCAGCGGGCTGCTCGTATGTGCTCGTTGTTCCGCGTATCAGCCAGATTCCTGAAGATGCGTCCTATGACAGGGCGATGCATGGTGATGTTTCGTGGAAAGGTTATTTCAGGGAAGAAGGCGGGCAGGTTGACCTTGAGGCTGCTTTTTATCGGGGCCTTGTCAGAAGATTGATCAAAAAGGAATGGGGCGATGAAGAAGGCCGGTGGATCAAACTCTGGCGCGATGAGCTGATACGGCGCTTGGCGGCTGCCGGCAAAACGGATCAGGCAGAACGTTACACGAAATACCTTGATGAAATCAGTGCTGTTCCAGGGGGGGATCTGGAAACAGGCCGGACGGAGCGTCTACTCGAGGCGTTTCGAACGCTTGTTTTTGAAAACCGCATGACGCCGGAGAATGCTCTGCGAGCTGCGGGGGCGGCGTCCGCCATGCCGTACACCAACATCAATATCGGAAGTATCTCTGCTGCAGTGATGCAGGCATCGGGATTGGTGCTTCAGAACCAGTCCGATGCGTCTGAGACTGATAGGCGTTCCGAACTTCGGACAGTTGACTCCACAAGCACACAGTACCCGGATCACCCGTTTTTGCGCCAGATCGGTCAAAGTCGTGCCTGGCAAAGCCGGATGAAATTTCTCACCTCCATTCTTGCCTGGGTAAACCCTGAGGGCAGGGCGCTCACGGCCTGGTATCCGCATTCCGGAGGGGATGTGCTTCATGCGCTGCTCACTTCAAATGCAGAAACGCTGATCATGTCCGACTCCTTGCCTTTTGGCGAAGAGCAGCATCCTGATGTTGCCCGCCGTTTTCGTCTGGATATTCTTTCGGTTTACTATGTGACGCATGGGGAAAAAACGATCGAGGAATATGTCTCCAGCGGCGGCGATCTCCGGGATCTGGTTTTTGCTTCTCTCCGCGCCCTCGGCGTGGATTCTGAAAAGGTAAAAGTTGAAAATCTGGGAGGCGACCGCTGGCGTTTGTCTTTTGACTGGCGCCATCCGGGCGAGGCAAAAGTGAGGCCCCGGGTTCTTTATTTTCTCGGAAGTGAAACCACGGAGTCGATTGCTGAAAATTTTTCTGCTCTCCCAAGCCCTCTTCGCGAATCACTCGTGCAATCCGGAGGGTTGGACCTACTGATTGAAAAAGGACCTAACTATTACAAGGAGATTATGTCAAGGCTGGAGGAAGAAGGGGCTGATATCGGCGGACAGGGACGCTCCGAGCTGGCTCTTGCGAAGGTCCGAATTGACGCCGTGAACAGGCTTAAAGCAGGCCTTTTGAAGCCCGGCGGCAAAATTCTGGGTGATCATGAACAGCCTGACGACTGGCCTTCTTCCAACCTTGTGCTTTTGAGAGAGAATGCCGGCTTTGAAAGGAACCGGAAGAGTCTTGGTATGTGGGCGGGAAGTTTTTTTAATGCCTGGGGAAACGGTTATCTGGAGCTTGCCTCCAGAAAAGGCGGAATGCCTGATTTGCTGAAGGAACTCAGTCAGGGCCGTTCAGAGCTTCGGACGTCAGAGGCTTCACTGGGTGCCTTTACCGGCATCACAGACCGGATGCCCATCGTGGATTTTTTGCAGGCTTTCGGAATCGATCTTGGCACCTCAGTGATTGCGCCGGTGCAGGGCAAATCCGGCTTCGGGCGCGTCCCTGTTTCTATTTCTCAAGATACACTGGAAAGTGCAGCTTCGGTTTTTCTTTCGGAGGGCGTTTATGTCGAGGCCAGGGCCTATGTTCAGGCCGTCAAAGAAAAAAAACTGGAGACACTTAAAAGTCTGTACCTTCTGACCTATCAGGGACGTCCAGCTGCCCTTGTCTGGGCGTTGAATGTCCCATCCGGCGGAAGTTCCAGCTCCGGCGCTGCCAAGACACTGGTTTATCCGCTCCTTGTTCATCCGCAGCAAGCCTTGTTTATAAAAGATCCGCTGGACAAATCGTTCCCGCCCTTTCCGGATCTCAAACTGGCGAATTCTTTTTATGAATCTGTGCTCGCTCCCTATCTTTCAAGCGCTCACGGCACTACCGGCTACAGGTTTAATTTGAACATTCTGGAAGATCCTTACCACGAATCGCCTCAGTCTGCGATGCAGGTCAGGAGATATGGCAATGTGCAGCAGGGTTTTGCCTTTCCTGGCTCTTACGGGCCCTGGGAGCATTCCACGGAATATACGTTGGCCATGATTCACGGGCATTTGTTAAGGAAACTGAATAAGGACAATCTGAAAGGGCTGACGCTTGTCGATGTCGGGTCCGGTGCCGGGCGAATTTCGGAAGAGCTGGCAAGGTTGGGGGCCTCTGTGGAGGCTTATGATCTGACGCTCCTAAAAGCCATGAACACTCAGGCCTGGGCGCGGGTGAATGGGCTTGTTGCACAGGTTCATGCCCAGAGGGCGCGCTCGGTCCGGGAGCTTCCTCCAGGCGACGGCTATGTGGTGAACTTTCCGAATTTGAGCGAAGAAGCTCCAAGATTTTCAGAAGGGGATGTCATCGAGTACCGCGATTCAAGAGGCCTAAATGTCGGCATTCACCCCGAAGATTTCAGAAAGGTCCTGGAAGATCTCCGCTCCCAGGCCAAGCCTAACGCGTTTCTTCTCATACGTGGAAATTTTCAGGGGCCCTCCTACGAAACATTCAGGGAGATTATGATCAGCACAGGCTGGACGGATGGGCTGGACGAACCTCTTGCCGCACCAGAAGGCGTCGAGCCCTTTGGAGCCGCTTATTTTTTGCGCCAGGGGAACATGAGGTCGGAGCTTCGGAAGGATGAAGAGGAAAGCGAGCGCGACCGTGACTTGCGTGAGAAGTACGAGCGTATTATCCGTCAGGCGGCTTACGGGCGCCATCTTGAGATTGAAATCAATCAATTGCTGGATGCCCTTGAACGCCCGGCTGAAGACCGCGATTTGAGATGGAATGAAGTTCCGGGACCGCTTATTGACCGGCTTGTCGTGGGGCTTCAGTCGGCCAATCCGCACTATTCCATTCTGAGTCCTGGAACCCTGCATGAGGGAGATCACGTTTTTGTTTTTGAGGTTCCGGGAGTCGGGCTTCACGGTCTTGGGCAAAAGGAATTAAATGCGCTGCTCGGCGAGGAGATGGTCAATAAACTTGCGGCCTTAAAGCGTGAGGTGATTGCCGAACAGATTCGTGAGATGACCGGGTATGAGAAGCTTTATGAGCCCCTTTACAGTACTTACAAAGAGGATGTGTTTGCGATCCGCGGATTCCGGGACACCCGCGAGTTTCCGAACTTTGTAAAACGCTGGGGCGGCCCGGATGGCATGCTTCGTTTTGGGGATGAACTTCAGGCGCGTGTGGCCAGTGAAGTGACGGCTGCCTTGCGCGAACCCACGGGCCCGTTCCGTGCCCTTCTTGAAAAAGTCTCAAGCCAGGAGTATTTGAGAAAAAAAGGCATTACGGATCTCGATCAGCAGCCGTTGTTTGAAGTGGGCTACGGCGTCAGCATGGTCCGGGGGAAAACAGCCTCAGCGCGGCTCAATGCGGACATCAATGCGCACCAGGCGCTGACACTTTCCAATCTTTCGGGAGACCGGGAAAACCGTCTCTTTTCAAACACCCGGTATCGGCAGCAGATCATCCGTGTTGCAGATTTGCGGGATAACCAGCTTGCGGGTCAGGCTCCGCAAGGGGTCGGGATTTTCGATGGCGTAAAAGGCGCCCGAACCTTGAAGCTTCCGGTTTCCGAAGTGCTTCGGAAGCGTTTCCCCTGGACTTCGCTGAGCGTTCAGCAAAGGGCTTTGTTTGGAAATGATGCCGGCTATTATGGAAAAGCGCAGCAGTATTTTGATTTTTTGAGGCTTCAGGATTACATCAAGAAGTGGAATGTGAATTTTGACCGTGCTGTGGGTGAGGCGATCCGGATCCGGACAACGATGAGAATGCTGCTCAAGCTCCGGGACATGATTGACAGCAACCGCCTGGTCTCCGACCGCATTGTGCAGTCGCTTCAGCTTCTTCCGCAGCTGCTTTTGAATGATCCCCGCATGCTTTCGATTTCAAGTGCCCGCTGGTTTCACACCGTGGTTTCAGAAATGGATAACCCTGTGTACATCAATTTTGACGTCAAGGGTATGGGGTTGATGAATGTCCATGCCTTTGAATTGGAAATTCAGGCCATTGAAAAGGAACTGATCGAACATCACCGCGTGACGTCAGAAGTGGAACGTATCTGGAGAAGCAGCGCGGATGATGTCACGGAGAAAGTTCAGGGGATTGAGCCCATCATCCGCAGGGTTTTGAGACGCGCCTATCAGGAAGCCGGCCTTGAGCTGCGGGATATCCCTTTAATGATGGGAGGTGACGAAGTCGTTTTTGCGCTGGATGGTTCGGTGATGAAGGGCGACAGGCTGGACCGCTTTCTCTTTGACGTTCGGGAGGAAATCCAGAAAACTCTCAAGATTGATATTCGAGCCGGAGTGTCTACGAGAATTGGGGAATACCGCCGGCATTTTAGAGATCACCCCCGGGGGGATGAAGTTGCGCATGCCAGTTTGATGATCGGGATAGACAGCATTACCGCGGTGCTGAAGAATCTTGAAGCGCTTGAGGCCAAAGGAGCGCTGGATTCCGGACAGAGGGGGGCGATTCTTTTCAATGAGACCCGCGAAGGCTCCGAAGCGTGGACTGGGAAAGTTCGTACTGAAAGCGGAGCGATAGAAAGTTTTGACGCGGGGCAGGTGACTGGCATAAAGCCCGCGCGGTCTGAACTCAGAGCCGATGCCGCGGTTCGTGATCTGGATATCTATGAGTATTACCAGGAAATAGTCTCAGAGCTCGGCCTGAATGCTGCAGAACAGGCGGAGATTGCCGGAATTCTCAGCGATCAGTATGAGCATGCCTTTGGTTTTCGAAGCCCTCAGTCCCTCATGAATCTTGTCGAACTGCTTTTTTCACCGCGGACAGATGCACGGCTGCTCACGGCGGTCCAGGAGTTTGCCGCTGTTCCCGGCCTTGATGACTCCCTTAATGTCGGAGATCTTTTTGATGATAACCAGATCGGACACCTGCTGGGCTATTATTTTCTTAACCGTATTGAAGAAGGAACCTATGAAGCCGGCGGCCCGTACAAGGTGTTGAATCTTGCACTGAAAACCCGGGTCTCAACCGGCGGTGCATCGCCGGATGGTCTTGTCCGCAATCTCCGGACGCGCATGAATCTGCTCGCAGAGTTCAAAAGTGTCACCTCGCGTGAAAGACCTCAGCTTTCGAAGTGGCTGAAAGGCTATGAAGCGCAGATGAAAAAATATATCCGGACTGTTTTGACCGCAGAAGGCCCCGAACTTTACCCGCCATTTCTTTTTCACGAGGCTCCGTCGGGTGTGCTCTGGGGTGTGGGAAATAAACTTGTTCAGGGCGCTGACGGCGAGGTTGATGAAGCTGTCAGGGTGGACGTGAACCGGCGCATTCAGGAATGGTTTCAGGCCAGAGTAAAAGAAGTCCGAGAGGATTTGAAGAAACGAAAGGTGCCTGTCAGCGAACGATTTTTATCGGAGGAGCCTGTGCTGGAAGTCCTGTTTTTTGATCAGCCGGAGCTTGTACGCGAGACCCCGGTTCAGCCGAATCCGCAGGCCATGGACGCTATCCGGTGGGAGAGGGTTTACGCCCGCATTCTGGAACTCCGGGAGAAGTACAAGTATGAACTGGTCGGAGTTCCAAGGGCGGATGTGTATAAATATTTCAAAATAATCGACCCCGTCTTTTATGACGAAATTGAAAAGGACAAAGAAAACGGCCAGTTCAGGCTCTATGAGCGGTACCGGTCTTTAGGGAGCAGTTTCCGGGAAAGAGAGCGGGTTATCTGGAGTACGCTTCATCCTGACCGTGTTCCTCCTTCAGCCGTAAAAGGCGGGGGGGTATCTGCTCGCGAACGCAGCAAGGTGATTACGCAGGCTTCGGCGGGTGCACCTTTATTTGAGGCCGAGCTTGATAAAGGCATGACCGGAGTTCCGGGCGTGACGAGCGGCATCATATCCCTGGGAGGACTGGAAAGCCGCAGCTCCGCGCTTGTCAGAGATCATTTGCAGCGTTTTCTCTTTTCCTTCCGTGCTTACTTTGAAACCCTTTATCCTGAAGGGCTGGAGCTTCCTGGGAATTTTACGGCCGCACTGGGACAAGCCCTTCAGACAGCCATCCGCCGCGGCAATCAGGAAGATTATCTTCAGCCTGTGTATCTTTCCTGGACGATGGGAAAAGAGGGAGTCCAATTTCAGGTTTTTGATACGGCCCGCAATGTCAGAGGAAGTAACCCAGCAGATCGAAATCCGCACAGGCTTTTTTCTTTTGAGGAAGCGGGGATTCCTTACGAATCGAGTTATTTGCTCACGGACACCAGCCGTATTGCGGCCAACCGCATTTCGTTTCTTCTGCCCTGGGCCAAGGCTTCAGTGCAGCCTCGGTCAGCGGTTTCGTCATACGATGTTCCGGATACTTCGGAGACGCTGCCTTCAGCAGGAAAAGTAATTTTTCAAAATAACCCCCTGGAGCCGGAGCAGCCCGCAATGGTTTTCTTTCCGGCGGAGGAAGGCCAGCAGCGCTATCTTGAGCTGGATCTTGTCAATAGAACTCTGAATGGGTTTCTTCTCAAAAGCGGTCCCGATGGACAAATTACGGAACGCAAGGAGTACACGCATTATGAAGCCGTTGACCCAGCTTACTATGCCCAGGTGACTAAGGTGTTACTTGGGATTTCCGTGCTGGAACGCAGGCAAAGTCAGGAGGATGGTGCTGTGGATCCCCGTCTCCTTGCCGTCAAATGGATGATCGGCCGCGTCTTTCGTCAAACAGTGGCCCCTGATGTTGTGGAGATCCAGCAGCGCGGTTCTTCATCAAAAATACAAGTCCAGTTTTTGCAGCAGCCGGGAGTCATGGAGGGGGAAGACCAGCTGAAAATTCTTTTTCCTTATATTGCCGACCGCAGAAACTGGAGCGGCCCGCTTTATGTTGTCACGATTCCCGAAAACTCGGGTGAGAAGATAACTTTTAATGTTTATCTTCGAAGATATAACGAAAGCGGAGATCTGGTGGAAAGCGAACCCTTGCAGCCTGAACCCGGTATCCTGCCGAAGCCCCAGGACGCTTATGAGTTTGAGGATGAAGTGACGGGAGATACTTTTAAAGTGTCGCTCTTTGAACTTCGCGGCGCCTTTGAAAACTGGCGTTCTAATCTGCCCGGTGCAGAAAAGAGAGCGTTGCTTGACAGTTCAAGCCGCCGCTTCGGTGAAATTTTCCGGAAACCGGATGCGCGGTCTGAACTCAGGCTTGCAGATGCAGAAGCGGCGCGAGCTGAAAGTCTGGCCGTTGAAATGGTGGCGGCTGTAAGGTCCCATCAGCCTCTTGATGCTCTGGCGCTTGAGTTGACCGGCCTATTGGCGGATGCGAAGAGCCGCGATGCCGTATGGAACGCATTCGAAGCCGGCTGGACGAAGGCCGTGTCCGGAACGGGCGGTTCTTATGACAGGGAAAGTCTGCATTCCTTTGCCGCCAGCGGACGTCTGATGAATGTTCTTAGACATCTTGCCGCCCAGAAGACGCAAGATCCTGCGGCATTGGCGGAGCTTCCTGAACTGCCCGTGGCTTTCGCTGTCGGTGAGAAACTGATTTATCAGGCCAGCCTGGGTGCTGGAAAAGAATCTTCCGGCGACGTCAAGAATGTGGTTCGCACCAGTCTTGAAAATGACGGACGCCTCATTCTCGCCGCGCAGGCGGCGAGTGTTTCGGCCGCGGCAGCTTCCCATGCCCTCGACCGGGCTCTTCAGGAATTATCAGGGGAGATAAGAAAGGATCGCGTCGCGCGGCTTCAGACCGGTGAGCGTGCGAATCTCAGCCAGTTTGAAGACAAACTCGGAAAGGATTTTGACAAGAACCGCTTTGTGGTGTTTGTGGAGCAGGGGGATAGCGCCGTGGAAATTACGCAGGCGGATCAAAAGAGCCGCGGTCTGGTATTTGTTTTGGACCCTGAAGTTTTGTCACTTCTTTCTGTTTCTGAAGTGATGAGGATTCTTAAAAATCTTGCCCTTGTTCCAGAACGCCTGCGTGAAGTTTACCGCGATGAGCTGGGGCTTCGTCCGGATCCGCAAACCGGACTCACCTTTATTGGCAGAAACTTTCTGGATCATCTTGCCCGGCTCGCAGAAGCTGAAACCCAGATTCTTGCCTCTGCCTAAAGTTTCCGAATCCCTCTTGCGTGAAACGGTTTCGTTGATTATGATGCGCAGCATGAAAAAGAAAACACTTCTCTATGCAGGTGACAGTCCTGCGGGCGGACCCGCCAATTATCTTCTCGCGATGATCGCAACCCTGAAAGGGGTTTCTCTCACCCATATTCCGCCGGGGCAAACACTGGCTCCCTCTGTTCTTGAAAAAAAATTCGATGGTTTTATTCTTAGTGATTTTTCCCGTAAGGATTTGCCTGCTGAATCCGAAAAGCGCCTTGCACAGCAGGTGAAGGAAAACGGGGCGGGGTTGTTGATGGTGGGCGGCTGGGGTTCTTTTTCCGGCCCCTTTGGAAAATGGTCCGGATCGCGGGTAGAAGAACTTCTTCCGGTGGCCTGTCTGAAGAAAGATGACCGGCGTAATATTTCTTCAGGGATGCTGATCCGTGAAAAGGCGAAACACCCGATGTTTCGCGGTCTTTCGTTTCAATCCTCACCGGTTCTTTGCGGACTTAATGAAGTGAAGCTTAAAAAGAATGCCCTGTGCCTTCTCTCAGCGGTTCCCATGAAAAACTCAAAGGGCCGGGTTCGTCTGGCGGCTCCGGAATTTCCGCTCCTCGTGGTGGAGAGGGACCCCGGGAAACACATTGCTGCCCTAACGACGGATCTTGCGCCGCACTGGTGCGGAGGCTGGGTAGATTGGGGATCGAAGCACCTCAAGCTGCCCGTAACACCTGCTTTTGGCGTTGAAGTGGGGGATGCTTACGTGCGTTTCGGCGTATCTCTTCTCCGCTGGCTGATCCGGCTGTCTTAAAAACTCACGTCCTTTCTGCTTATATCCTCAAGACTTAGCCTGCCCTTCCGATACATTACCCAAAGAAAAGGAGAGTGCTATGGTCAACCAGATGGTGCTTTCGACAGAAATTGAATGGATTGGGTACGAAAAAAGCAGGAAGATGCTTCAGGTTGAATTCCTGTCAGGCTCTATTTACCAGTACGAAAACGTTCCGGAATTTTTGTACTACGATTTCCTCGCTGCATCTTCCTATGCGAATTTCTTGGAAGATGAAATCAAGGGGAAATACAGTCACCGGAAAATCCGCTAGAGAATTGCTGCAGTTGAAAGTTGTCCGAGGTTTTGATTGAGAGGCAAAATTCTTATTATTGATGATGACGCGGCCATCCGCTCATCCCTGGCTTTCTTTTTGGAGGACCTGGGCTTTCAGGTCATTCAGACCAACAACGGAACCCTGGCCTTAGGATTAATCCGGGATAATTCCCCGGACCTTGTTTTTTGTGATGTCGTGATGCCCGGTATCAGCGGCCTTGTGGTACTCAAACAAATTAAAACCGCTTTTCCCACCCAGAAGGTGATCCTCATGAGCGGTCTTAATGAGGAGAATATCCTTGATGACGCCCTTGCTTCAGGGGCCGAGACGTTTCTTGAGAAGCCTGTCAGTTTTGAATCCCTCGAAAAGAAAGTTATTCAGAAATATTTCCCCATTTAGACCTTAGCCGCATTTAGGCCGTTCAATCCCTTGACCTGCACTTTCTGTCTCCTTTTAGCACTATTTAGCAAAAAAACACAACTAAAACAATCAATAGATGTCATTTTATAGCAATATTTTTTCGTTTTTGGAGGTCTCTGTGCGATACTTTTTGTGTTCCTAAAAAGGTTAAAAAAACATGGGTTTTTGACCCTGATTTCATGCTCGTGGGAGGAGAAAAATCGTTGGCTACCTCTAGGCCACGGCTGTGTTTCCATCGTGTACGCCGGTTCGTCGCCGCCCCACTCGTTTTATGTTTCCTCACAACCTCTGCGTCCGCTCAGCCGGCACTCGTTTCACCCCTTGCCCCTTTGCGTACCCAAGGGACTCTACCTCTTTCGGGAAGCCTGAAAATTCCCGACAACATGGGCCGCGTTGAATCCTTTCATGACGCAGGGGAAGGAAGACCTTTTGTTTTTTTTATTCAGGATGCGCATGCCATTGTCGACGCCCAGGCGAATATCCGCCGCTTGATTGAATTCTTTGAGAAAGATTACGGAGTCAAGCTGGTTGGCGTTGAAGGAGGAGAAGGAAAACTGGATCCGCTGGTCTTCCGTGCTTTTCCGGATGGATTTGTAAAAGAGAAAGTGATGCGGGATTACCTGCAGCAGGGAGAAATCACCGGCGCCGGTCTTGCGTCGATCTTCAGCCCGTCCGCCTCAGCCTATTTTGGCATCGAGGACTGGACGCTGTATGAGCAGAACTACCTGGCCTATTTAAAAACGACAGTGGACAGGGATAAAGTCCTGAAAGTTCTCTCTCGTGTTAAAGAAAAGCTTAACGCCCAGGAGAAGGCTGTTTTTACTCCGGAGCTCCAGGAGTTTCACGAGCAGAGTGAAAAATTTTATTCCGAGCGCAGCCATCTTCTGGAATACCTGAAATACCTGGCTCAGCTCAAGTCAGATATGACGCCCGAAGAAAACGAAGCGTTGGTGAAGAAGTATCCGCATCTGGCCACGATGTGGGATTCCATCAACCGCGGCGGCGTTCAGTCTCTTGACCTTGATGCTTCCATCCGCCGCATGGCCAAATCCTTTCAGGAGCATTACGCAGACAAGCTCGACCGCAAAACACAGATGGAGTTCAACGGAATGGTTCAAAAATTTGTCTCCGGTCAGGCTGATGCGGGCAAATTCCTTCGTTACCTTGTAGAGACGGGGAAGGCTGCCGGCCTATCACCCCGGCTGAGCCCTGAAATGCGTGACTTGATCGGGCATACAGAAAAGATTTCTCAAATCAAGGGAACGCGCCTTTTTGAAGAACTCGAAGCCTTTGCTGCCGAGCGGGAAAAATCGCTCATCCAGAACGAAATGCAGTCCCGGCTTTCGCAGGACTTTGACCGGCTCCGTCTTCTCGGCGACCTGGTGCGCCTTGAGCTGTCACGTGAGCAGCTTGAAGCCTATCAGCGGGACTCGGAAGGACATCTGGCGCTTCTTGAAGACGCGGAGCGCGGGCTGATGAACCCGGCTCTTGAATTCTACCGTGTGGCCCTTGAACGGGATCAGGTGTTTCATGAAAAAATAGACAGGCTGATGAAGTCGGAGAAGGCTTCTTCTGCCGTGGTTCTTGCCGGCGGTTTTCACGCCAAAGGTTTTGAACGCGAACTTCAGGATAAAGGGTATTCCTTTGCCGTGATTACACCTGCCATGGATTCTCTTGACGGACAGAGTGTGTATCAGACTGTGATGACCGGAAAAGTATCTTACGCGAAAGACATTGAGAAGAGTTTCTACGAAGCCTTTGTGAAACATTCGACAGCGGCCTTGGTCCGTGATCTCAATGAACCTGATTTCCGCCGGACGGTAAAACTCTGGCGTGATGAAATTATCCGCATGCTGGCCTCTGAAGGACGGACTGTCGAAGCCGGCGCATACACCCGGAGCCTTGACCAGCTTGTCCGCATTTATAACAAAAAGTTTGGCGGTAACCCCAAATCAAAAACGCTTCCCGAGATCCTCGATGAAACCGACCGGGCCATGCAGGAATTCAAGAAAGAGACGCTTGAAGCCATGTGGTCGAAATTCCAATCCCGGATGAATGACTTCTTTGCTGGACGGGCGCCCGGAACAAGTCCTGCTCCAAGCCCCCGGTCAGTTCTAAGCCCAACGGTGGCGAATCTTATCCGGTCCGAACTCCGCGGAGATGACCCGGTGCTTGTGGCGGCCACTCAGGGCGCTGCTGCTGCGGCCAGGATCAACCTCGGAAATCTCGCTGCTTCAGCACAGCCTGCGCTTGAAGCCGTGACGAGCGCGCAGGTTGCCAGTGCCTTGAATGATTTGTCGCCTGCTGCAAGCCAAACCGTTCTAGATCTTCCCGCCGTCCGTGCACTTCGCAGTGAACTTCAGCTTGCAGCCAAGGCCGGTGATCAGCT
>CAYRBY010000043.1:0-17162 GCA_964422635.1 uncultured bacterium
TTTGCCATTTGATCAGCCCGGAGTTTTGCATTTTCCGTGGCCTTGGCCAGCATCTCCACTTTCAAATCCGCAAGCTTCGTATAAAAATACTCCGGCGACTGCGAAGTAAACTGAATCCCCTGATCAATAAGCTCGGTCGACAGGCGTGCAATTTCCGCCGCTTTCAGGACATCAGTCGTCCGGATTTCAATGGATTGTGTGATCTGATAGCCTTCAATTTCGTTAGTGTCGTTCCCCTTTTCATTCTTTTTATAAAGAATCGCTGTCGAGGCCTGGGCTGCCACAATATCCGACTCACGAACCCCTTTGGCAATCAGGTACTCGCGGACTTTCTTCAAATCCTCTTTCGCAGCCGCAAAGGCTGAAGTCATCAGAGGGTCTCTGCGCCAGAACTCTCCGCGCCAGACAGCATAATCCGAGGTGATGTTCTGTTCAGCGGAACCTGTCACAGAAATCATCTCCTGGCTAAAACGCTTCATTTGAATCAGCGTTTTGGACAGAATGATCGTCGAAAGCACGGCGGCCGCAGCAATTGAAAAGCCAAGGATGATAATTTGGGAATTTTTAAAGGGGTTCGTCTTTTCCATAAGTTCTCCTGATAGATGTGTCGTGTGGGGGCAAAAGGTATCGTCTTTTGCGGGAAAATCCTAATGTCTTTTTTTCACTTTTTTTTCATTTTGGCGCCGTTCATATCCGGGATACAGAAAAAGGGCTTCCTTAACGATATATAAAGAGCTTGTTCCGGCACAGAAAACTTCAAAAGCAGGTTTTGGGACGGATAATCCCTGAAAGAAATTCACGGTATGCTGACATTTTTGAAACAAACGATCAACTTCGCCACGGACAGGTTCCTTTCCACGTCAGGCAAGATTCAGGACGTCGATACACTCCGGAGATCTAAACTCGTCATCAGCCTGGCCATCTCGTATTCGGCCTGCGGACTTATCCTGATCCCTTTTTACTTTCTGCTGGGGTCGCCCTCGGGGGGGTTAGCTATTCTGCTTTCCAACCTCCTTATTTTTCTAACCGTCTACCTGATTAAATTTACCGGTTCTCCGGTTCTTGCCGGAAACTGGATAGTCTTGAATGTCTACATCCTCCTGGCCTTTCTTGCCGCCATCAGCGGCGGATACGACGGCCCCTTGCTGGCCTGGCTCGTTTCGCTGCCTGTTGTGGCAACAATTCTGGCCAAAAAAAACTCAGGCCGTATCTGGGTCTATCTTGTGGGTTTTCAGGTTCTTGTTTTCTATGCCCTTGAAATTACGGGGTGTCAGCTTCCCCAGCAGTTCAGCGAAACGTCACTCCGCCTTATTCAAGCCGTTTCCTTGATTTGTTTGACGACTCTGATTTGGCTCTTCGCCTCTCTTTACGAGCTCTTTCACCAGGAAGCTCTTAATGTCATCGCCGCCTTGTCCGTGACAGACGATTTGACTCAGCTGTATAACTGGCAGGGATTTCAGACCCTTTCCAAGCAGCAGATGCGGCTGGCCGCAAGAAATGCGAAACCGCTGGCACTTGTGCATATGGAACTTCACCGTTTGAAATGGATTAATGAAACGTATGGGCAGGAACAGGGGAACAAAGCTTTGGCCATTGCCGCCCAGATCTTGCGGAGCACGCTCCGCGAATCCGATATCATCGCCCGCTTACCCGGCGACAACTTTGTTTTTACGGCTATCCCAAACAACGAGGCGGATGTGGATATCATTCTGGGACGTCTTATTCTCAATCTCAAAAATTTCAACGATCAGAAAAAGCTCCCTTTCGCTATCTTTCTGGGTTTCGGGGTTGCACTATCAGACCCCAAAAAGCCGGAAACCCGTCTTTCACTGGAAGAGCTTCTGTCTCTGGCAAATAAAAATCAAACCTCCCAAAAAACAGAAAAGCCTGCGGAATAACCGCAGGCTTAGAATTCTTTTTCAACCTCACAGCAAACTCGATTAGGCCAGTTTCTCCTCCGCAGCTTTCCCGGGCCTTGCACCTGGATGATGCCGTTCCCTGATTCCCCTGCGGTCTTTAATGCTCTCTTGATTGGTTGTGTTGACCCCGAGAAATGTTTGGATCGTGTCATTGACTGCATGAAGACTTTCAACAACAGAGTCCTTGGCCGTGCGGGACTCCTGGGCCTTCACCGCAAACATCACGGAAGGATCTTCACCCATCTCCTGTTTGAGCGTATCTACAAACATCTTCAAGTCAGCGAGAGGAATTTCAGGGTCGATAGGGTCTAAAAGAGCCGTTTTCGGAAGCGCTGCCAGTCCGGCCTGGTCAATCATCTCGACAAGCTCAGGCTTAAGCTCGCCTTGGTCATCAAAAAACTCAGGATGACGCTCTGCAATCAAACCCGGGTTTATTGTTTCAATAGCTTCAGACGCTGTTTTCATCAAAGCAAAATAGTCGACCATTTGTAAAAGAAAGCCCGATTGCTCCTGCGGTATCCCTTCAAGCATTGCTTTAAGGTTTTCCCTGTTGATCACAGGTTCGATGTCCCGGACTTCACGCCAGACTTCGGAAATGTTTTTCAAGAAAACCTTTTGGGCGCGAAAAGTTTTCTCAATAAATGCATTAAGCTGAACCCTCTGCACAGCCTCCCCGCCGGATGAAACAATCGCGGCTGTAATCAAGGCATCCTTGCGGCTCACAATCCCGTCTCCGTCCAGGTCCGGCATTTTGACGCCGCTGCCGCCGCTTACGGTTTCATGAATGATTAAATCCGCATCCACATCCGTGAGAGCCCCATCCTGATTCACGTCCGCAAGCTTCACCATCTGCTCTGTCACGCTGGCAATAGAAAATACCGCCGCTTTCTTCGGAACACTTCCGGTTTTTGGCGGATACTCTGTTTCAAACAGAACATAATCCTGAAGCCCGCCTTGTTTACCGGCAGAGAAAAAATTCGCGAACCCGCTTCGGGCGATGCTGTAACCACCGAAGAGACTGAGCACTTCAGGCGGACGAAGCAGCCGGACCTCCTGCCCTGGGTAATCCCCGCGCATTGATTTGAGTGCTTTCAAAGTTGCCAGGATGGCAGGATCCATCTGCCCATTCCGGAAATCGAAAGAGACTTTCATTCCGCCCGCAACGGCTTCGTAGGACTCGCTCACAACGGGAATCCTGTTTTTCCAGGGGAGCAAGACATCCCCATTGCTGGCATACTCAGGCCAGAGCGTTTCCGAGAGAGCGCTTTTTTCGCCTGTCTTCTTTACATCTCCCAGCTGATCCCGGTATTCCGTCAGCGCTTTCTCAACATCCGAATGGTAAGCGATATCACGATCCGCGATCGTCTTTTCGGCATTCTCAATCAACCCCGGCAAAGCAGCCTTCCGGTCTTTATCGCTCTGGACCAGCTGCCCGGCTTCCTTCAGCGCGGCAGCGGTCGGCTCGTCCGTCTGGTAATTCCGGTAGCGTTTGATTACGGATTCCAGCGTTCCATCATTCGAATCCAGGCTCTTCTGGAGTTCTTTGGAAATAAGCTGAAGGGTCATCATAACCTGCTTGTAACGGGGTATTTTCTCTTTTAGAGCCAGCCCCTGCTTTTCGCCATTGAGTCTTTTAAGAACTTCGGAAAATCGTGACTCAAGCTCGCCTTTTTCCGCCGACAAACGCAGGTGCTCGTCATCCAAAGATTGAATTTGTTTGATCATTCCCTCAACTTCGCCCAAGACTTTGATGCCATTCTGCTTTGCTTCAAGCTCGCGTCCGCTCAAGGAGGGCTCGGCTTTCTCTTGCCCCGCGCGCCTGGAAGATGATGGAGCAGAATCTTCCCGTTTCATCCGAGCCGGAGAAGAAAGTGTCTTCGACTCCCCGACAATGGAACCTGAGGGAATTTCCGGGACAGCCGGCTGTTTGGATTTTTCGCTGGCTTTAATCACGGGTTTCACAGCGTCGCTTTTAACGCTGAGCATAGAGTTGTCATCCGCCGCCAAGCCTGCTGGCATGGCCCCTGCTGAAACGGTCCATAAAAATGCAAGAAAGGATGTCTGAATCCGAAACTTTCGTTGTTTCATCTTTTTGGAAAGATCGCCTTTCAGGGTCGATTCGTCAGCTGAGAATATTAAGGAGATTAAATATCTCTTTGTGCTTAAACCGTACCTTATACAGAGGCGATTTCAAGAAGGCGGGCTTACTTTGACAAAAAAAGAGGCGGGAAGTCTTTTTAAAGGATGAAAATAACTCTATCCTGAAAATTTCTGGAAGGTACTGCAGCTAAACGGAAGAAAATGAGGGTTAGCGTTTACTGGCTTTTTCCATGCGGCGGATCTCGCGCTGGGTGCTCCTATCCACAAAGGTCATTCGAGCCTTTATCAGAAAAGGAGAAAAGTCATAGTAGAGGTCATAAAGATAGGGTTCCAGGTAAGACACAAAAAGGGCATATTCAACTTTTTCCCGGTTCGTGTCGGCCTGTTCCAACAGCTTTTCAGAAGCACGGGATACAAAGGCGCTCCGCCACTTGGGCATAAATTTTCGTTCCTCAACAGCTGACTCATGAAGGAAGCTTTCAGAGTAATGGACAGGGGGTTTGTTCTTATAAGTCACGGTTAAAGAAAAAATGGATTTCAGCATTTCCCCTGGGGCCGGCTGTGTTGAAACCTGATAATCGATGGCGGACAGCAGATACCGGGAATTTCCATCAGCGGCTAGATCCGTCAGAATGAAACGGGTCTTGGATTCATAACGAGGAATCCAGGTTCCGGCAGCATCAGATCCAGACCGCACGATTTCGAGATCCTCGGAATGACTTGAAGACTCTTTGCGAAGTGTCAGCTCATGACCATGAGTCCCTGCAAGCTGAGTTAAGGGATAGGGCGAGGGGCTGGCGTCCTTGCGAGCTTCCAGTTCTCTGGACTTTGCAAGAAGGGCATCGACCGCCGCCGGCAGCTGTGCCACGGTGCTCCGGACATAACGGGCGCCAAGACTCTCAAGAGCTTCCAGAAAAGCGGCTCCATAGTGTGCTTCATACTGCTGAAAGGCTGCCTGTATTTCGGAAACAAACCGGGTCTCAAGATCCTGAACGGCCGATTCGTCCAGAATTTCTGCGTGATCAGGCCGGTATTCGGCACTGGTTAAAACGCTCTTCAGATTTCCATCCGCGAGACGAAGCGAGACGGCAATTTCAACAAAGGCATACTCACCGTCCCGGAACTTCAATGTAGTCCGGGATTCAAGGCGCCCCAAATCAAGGCGGCCGCCTTTAAGGGTTTCATCTTTTGCGTAAAGGATCTGGGGGTTCTCGGCCGGCATTGAGACCATTGTGTTTTGATCCTGAACAGATAATGAAGCCCCGCTGGCTTCCTGCCCGGAGGAATCCGGCGTCTCGCTCATGGCCTCATAAGCTCCGGATGCGCCGCGAAGCTCTACGGGTATAAAAGATGCGCTTTCAGCAGCCCAAAGACTGCCTGAAAGGCCGAAGGTGAGTGCTGTCAAAACCAATGCTGCAAAAAAGTAAGTTCTCATAAACCGCCCTTTGTATAAATAGATAAAGACTTATTACGTTTATTTATCTATCGGCACAAATCGAAAAAAAATCAGCGGCTAAAAACCGTCGAAGGTCTGGAGGTAGGTGGCAAGGTTGACTGTCTTACCGGCGATATCAAGTTTGCGCCGGATGTGATTCCGGTGGCTTTCAATGGTTCCTTCGGAAATGTTTAAAAGACGGCCGATCTCGCGTGAAGATAAACCGTTTTTAATCATGGAGCAGATTTGAATTTCCTTGGGTGTCAGGCGGTAAAAACGCTCCGCGATTTTCATTCCAAATGCGCTCGTCAACTCGCGAAGGCTTTTCTCAATAAGTTCAACATAGGGAATTGTGGAGGGATAATCCGGGATTTTCAGTTTTTCCAGAAGCGGCATCAGCACATTCTGGATATTGGCCGTAACCTGCTTTTTAATGCGTTGTTTATCTTCCTCAACCTGACTGAGCGCCTCTTTAAGAGCATTGTTTCTTTGCTCAAGCAAATCGAGACTTTTCTTAGATTCTGTTTTGTCCTGGAAAAACAAAACACCCGCGCTGATTTTCCCATCTTCACCTTTTACCGGCCAGCCTTGAACAACAAAAAAACTCTCACGGAGAAACCGTTCAAAGCGATGGGCTTCACCCAGCAGTATGGCCCTGCAGACAGCCTCGTCCTCTCGCGCAAGAAAAGAGGCCAAAGGCTGCCCTTCCAGCCCTGAACCAAAACCAGCCCGGACAAGCGCAGCCCCGCCGGCGAAGCAGCATTTAAGCTGGGAGTCGAAAACAAAAACTATCGTGTCAGGAATCTGTTTCAACAGAGAGGCCAAAAGGGCGTACTCTCCGGGAGGCAAAAACGGCATGATCCATCCTAGAAACTAAATAAGCGTTTATTTTTTGCGGACAGCGGCGGCAGCTTTCTTATGCTCTTCAACCCAAACCCACTGGCGTATCAAAGTCTCTACTCTGCGTGAAAGTCTTTGCATGGGAACCTCCCGTGATGGGATTTCAATTTTGGTTCCGAAAAGACATTATTGTTGCAACAAAGCGCTTTCTTTCCGGATTGTCATTTATTACCGGATGTATATGCACGGGGCGTGCCAAGACAATGACGCGGGTGAGAATGTCTCTCTTTTGCGGGATACCTAGCAGGAGTAGCCCTCGTAACCGACTTTTTCCAGCCGCTGGGCTTTGGATAAAACTTTCGACTCTATAGATTTCCTATAGGCCGCAAGGGCTTTTCTGAGGCGCTGATTGCCATTGGCAAGGATCGCCGCGGCCAAAAGACCGGCATTGTGCGAACCGTTAATTGCGACGGTGGCAACGGGAATTCCGCCTGGCATTTGAACGATCGAAAGGAGCGAATCAAGCCCATTTAAATGGGAAGACTTTACAGGGACACCAATGACTGGCAGCATCGTAAGGGCTGCCGCCATCCCCGGCAGATGTGCTGCCCCGCCGGCTCCGGCTATCAAAACCCGCAGCCCCCGCGATTCCGCCTTCCGGACATACTGATAAAGGCGATCCGGAGTTCGATGTGCGGAAACCAGTGTCAGTTCAAAGGAAACGCCCAGCGCATCCAAAACCTTGGCAGCTTCCTTCATAACTTCCAGGTCAGAATCGCTCCCCATAATAATTCCAACCTCGGGTTTGCTGCTTCTAATGCGCACTGATTTTGATTTCACGCCGAACCTCCTGTGCAATCGCAATGGCTTTTTTGATATCCGAATGAAGCACCGTCGCATGCCCCATTTTCCGGAAGGGTCTTGTTTCATTTTTTCCATAAAGATGAAGGTACACACCGCCCCGTCCCAGCACTTGCGTCAACCCCTCATAAAAAACAGGTCCGCTGGCCTTCGGCTGACCCAAAAGATTGACGGTCGCGGCAGGTGAAATCAGATCCGGCTCTCCGAGGGGAAGACCCAGAATGGCCCGCAGAAGCTGCTCATACTGTGACGTTCTGTTTGCTTCTATGGTGTGGTGCCCGCTGTTGTGGGGCCTTGGAGACATTTCATTCACAAGAACTTCACCAACTTCCGTTACAAACATCTCGACTGCAAGGATGCCCGTGAAATCGAGAGCTTCAAGAATTTTTCGAACGATCCCGCAGGCCTTCATTTCCACGGATTCGCTCACATCCGCGGGCGAAAAAAGATAATCCAAAAGATGATGCACGGGATCCGCGACCATTTCAACCAAAGGATAAGTCTTAATGTCTCCAGAAGAGTTTCTCACCCCGATCACGGATATTTCCTTTGTAAACGGAACCGTTTTCTCAATAAAACTGGCTTCATCAAACGCCTTTTCAAAATCTTCCGCGGAATTAAGTTTCAAGACTCCCTTTCCATCATAGCCGGACTTCCGCAGCTTCTGCACAGCTGGAAGAAAATCAACATGCATCGAGAGTTCTTTGCGCCCATTGACAAGAATATATTCAGGCGATGGAATTTTGAGTGCTTGATAAAATTTCTTCTGCGCTGCCTTATCCTGAATAATTTCCAAAATATGCGGGCGGGGGAAAACCTTGACCCCCTCTTTCTCAAGCCTCTTGAGCCCTTCAATGCTGACGTGCTCAAACTCCAGGGTTACAGCATCCAAAGACTTTCCAAAGGCGTAAACATCCTCGGCATTTAACGGATCGCCGAGGAAGAAATTTCCCGCGAAAGCACGGCAGGGCGCCGATACCTCGTTATCCATAACGCTGCAGATAACGGGGTAGGCAGCAGCGGCCTGAAGCAGCATCCTGCCAAGCTGTCCCCCCTTGATGAGCCCAAGGCGTATGGGCTTCAAACCTTCGCCCCCGCTTTTTTTCCGTAAAGAAGTTTCCGGGGAGATGGACTCTGCTTTGTCCTGTCACAGCCCTGAAGGCTTTTCCAGTAATCCTGAATTCTTTCCTCGATCTCTGCTGGCTGAAGATTCTTCTCGCGTTTCTTTTTCATTGATCCCTCCTCAAAACTTTTCAGGCCGTAGGACTTCCACGTCCGAAACATAAACGACCATGGCATAGTTTTCGTAATAATGGTTCACAAGATGCTGGACGATGGCGTTCTTGACGGAATCATCACAAACGACTTCAATTCGGATATTCCTGTTCTGGTCCCAGTCTGCAGAGCGCTTTCCCCGTGACCCTTCTCCCCGAGCCTCCGTTACCGTATACCCATGAGCACCCAATTTTTTAAAATCTTCCGCCAGAATCTCTTCCAATGCGGACTCTGAAACAATGGTGACAAGTTTTTTTATAACCGTTTTCATCATTCACCTCAGCCAGTAAAAAAGAAGCTGCGAAAACTTGGTATAAAGAGGAATCCCCAGCGTTAAATTAAATGGAAATGTCACTCCCAGGGAAGCTGTCAAATAAAACGACGGATTCGCTTCGGGAATCGCCACTCGGACAGCCGCCGGTGCTGCAATATAAGAGGAACTGGCGGCAAGCGTCGCAAGAACAATCGTCCCTCCGAGGGAAAGTCCGCACAAGACCCCGGCCGCCGCACCAAGCATGCCTGAAAGAAGCGGCATCATCACAGCAAAACAAGCCAGAAATAAGCCCACCTTTTTAAGGTCCCTCAGCCTGCGAGAGGTCACAAGTCCCATTTCAAGAAGAAAGAGTCCGAGAACGCCCTTGAAAGGATCGATAAACACTTTCCGGAAAGGCTCCGCATGCTGTTCTGAAGCAAGAAATCCTATCAGCATGGCTCCCATAAGAAGGAAAATACTTTTTCCTAAAAAAACTTCGTGTAAGAGCCGGGGCCAATGAATCCTGTCGCCGCTTCCCAGCCATCGCGAAAGAAAAATACCGACAAGAATGGCTGGGACCTCCATCATGACCATAAGGACCGTCACGATCCCCTCATAGGGAATCTGCGCCTTCTGAAGAGTTCCAAGCACGACTGCAAAAGTGACGGCACTGACCGAGCCGTAATGGGCTCCTATGGCGGCGGAATCGGGTACTGAAAACCGGCCGAGACAGCGAAGGAGAATAAACGCCAGCACCGGAATCAAAAGACCCAAAAAAAGAGCAGCGGAAATAGGCCCCATGGCCTCCAGGGCCGAAGCTTTCTGAAGCTGAAGTCCGCCTTTCAACCCTATCGCAACAAGAAGATACAAACTCAGAGTTTCATAGAGCGCCTCCGGAATTCTTAATTCTGACTTTAAGAGCCCCGCAGCAAGCCCTAGGGCAAAGAACAAGACAACGGGATCCAGCAAGTGCTCCATCAGGCTCCCCCTCCTCTGAAATTCATAAAAATCCTTTCTGTTTAGACCTCTGAAAAAAGCGACTCAAAAACTTCATTTCGCCCTTCACCTATGCCCTGAATCAAGGCGTCGACTTTTTCCGCCTCGTCCGGGATAACCTGACGAACGCTCTTTCTCAGAAGCGGGAACTCTTCCAGAAATTTCTTGTCCCAATCTGAAAGTTTTGCGCCATTCATCGAAACATCCCGAACAACCTTTTCATACACGCCCAGCACGAGATAGGCATCATCCAGATAACCAAAAAGCCCATGGACTTTTTCCGGAAGAAAATCGGCTGGATGATAGAGATACGTCAGAAGAAATCCCCCTAATTTTTTTACCTCGCCTGACGCTGTCTCCTCTCTCCAATGCCGATAGATTCTTGCCACAAGCCCGGGCATCAGAAGAATGGTTCTCTTTAATCTTTTCTCAAGCAGAAGGGTGGCTCTTTTCCCTACCCTTTTCCGGATTTTCACATGAAAACCATCCTTGGGATCCGCGGCAAGCGTTCTTAGCTGTTCCTTAAATGCTGTCAGCATAGGACCTCCTTAAATTTCTTTATTCCCATTGCGCAGAACGTTTATTCATTCTGGCTTAAACCTTTTGACCGCTTAAAGCTCTTAGCTTGCGAACCCGGTCTTTTACGGGCGGATGCGTTGAGAACCAGCTCAAGACCGACTCGTTCGAGAAGTGATTCACAATATAAAGATGGGCAAAAGCCGGCTGCATGTCCGCGACACGGTCTTCCCGCTGGAATTGCCGAACCCGATCCGGATTAGAAATCTTTTCGAGGGCAGAAGCCAGCGCTTCGGGGTCTTCTGCAATCCCAGCTCCGGATTCATCCGCCATATACTCGCGCGTTCGGGACACGGCCATCTGAACAAGCGTCGCGATTACGGGCGCCACCAAAACCGTAAACAACAGGACAATCGGGTTGACCGTTCCGTGGCGTTCACCTTCCCTCGAATGCCCCGCAGCAGCGCCAAACCACTGCAGCATGTGCGCAAGATACATAACAGCGGAAGCAAAACATGCCACAATGGTTGAAATGAGGATGTCCCTGTTCTTAATGTGTCCCAATTCGTGAGCCAAAACGCCGCGAAGCTCTCTTTCATTGAGAAGCGTTAGAAGCCCCGTGGTTACAGCTACCGCAGAATGGCTGGGATCTCTTCCTGTGGCAAAGGCATTAGGCGCCCCCTCCTCAATCAGATAAACCTTGGGCATCGGAATTTCCGCTTTGGCAGCAAGTTCCGAAACCATAGCGCTGATTCCATAAGGGTCATTACTTTGAAGCTGTTTGGCTCCGTGCATCGCAAGAACCACTTTATCGGAAAACCAGTAGGCCCCTGCATTCATGGCCAAGGACAGCAGCAACGCTGTGATCATTCCCGGCTGCCCTCCAAGGGCATTTCCAATCCAAAGAAAAAGAGCACCTATGGCTGCAAGCAGGGCGACTGTCTTAATTTGATTTGAAATGGATTTCATGACTCACCTCCGTAGCGTTGACGTCGGAATTATCGCTTTGACAACTGCGAATGAAAAATAGATAATTCAGCACTAACACTTAGGAATAAACTATCAATGATTCCGTTCAACTATCATCATCTCTATTATTTTTACTGCGTTGCAAAGGAGGGCTCTATCTCCAAAGCAGCTAAAACGCTTCGCCTCGCACAGCCGACGCTAAGTGCTCAGCTCAAGGTGTTCGAGAGCTATTTGGAGAAATCACTTTTTTCGAGGGAAGGGAAACGGTTAATCCTGACCGACGATGGCAGACAGGTTCTTTCGTATGCGAAAACTATTTTTGATGTGGGTCAGGAAATGATCGACAATCTAGGCGACCGGGGCGGGCGTAAAGGTTCTTTGAAAATTCAAATCGGCGTCTCGGGTTTCATCCCCAAAACAGTGGTGGACGCACTTCTGAGGTTCATTCTTGAAACCTCTCCGGAAACTTACCTTACGGTCGTGGAGAAAGAGCCGTCCGCCATGCAGGAAGACCTTGAGACTCATAAACTCGACATGATTTTAAACGATCTCCCCTACCGGGCGGCACCGGAAGAGGGAATTGAAAACTTTCTTTTAGCCAAACTTCCGATTGTCTTCTGCGCGAGCCGGGCGATAGCTGCCAAATACTCCAAAATCCCCAAGTCGCTGCACGGCGCTCCGCTTATTCTTCCGACCGCACAGAGCCAGACCTTTCACGCACTTCAGGAATACTTTATGACTCAGGGCATCCAGCCTAATGTGATTGCAGAGATCCAGGACGTTGAGGTGGCAAGACGTCTCGTTCTTTCAGGAAAGGGCATTGCCCCTCTCAATGAGTACTCCGCGCGCCATGCCCCTCTTCATGAAAAAATGGTTGTTCTTTCCCCGGCCCTTAAAATCCCCGTGCATGACACCATTTATTTGACGAGAAAAAAACGGCGAAACCCTCATCCGCTTGTTTCTCTTGTGCTCGAAAAATTCAGGCTCTCCTAAAGCGCCCCGCCTGAATACCGCCTTGCTATAACACATACCCAAAGCCTGTGGATTTACAATTTTCTATCGAGAGTCTAAAAGGATTCTTGCCGGGGAGTCACAACTGCGGTCTTGCGCTTTATCCCTTGGCGGGCTTGGGAAAAAGAGTTTCCTTCAAAGTGGATGCGGCCTGAAGAATAAGGATAAACGCGAGGGTCATGAGAGCCACAGCTGTCATAGCCACGGCGTCTGTCGGCAGGCGGCCTTGCTGAAAAGCAAAGACCACAGGCTTCACCATCAGCGCAAGCGACCAGAGTGTCATGATGAAAAGAAAAACCATGGGAATTGCACTAAGCGCCCAGGCTTTACCGGCTTTGGCCATCCACACGGACAGCGTCATAAGCGTCAATGCCGCAAGCAGTTGATTGGAAGTTCCGAAAATGGTCCAGAAAACCTTCCAGGCCGGAATAATGCTTCCGTCCGGTCCCGTAACTTTGATCGATACGCAGATAAAAGGCAGCGCGAGACTCGCAAGAACGGCAAGTGTACTTCCCCATTTTCCCTTCCAGCCGGTTAACTCCTGGATGATGTAGCGTGCAAGGCGGGTCGCAACATCCAGTGTGTCGTAAATAAAAGTCGTAAAAGCAAGCAGCGTGAACGACCGGGCAAAGGCACTGGGAATGCCCAGGTGCTGAACAAAATTCCCAAGACCTTCTGCATAAATCCGGTCCGGCGACTGCCCGGTGAGGGTGCTCCCCTTGGTTAAAATCATCACCGTTGCAAGGGCAAGAAAAGCAACAAGCCCCTCCAGCAGCATGCCTCCGTAACCCACGGCGTGACAATCCGTCTCTTTGGCTATCTGCTTTGATGTTGTGCCGGAGCAGACAATACCATGAAAACCTGAACAAGCTCCGCAGGCCACTGTCACAAAAAGCAGAGGGAACATAGGGATTCCCTTTTCACTGGTAAAACCGATAAACGCCGGGTAGTCAATTTTCTCACCGCCCAAAAGCAATCCGATGAAACCCGCCGCAAGTGTGCTGTAGAGAAAAAATCCTCCGAGGTAGCCGCGTGGCTGAAGCAGCAGCCATACAGGAACAACCGAAGCAATGAGGCAGTATAAAAGGAGGAGATAGTTCCAGATTTGCTGGGAGCTTAAGCCAGCAAAGGGCTTAATGATCAGGGGCATAGACTGGCCGTACCAGATGCTGAGAACAACCAGAGGAAGGAAGACTGCGGTTGCAATCCCCAGAGGCCACTTGAAATACTTTAAAACAATTCCCATAGCCAAACCCAGAAAAAGATAGAACATGGAAGACGTGGCAACACCGCCGCCAAGTTCCGGGTTTACAAATGAGCCGCTGGTCAGGTCTGTGAAAGCAATGATGACATAGATAAGCGACAGCCAAACGAAAGTCAGAAAAACAAGATAGCCTTTGCGCCCAAACTGTTCACCCACGATTTCGACAATCGATCGCGCCCCGTGCCGGACAGACCCCACCATGCTGGAAAAATCATGCATCGCTCCAAAAAAAATGGCGCCCCCGACGATCCAGACGAGAACCGGAAGCCAGCCAAACCAAAGCGCGGCAAGAATAGGCCCGACAATCGGTCCGGCAGCAGCGATTGCGGAAAAATGCTGGCCTAGAAGAAATTTCTTTTCGGTAGGGACAAAATCAATGCCATCGTTGACTTCACAAGCCGGGGTTTTTCTATCTTCCCTGAGATCCAAATGGCGGCTGAGAAACCGGCCGTAGGACAGATAAGCGGCCCCAAAAATCGCAGCAACGATAAGGGCGAGCGCAAAAAGGTTCAAAGAAGGCTCCGTCCCTTATGCCCGCTTGATAATTTCAAGCTCTTCCTGGGATTTTGCAACATCTTTCAAGACGAGAAAGACAAGCCCAGCGGCAGCAACTGCAGCGATCCAAAAAACCAACGGAGAATTTTCATACTTAACAACGAGCGGAATCGCCAGCAATGCCACCATATTCATGACTTTAATGAGCGGATTCAAGGCCGGGCCCGCTGTATCCTTGAGAGGATCTCCAACAGTATCACCGGTCACAGAAGCCTTGTGGGCTTCAGAACCTTTGCCGCCAAAAACCCCGTCTTCAATGAGCTTCTTAGCGTTGTCCCAGCCGCCGCCCGCGTTTGACATAAACACAGCGAGGAGCTGCCCCGATAGGATCATGCCGGCAAGAAAACCTCCAAGGGCTTCCTTCTTCAAGAGAAACCCAACAATCAACGGCGCGGCGATCGCAAGAACACCCGGACGGATCAGTTCTTTCTGGGCGGCGGTTGTGCAAATCGCAACAACACGGGCATAGTCGGGAAGCTTGCGCCCTTCCCAAATTTCCTTATCTTTCAACTGTTCGCGGACTTCCTTCACAATAAGGAAGGCCGCACGGCCCACAGCCTTAATGGTCAGAGAACTGAACAAAAATGGGATCGCTCCGCCGATCAAAAGCCCGATAAAAACATTCGGGAAAGAAACAGACAGCGTCGCAGCGACAACATCATAGGTTTGCTTGGTAATCGTACTGATGTCGGTAATGTACGCGTTAAAAAGAGAAATGGCCGCAACAACAGCAGAAGCAATCGCAATTCCCTTCGTAATCGCCTTCGTGGTATTTCCGACCGCATCGAGATCCGCAAGGATCTGGCGGGCTTCTTTGGGAAGGTGCGCCATTTCCCCAATACCATTAGCGTTGTCCGCGACAGGGCCAAAAACGTCCATGGAAATATTGTCGCCGGTCAAGGTCAGCATACCGATACCGCACATGGCAACTCCGTAGGCCACAAATGTGGGATTCGAACCGGAGTAAATGCAAACGGAAAAAGCAATGGCGCTCGCAATCACTAGAATGGCCCAAACCGAACTTTCCAACCCTACAGCAAGCCCTGTGATAATTGCAGTCGCATGGCCGGTCTGGCAGGACTCTGCAATCGACTTCACTGGCTTATGCGCCGTATGTGTAAAGTACTGCGTCAGGCGCTGAATGGCGAGTGCGAGGAAAATACCGACTAGGCACGCCCAAACAGGACGCATATCAAGCCCCGGGATCCCGAGCCCGGCAAGGCCCGGTAATACTACGCCATCCGGCCGCCGGAAATAAAAAAAACCGATAACCACAAAGCCTGTCACGGAAACGGCCGCAGAAATCAGGAAACCATTCGTAATGGCCTTCATGGCGTCGCGGATGTCTTCCGTAGTTCTAACCATGTAGGTTCCAATAATAGAGGCAATGACACCGATGGCACGGACAAGCAAGGGAAAGATCACTCCCTGATGGCCGTAGGAGGCCCAGCCGAGAATCATTGCTGCCACAATCGTCACTTCGTACGATTCAAAAATATCAGCGGCCATTCCAGCGCAGTCACCCACGTTATCCCCCACGTTATCCGCAATGGTCGCGGCATTTCGGGGATCATCTTCGGGTAAATCTTTTTCAATTTTTCCAACAATGTCAGCGCCCACGTCTGCAGCCTTGGTAAAAATACCGCCGCCGACACGCATAAAAAGAGCAAGCAGGGTTCCGCCAAAACCAAATCCCAAAAGAACCTCATAAGCTTTTTCACCATACACCATAAAAATCAGGGTTCCGCCAAAAAGCCCAAGGCCGTCGGTCAGCATACCCGTAATCGTCCCCGTGCGGTAAGCAATCTTAAGGGCATCACTGAAACTTTTACGGTTGGCTGCTGCGGCAACACGGACATTGCCCCGGACAGCAAGATTCATCCCTGCAAACCCAATGACCCCTGAGAAAACAGACCCCATAAGAAATGCGCAGGCACGGCCAACGGCCAGATTGTGGGAACCTGCTGTAAAATAAAGCGCCGCAGTGACGAGCAGGATCAAAAAAGCTATGGTTTTGAATTGCCGGTAGAGGTACGCGTTGGAACCGATCAGGATGGCATTGCTGATCTGCTGCATCTCAGCGGTTCCTTTGTCCTGGGAGAGAACCTGAACTCCCAGGAAAACAGCGTACAGAAGGCCGACAACGGCCGTTCCCAAAACACACCACAGAGCCATCACTTCCAAATGAGTAAATCCGGATAAGTTAAACAATGGATATCTCCGTTTGTTCTTTTTGTTCTTTTAAGGTTATTAAATTTAAATTAATGCTTGGGTTTTTCAGGCCGCAGGATGGACAGCGCAATCGACGCCGCGAGAATTACCGCGATAACGCCCAAAGCTACGGCCACAGGGATTTTGAAAAAATCTTCGCCTACCATTTTTACCCCGACAAAAATCAGGATAACTCCCAGGCCGTAATTCAAGTAGTGGAACATCTTCATGAGCCCTGAAAGGGCAAAATAAAGAGCCCGAAGACCCAGGATGGCAAACGCGTTCGACGTATAAACAATAAAAGAATTGGTTGAGATCGCCAAAATCGCCGGAATGGAATCCATAGCGAAAATGACATCCGTGGTTTCGATCACTATAAGTACGACCAAAAGGGGCGTAGCATAAAGCTTATGATTCACATGAGCGAAAAATTTATTCCCGTGATAATGCGGAGTCACAGGCATGATCTTCCGAAACGCCTTCACAATCGGGTTCTTTTCGGGCTCCACCTGCCTTTCCCCGCCGCTGAATAATTTAAAACCCGTGAAAATCAGCAAGCCGCCAAAAACATAGACGATCCAGTGGAACCTTTCTAAAAGAGCGATCCCTGTAAAGATAAAAAGGGCTCGCATGATCAAGGCACCCAAGATGCCCCAGAACAAGACATTATGCTGAAGGCTTGCGGGAACTTTAAAGTAGGTGAAAATCAGGAGGAAAACAAAGAGGTTATCAACACTCAGGGACTTTTCCAGCACATAGCCTGTTAAAAAGGTCATGGCCTTCTCCTGTCCCCAGTACTGGTAAATACCGGCACAGAAAAGAAGGGCTAGAACAATCCAGACTGCGCTCCATGCCAAGGCTTCACGGATCTTAACTTCATGATCCTTGCGGTGGAAAATCAAGATATCCACAAGGAGCATGGCAATGATAAAGAGATTAAAAAATACCCAAATCATG
>CAYRBY010000044.1:0-13468 GCA_964422635.1 uncultured bacterium
GTTGGAAACGCCAGCCTCGATCAAACCGTTAATGATTTCACCGCTGCGGTGAAAGCGACCGGTGCGAGCAAGGTTCGCATTGTACAGTCTTCGAGCCGCGCCTGGTGGTTTGCTTTTCCGCCGTTTTCGTTTTTCATCACACCCGTCACTAGCAATGTGGCCGGCGACGCCATCCAGTAAACAGATTCTCGTTTTTAAAACCCCTGCCTGGGGCGACCGGGCAGGGGCTTTTTTTCACCCGTCTCTACCGAACGGGGGATAAGGCTTATGCGTGACGTTAAGTTAAAGGAGTTGATGGTCTCGCCTGTGGTGAGCGTCCAGGCTGAGGAGGACTTCAAGAATGTTGAAGCCAAATTCCGCACGCGCGGCATACGGCATCTGCCCGTCGTGGACAACATGAATCATGTGGTGGGCCTGATTACGCAGCGGGATCTTTACCGCATTATTTCTCCCAGACACACCGAAGACGGCTATGTCTATGATCCTTCGATGCTCACTGATTTCGTGCTTTCACGCCAGATGACGGCCAGTCCACACACGCTGATGCCCGATGACCCTGTCTCCAAAGCCCTCGATGTGATGATCCGCAATAAGTACGGCTGTATTCCTATCGTCAACACGGAAAACAAACTCGTCGGGATCGTGACCTCCCGCGACATCCTCAAATGGGCAGCCTCGCAGCTCGCATAGCTGGCCCGCCGCTTTACCCGCTTTTTACACCTCCGGAAAATGACCCGCCAAAGCCTTGCCTATACTCGCTGACGTTTTGGGCCTTCTCCCGCGTCTGTCAGCGGCTTAAACGGGGGGTTGCTGACCGGTTCCAGCCAGGCTAACCAGGCTCGGACCGGGAAGACGTGAGGAGGGGGTTCCCGAAACAAAAAACTTCCGCCCCGCCATTGAAGTGGAAGCTTTTTTAACGTATACTTCCCACCTATGCCGATCGCCTCAGGGATTGATAAAAGGCGTTTTTACAGACATCCCGTCAGCACCCCCATTCAGTATCAGGAAGTGCATAACAGGGCCTTGTCCCGGACGGCTTCAGTTGATATGTCGCAAGGAGGTATCTGTTTCCTTGCGGAGCATTTCCTGGCTAAAGGGGTTGAACTTCAACTCAGCATTCCTGTCTGCGGCCAGCTCTTTCGTATGAAAGGCCGTGTGGCCTATTGCAACCGGGTCCCGAGCGTGAACCGTTACCGCACCGGAGTAGCTTTTAGTGACGCAGTCAGCGCATTCCATGCGAAGCTGGCTGAACAAATGAACCGTATCCTTGAATACCGCAACGAACTTGCGCGCGAGAGCGGGCAGGAAATCAGCGAAGAGGATGCGGCTCGTGCATGGATAGAAAAATTTGCGAAACAATTTTCCTGCTATTTTTAACACGAAAGGTTCTTCGATGGCACGCGTGATTTCATTTCATTATATTTTGACGGACGGCGAAGGACGCACCCTGGACAGCTCCAAGGGTGGAGAGGCTTTTTCTTTTATGGAAGGCGCGCGCCAGATTATTCCCGGTCTTGAAAGAGAAGTTCTTGAGCTTGCACCCGGAACTAAAAAGAAAATTTCCGTTGCCGCACAGGATGCCTACGGCGTCAAGCAGGAAGGGCTTGTTGTGACTGTTGCGAAAAACCAGCTTCCCGCCGGTCAGGATATTCAGGTGGGGGATCGTTTCAGAGGAGGCGCCGAAGAGGATGCCCCGATCTACACAGTCACCGAAGTGCAGGGTGAGGAAGTCACGCTTGATGCCAATCATCCGCTTGCCGGTCTGGACCTTGTTTTTGATATTGAAATCACCAATGTCCGTGAAGCAACCGATGAAGAAAAAGCCCACGGCCATGCCCATGGCCCGGACGGCCACGGACACCACCATCATTAAATAGAAACCCCTCATATTTTAGGAGCCGCGGCCATGCCCAGTCTTTTTACACGCATTGTCCTTGGGGAAGTTCCCTGCCATAAAATTCTTGAAGATGAAAGGTTTCTTGCTTTTTTGGATGTCAGGCCCATTAATCCGGGCCACACCCTGGTGATTCCGAAGCAGGAAGTGGACTACATCTTTGACCTGGAGGACGACCTTCTTGGCGATCTTGTGAAGTTTGCCAAAAAAGCCGCGGGACCTATCCGCAAGGCGATGCCCTGCAAGAAAGTCGGACTGATGGTGGCCGGGCTCGAAGTACCGCATGTGCACATTCATCTTGTTCCTATTTTTGAGGTAGGCGATCTCAATTTTGCAAAGGCCCGTTCGGCCTCTGCGGAAGAGCTTGCCTCGGTCGCCCAAAAAATACGTGCGGCAGCTTCCTTGCCGGTTCAGGAACCGAGCCGCCATTAATTCCCGGTCCGTGTTGAAAAGAAAAGCACTGCTTTCCTCCCTGATTCTGTTTCTTCTGACGCCGTCGGTCATGGCTGCGACGCTGGCGGAGCTGGAATTTCCGTTTACCTTCAAAACAAAGTCCACAGTGTGGACTTTGAAATCTGCAGCAGATTCATCCCGGCCAGGCTTCCTTGTCTTTCACGTTGAATCTCCTCACGGCCCTTATGATGTTGAAACCCTGCCCGAACTCCGCAAAACGCTTCACGAAATCGAAGTGATTGAGCAGGTGCGCAAAGGCCAGGCCGGCAGCGGCTTTACGGACGGGGCAGTTGATTCTGTTGTAGCAACAGGGGAAGGCGTAAAAAATCTTGTGACCAACCCGATTGAGTCGGGAAAAAACATTGGTTCAGCGGCGGGAAAACTGGGCCGCAAGGTCGGCGGTGTTTTTCGCTCCAAGGAAGAAGGCGAAAAAACGACGTTCTCTGAAAAGGTCTTTGGCGGTTCGGAACGGGAACTGGCCGTTCAGCTGGGAGTGGATGTTTATACCCGGAACCCGAAACTTCGCCAGATGATTGCGGATATGGCGCATTCCCGTATGGGCGGCAAAGGGGTTGCGGCTGTGGGGAAGTTCCTGCTTCCGATTGCGGGGCTTGTTTCAGTCGCTGTCACGGCAGGCGGCATTAACAGTGCCGCCGACCAATTCGTGAATACAAAAAGCAAAGGCGATCTTTTTGCGGCGAATCAGAAAGCTTTGGAGGAAATGGGGTTTTCCGGACGCGATATCCGCATCTTTTTGAATAAGGCGTATTACACCCCGCGCGAGACCACCTACATCCGGTTCTATCTGGAGCGGTTGAAGAATGCGGCAGGCTACCAGGAGATCTTCCGCAGGGCAGTGCAGTCGGTCAATGCCTGGGAGGCGCGTGAAGTTTTATATGCCGCACAGCTTGCCGCGGAAAAAGCGTCGAAGAAAAAAGGCCAGCTCAGGCTCTACAGTACGGATGAAGGGATTGCCCTTGAGGATGGAACGGAATTTACCTTTGTCGTGCCTTATGATTATCTTGGAGCGGACGGGGCTGGAAAGAAAGTTCTCTCACGAGCAGAAGCGCTCAAATCCCTCAAGCCTTTCTCCAAAGCTGAAATTCTGGTGGCCGGACAGCCTGCACGCGATTTTGTCAAAGAAGCCGAGCGTTTAAAGTTTGACGTTAAAGGCTGGATGCTCTTCCGCGAAATCAAAACAGAAACGCCTGCCGTTTGAAGCGCCTGACCGGCTTCTGCTCAATTGATTTGTTAAGCTTCCCTGCAATTCCTTCCGTTAATAGCCTCAGTCAGGAGACCGTATGGCCAATTTGAAACGACAACTTGGGTTTTGGGATTCTATTGCGATCAATATCGCGATTGTGATCGGTGTGGGTATTTTCCGCGTGCCTGCGGAAATTGCCAAGTACCTGAGTTCACCGGAAATGATTCTTTTGGCGTGGGTCCTGGGCGGCGTGGTTTCGCTGCTGGGCGTCCTTTGCTATGCTGAGCTTTCTTCCTGCTTTCCTCACACGGGAGGAACCTACATTTACCTCCGCGAAGCCTACGGAAAAATGGTGGGATTTCTTTTCGGCTGGATGGAAATCTCGGTTTTTCGTGCGGGTTCGCTGGCCGGAGTTGCCTATGTTTTTGCAGCCTATCTCCGCAACCTTCTTCCGCTCGGGCCGGGAAGCGAAAAAATAATCGCGCTGACCGCCATCCTTTTTTTTACGGCCCTCAACATAGCGGGGCTCAGGTTCAGCACCCGCGTGCAGAGTGTGCTCAGCATGATGAAAGGCTTGACGCTTTTCACGATGACGGTTGTGATCTTTTTCAATCTCCGCACCTGGCCTGCACCGGGAACCGTTCAGGGTTTTGCCGTAACCGGAGCCGGATGGCTGCAGCTTGCGCCGGCCCTGATTCCTGTGCTATGGGGCTATGGAGGGTGGAATGAAAGTACATTTATGTCCGGAGAGTTCAAGGACACGAAAAAGGCGCTGCCGCTTTCGCTGATCACCAGCATTCTGATCATCACATCTCTTTACGTAGGTATCAACTCCGCGTATCTGGCAGCGCTCACGCCGGAACAAATGAAGACAACCCCTTCGATTGCGTCCACGATTTTTGGGAATTTTTACGGAGCCGCAGGGAGCGCGATTCTCACGGCCGCGGTTTTGATATCCGCCAGCGGCGCGCTTAACTCCTACATTCTGACGGGCGCCCGGATCCCTTTTGCGGTGGCTCAGGACGCCCGGCGGATTTCCTGGCTCGGGAAGGTTCATGCGACTTTGGATACACCGGTTCCGGCTTTCATTTTTAACGCGCTTTGGGCCTGCGGTCTCGTGCTGTGGGGGAGTTTCGACCGGCTTTTGTTTTTTACGGGATTTTCCAAATGGCTGTTCTTTACGCTGGCCGGTGCAAGTGTGTTTATTCTCCGCAGGAAGGTCCGTGCCCCGGGCGCCTTTGCGCTGACCGGTTACCCTGTAGTTCCCGCACTGTTCACTCTGATTTCTTTTTCCCTTCTGATCACAGACATTTGTTTTGCGCCCCGCGAAGCGGGAGTGGGGGCGTGTCTTCTTCTCCTGGGAATCCCGGTCTACTTTCTTTTAAGAGGCAAGTCTGAGCAGCCTGCTGTGAAGGTGTAAGGTCATCATGCCCATTAAAATCAGAACTCGTCTCAAAGGCCTCAAGGCGCGGTTTTGGAAAAACATGCAGAGGACTTCGCCCTGGCTGATTGCGAAACTGATTCTGGCGATTACTGTTTTCTTGCCGTGGCTTGTTTTTTCCATGATGCTGACCTGGGCCAAGATGCTCAAATGGCGGAAGGTTAAAACCTGTAAGGAATTTTTGAAGCGTCACAGTCTGGCTTTTGAAGGGCTGGATCCCGCAACCCTGGAAGTGGAGTCCAAGTCCGGAGGCCTGAGCAACGCCAACCAGATTTGGCGCCTGAAAAATCAGAAGGGCGAGATCGTCCAGTTTTTTGTAAAGGTCTTCGTTGCCGCGGGCAGTTTTTGGGCGCATCACCTTTCGATTGTCAGTCCGTTTCCGAGAATTTACGGCGGCCAGACGCATGAACGCTTTACGGTGGACATGGTCAGCAGGGTGCAGCTTGCAGAGGAGCATATCCCGGTGCCCAAGCTTGTGGCCTTTGACCCCGTAGAAAAAGTGATGGTTATCGAGTTTCTCAGCGGTGAAAGCGTCGATGATGTTTTAAAAGGCATTGCCGAACGCGGCCGCCTGGAGGGGCACGATGGGGAAGTGATACGCCAATGCGGTTCGGGTCTGGCAAAAGTGCACCGCGCCGGTTTTTCGCTGATAGACACTCAGCCCGTGAACTGTATCTGGAAAGAAAGCGAAAAAAAAGTTTATTTCACGGACCTCGAGTTTTGTACGCGTGAAGACAAGCGGATCTGGGACGTCGGGTTTTTCCTTTGTTTTCTCGCGCTCCGCCTTCCTGAAGAAGCCAAAAGGGAAGCGCGAGAAATCTTTATTTCCGGCTATCAGAGCGAGCGCGAACTCAATCTTGTCGGCGTTTCTGAAACAGGGCGCCAGCTGAAGGAATACCTTCCCGTATTCCAAACCATTCTCGACCTGAGACAATTCACTCCCGAAGAATTGTTTGAAGAGCTGGTTTCGGATTCCTGATATGGCTATGGGAAAAAAGTACAAGAAGATGCTGCAGGTCATGGAAGCGAAAGAAACGTCTCTTCCTGCGGAAGGGAAGCCTGACACCTGGTTTCTTTATCTGTTGGAATGCGCTGACGGGACTTACTACACAGGCATTACCAAAGATCTGGATCACCGCCTCAAAATGCACGCCTCAGGCAAGGCCTCACGTTATACTCGTGTCCGCCGGCCCGTTAAAGTGCTATACTCTGAAATGTGTGACGGAAGAACCCGGGCCCTGGTCCGGGAATGTGAAGTCAAGGCATACCCGCGCAAAAAGAAAGAAGCTCTCGTTCAGTCGGGAAAATCCCGGCGTCTGGCGGCCCCCCTTTTGCAGGATTAAGAAATGGCACCGTTGTGCCGTATTTAAACAATCACGATAAACTAAACGTAAGCTGCGCCCGGCAGATCTCTCTCGGGCGCTCGTAGCCCGAAGAGGAAATACATGTCGTCATCAGCACACCCTAATTTTTTTAGTCTGGGCATTGCGCCCCGGCTTCTTCAGATTCTCGAACAAAACAAGTTCTCCATTCCCACCGCGATTCAGGTCAAGGCCATTCCGATCTGCGTGGAAGGAAAGGACATTATTGGAATCGCGCAGACAGGAACGGGTAAAACCCTCGCGTTCTGCGTTCCGATGCTTCAGCGCCTCGCGGCTCTCCCGACAGGGATGGGTCTTGTTCTTGTGCCGACGCGTGAACTCGCGCTTCAGGTTTATGAGACTTTCCAGAAAATCGGCCAGCCTTTTCAGATGCGCTCCGCTGTTTTGATCGGCGGTGCTTCCATGCACAACCAGATCACGGTTCTCCGGAAACGCCCGCGTATCCTTATTGCCACGCCGGGTCGTCTTCTTGATCATATGATGCAGAAGACCGTAACGCTGCGGGATATTCAGGTGCTCGTCCTGGATGAGGCCGACCGCATGCTTGATATGGGTTTCGCCCCTCAGATCGAAAAGATCCTGAAGGCTGTTCCTGCGGACCGCCAGACACTCCTTTTTTCCGCGACCATGCCTGGTGAAATTGTCCGTATGGCGAAGACACACATGAAACTTCCTTTGAGTGTCGAGATTGCTCCGGCGGGAACTGTGGCTGAGAGAGTGACTCAGGAACTTTTCATCGTGAAGAAGGAGCTGAAAAGCAAACTGCTTGGAAAGGTTCTTACCCAGTATCACGGCTCGGTGCTCGTTTTTGCGCGCACCAAGGTCAGTGCCCGTTACATTTCACGGGCGATCCGCGAGATGAATCACAGCGCGGCTGAGATCCATTCAGACCGTACGCTCGGACAGCGCCGTGAAGCCTTGGAAGGATTTAAATCCGGCAAATACCGCGTGCTCGTGGCGACCGATATTGCCGCCCGGGGTATTGATGTGAAGGGGATTGAACTGGTGATCAACTATGATCTTCCGGATGAAGCGGAGAATTACATTCACCGCATCGGCCGTACCGGCCGCGCGGGGCATGAAGGCCACGCGATTTCATTTGCCACACCGGATCAGGGGCTTGAAGTCCGCCGTATTGAGCAGGTGATGCGTTCGGCGCTGCCCATTTCGCAGCATCCTGAGATTCCTGTGGAGTCATTTCTGGGCGGCGGTGCGAGCCGTAAGCCCGGCGGTCATGGCGGCCGCAGCAGCGGCGGCGGCGGTTTTGGAAAGCGTACTTTCGGCGGGCGCCGTTTCCGCAGGTAAAATTCCTCGGTCGACTGTTCGCTTTACGCGTGGCGCTTAAGCGTGCGCGTAAAGCGAATGACGTCTCTTCTTTAATTCCTCATCAGCAAGATAATCATCGAAGGTCGTATGCTGGCGGTCAATGCATCCGTGGGGTGTAATTTCAATCACCCGGTTTGCGACCGTTTGAACAAACTGATGGTCATTGGACGTGAAGAGCAGGGTGCCCTTGAAAAGCTCCAGCCCCTTGTTCAGTGCCTGAATCGATTCCAGGTCCAGATGGTTGGTCGGTTCATCCATGAGAAGGACGTTGGCGCCCACAAGCATCATTCGGGAAAGCATGCAGCGCACCTTTTCACCTCCGGACAACACGCGGGCGCTTTTAAGCGTTTCTTCTCCTGAAAACAGCATTCTGCCCAAAAAGCCCCGGATAAACCCTTCATCCGTTTCTTTGGAGTACTGGCGAAGCCAGTCAATGAGGTTCAGATCCGTGTCAAAGAAATGCTTATTGTCCTTCGGGAAATAAGCGCGGGTCGCCGAAGCGCCCCACTTGAACTTTCCGCTGTCCGCTTCCATCTCGCCTGAAAGGATCTGAAACAAGACGGTTTTGGCAAGGTCATTACGGCCGAAGAAAACAATCTTGTCACCTTTATTGACCCGGAAGCTGAGGTCATGAAACATGGTTTGTCCGTCGACCTTTTTGCTGAGGTGCTCGATATCGAGAATATCATTGCCTGCCTCGCGTTCCGGTTTGAAGTTGACGTATGGATACTTGCGTGAAGAAGGTTTGATGTCTTCGATCGTCAGCTTTTCGAGAAGCTTCTTGCGGGACGTGGCCTGCCGCGACTTGGACGCGTTGGCGCTGAAGCGGGCGATAAAAGCCTGCAGTTCTTTTCGTTTGTCTTCAACGCGCTTGTTCTGGTCCTGCTTCTGCTGAAGGGCCATCTGGCTGGATTCATACCAGAAAGAATAGTTGCCGGGGTAGAGCTGAATTTTTGCGAAATCAATGTCGCAGATATGCGTGCAGACCTTGTCGAGAAAATGGCGGTCGTGTGACACGACAATGGCGGTGTTTTTGAAATCGTAGAGAAATTCCTCAAGCCACATGCTGGTTTCAAGGTCAAGCTGGTTGGTCGGTTCGTCGAGGAGAAGCACGTCCGGATTGCCGAACAAGGCCTGAGCAAGAAGCACGCGGATTTTCTGGCCGGCTTCAAGCTGCTTCATAAGCGTTGTGTGCAGAGACTCTTCAATGCCGAGGTCGCTCAAAAGTTTTGCGGCTTCGGTTTCAGCATTCCAGCCGTCCATTTCAGCAAACTGCTCTTCGAGCTCCGCGGCCCGGATGCCGTCTTTGTCGCCGAAGTCAGGTTTTGCGTAGATCGCATCTTTTTCCTTCATGACCTCGTAGAGTTTCTTATGGCCCATAATCACGGTGGTCAGAACAGGGTATTCGTCATACGCAAATTGGTCCTGCTTAAGGATGGAAAGGCGCTCGCCTTGGCCCAGGCTGACGTCGCCGGCATTGGACTCAATTTCGCCGGACAGGATTTTCAGAAAGGTGGATTTTCCCGAACCGTTGGCTCCGATAATGCCGTAGCAGTTTCCGGGAGAGAAGATCATGTTCACGTTCTCGAAAAGAACGCGTTTTCCGTATTGTAAGGTCACACCATTGACACTAAGCATTAAAAGGCCTCATTCCTTCTGTTTGGGATTCCCGTCATTCTCCGGGCGGGGTCAAGACCGCAAAGCGCAGGGGTCTTTTTAAGGGAGCGGCATTATAGCAGAAGCCCGCGGGACGGGCGAGAGATTTGAAAGCCTGGACTTAGCGCTGGGTCCACTGGCCGGAAGGGGACTGAATCCAGTCTCCGCCCCGGGCCTTGTCGCGTTGAACCTCGGCAAAGGCCGTTTCTACGGCCCCAAGCCCCTGGGGGCCAAGATTGTTCTGCTGGACGATGGCCTGGTAGATGACCTTACGGTCGCTGTTTTCAGAGGCCGCGATGCTGCCGGCATTGCCGCCGTCTTTGAGTACTTCCACATAACCGCGGCTGTTTTCACCCACAGCGCCCTGGGCCTTCAGCTGCTGAAGTTCCGCATAACGCTGCTGGCGTGAGGAAAGGGCATTTTGAATTTCCGGGGTCATTTCCTTGATGTCATAAGCTCCGGCAAAGGCTTGGACGGCAGAGGCCGCGAGGAGCAGGGCTGTAAAAAGGGCAGATTTCATGGACGTGTTCATACTTTTCCTCCTTGAGCAACTTGGTCTTCAATCGATGCAGCAGTTTGTTTCAGGCCCCGGATATCCACCACCACATTGGCATTAATGGTGATCGGGCGGTTGGGATCTCCGACTGCTTTAACGGTGCAGCCGGCAAAGGCCAGAAGAGAAAGGAGCGCGAATAAGAACGGGTGATTTTTTTTCATCGGACGGCGACCTCGATTAGCCCAAACAGCTGGGCGATTTCCAGAAATGCATTTTTTTTATCAGTCCGGATCTCAAGATTCAGATTCAGGTTGAGATTATAGTCCGGAACCAGGATATGAAGAAACACTTTCATTTTGTCAGACTCTTTCAGCGATACAAGCAAGGCCGCATTTTTATAGTTCACCAGGGCCTTTTTGGAGGCAAGGTTCTTCACGCGCTCCGTGCTTTGCATCTGGGGAAGGTAGGGAAGAAGCATGTCAAAAAACTGCCCCTGGATTTTACCGCCCGGTTCCTGCACCAGGATCTCCATTCCCAACGCCGGATCCTGGCGGGCATCGCTGTGAAAGGTCAAGGTGCCGGTCATTTTACCGGTGGAGCCCGACAGGTTGTCAGGGTTTAAAAACGTGATGTCCTCAAGGCCAAGGCTTTTGACCTCGGACCGGAAATCCAGAAAGCCGTCCTTGCCGCCCTTGAGAGTCATTTCACCCTGGACGCCGTCATAGGAGGAGGTCTCGGTTTTAAGACCTTCAAAACGGAATTTCACGGGCCGGTTCATCAAAAAGAAAGTCACGGGCTCCTCGGAGACAAGGCTTCTGATACGGATCGGAGCTTTTCCTTCCCGGGTCTTAAGCTCGGCGCGGATGTTTTCAATAGAAAGCTTCATCTGACGGTTCACTCCTGCCTTCTCGAGACGTATAGACCCCTGAAAAAATTCATATGCCGCTTTGTTGGCGCCCCATTCCATGACGCGGCGTTCCCATTCCGGAAAGCGGGGGCGGCTCCAGGCAAATGCCGCGGCCAGGGCCAAAACTAAAAAAAGAGGAATCAGATAGAATTTTTGAGCCTTCATGAACGTCCTACCGGGCAACCCCGTGAATTTCTGCGGCAAAACAACATCAACTTCCCATTAAGACGGCCGATAATGAGATAAATTTAATGAGTCCCTTAAAAAATCCCCACAGGGCTCACTTCTGTCGAAAAGGTGTTTTATGAAAGCTTGCCCATTGTACCCCCGCATGACCGGATTCATTCTTTTTTTTACAGGACTAGCGGCGTTTTGCCTGCCGCTTCCCGCAGTTTGCGCTGACCCCGTGAAATTGGAAGGGGAAAGCTCTTCGCCGGCGTCTTCGACACAGGGTTCAACGGGTATGAATTACCGTCCGGTTCAAATCACCCATCCGGGGTTAAACCTTCCGGAAAGAGAATCAGCCTTCTCCCCGCTGCCTTCCGCGGGCTGGGCCGCGCCTTACCAAACTACGGCCAATCAGAAACTGATTGAAGTCCTTTGGCAGAGCACGGCCGGTAAAGCCGGCAGTTTGGCCAAGAACGTAGGCCAGACCCTGGGCGATTATGTGAAGGAAAAGCAGGGGGAAATGAAGCAGCAGGAATTGGTGCACCGCTTTTATGATGAGCTTGATCAGATTCTGGTGCCTATGCGTCTTCGCCAGTCCGATTATGTGGAACTGCTGCACAGGGTCGAGCAGGTTTATATTGAGGACGCGGAATCAGGAGCCTTTAAGCTTGATACCGTGACCTTCCGCGATCTTCCTGTGGTGGCGCGTAAAGAGTATGCGGAAATGGCCCTCACAAGAGTTCAGAACGGCCCTGTGGAGACCTTCTTTGCGAATGGAGCCATCAAAGCGCGCTGGAATTTCAAGAATGGAAAACCGGACGGTGCGGTCACAACGTATTACGAAGACGGCGAAATCCACTATATTGATATTTACCGTGACGGCATGAAAATTCACCGTAAGAAATTTGACAAGGAAGGCAAGCTTGAGTTTGAGCAGGCCTATGATTATTCAGTTCCTTCTGAAGAACCGCAGTCCGCTCCTGAAACGCCGCGGTCTGTCCAGGTCTCAGCGCCTTCTGAAGACGCTGCTCCTGCGGCGCCGAAAGTTCAGGAACCTGCGGACGAAGCTCCTGAACACCCCCTCTAAATTTTGGAACAGGCATGAATTCAAAGTCACGTCGTCAGCCCTTTAAACCTTCCTGGTGGTGCCCGGGACCCCACACGCAAACTATTCTCGCGCGTTTTTTCCGGGCTCATGACAAAGTCCATTTAAAGCGTGAAATTTTACCCACTCCGGACGGTGACATTCTGGAGCTGGATTTTCTTGAAGGTCAGGCCGGTGCTCCGTGGGTTGTTGTTCTGCATGGGCTTGAAGGCTCATCCCGTACGCCTTACGTGATGAGCCTGCTTACCAAAATCCGATCGGCCGGCTGGTCTGCCTGTGCAATGAACTTCCGCGGCTGCGGCGACCTGCCCAATAAACTGCGCTCCACTTACCACTCGGGAAAAACAGGCGATCTGGATATTGTGCTCACGCATGTGTTAAGAAGGGCGGGGACGTCATCGATTTATCTTGCCGGTTTTTCTATCGGAGGAAACATTGTTTTAAAATGGCTGGGTGAGCGCGGCGAAAATGCCCGTCCTGTGGTTCGAAAAGCCGCGGCTGTTTCGGTCCCTTATAATTTGGTCAAGTCTGTAGAGCTTATGGATAAGGGGTTTAACCGTGAGGTTTACACCCGCAGCCTTCTTTCGAGTTTGAAGCGCAAGGCTCTTGAAAAAGCGCGCCAATACCCCGGGATTATGAATGTTCAGACGGTGAAGAACTGCAAAACGTTTGGCGTCTTTGACCGTGAGGTCACGGCGCGGCTTAACGGCTTCCGCGATGAAGTGCATTACTGGAGTGATTCAAGTTCTTCCCGCTATCTGAAGAACATCCGTGTGCCTTCACTGCTGATCCACGCGGCCGATGACCCCTTTTTTCCTGCTCAATATTTTCCGCACTCCGAACTCGCCGGACATCCTTACTTGGAATCCCTGATGACTCAGCAGGGGGGACATCTGGGGTTCATGGCAGGTGTCTGGCCGTGGCGTCAGGAGCCCTGGCTGGAAAACCGTATTCTGGATTTCTTTCAACAGGAGGACAGAGGCGGAAAGGCATAAGGGAAAAATAAAAGACTGTTCGCTTGATTCCAAAATGAATAAAATCCCCGAACAGGCGTCTTCTCGGTATTCTTCTCACACATCTAATCGGCATGGCCGGAGGATCTTTATGAAAAAGTCGTTGTTGGCGCTGTTTCTGTTACCTCTTTTTGTCCCGTCCGCACAGGCGCAAAGCGTTATGAAAAGCACACTGGACGATCAGACTTCGGTCAATGTCACCGTTTACAACAACAACCTTGGCCTGGTTCGTGAGACCCGGAAAGTTCAGCTTCCTGAAGGTGCCGGGGAACTCCGGTTTATGGACGTGGCCTCGGCCATCAATCCCGTGACTGTGTCGGTGAAATCCCTTTCATCAGATGGCAGTTTTTCCATCACCGAACAAAACTACGAATACGACCTGATCAACGAAAGCAAGCTTCTGGATAAGTACGTGGGCAAAAA
>CAYRBY010000044.1:13568-16312 GCA_964422635.1 uncultured bacterium
AATGGTTATTACTGGACGCAGCCCTATCAGGGCGAACCCCTGAAAGAGCCGGTTCAGGTGTTTATGACTTTCAAGAATTCACAGGACAATAAACTCGGCATGCCGCTGCCCGCCGGAACCATGCGCTTTTACAAAAAGGATGCAAGCGGAGCGCCTCAGTTCATCGGAGAAGACAAGATTGAGCACACGCCCAAGGATGAAGACGTGCGTATGAAACTGGGTGAAGCCTTTGATATCAAATCCGAACGCATCCAGACTGATTTCAAGCAGATCACAAACAACCTTTACGAAACTGAGTGGGAAGTGACCCTGCGCAACCACAAGCAGGAGGCTGTCAAGGTGAAGCTTTTTGAGCCGGTGAACGGGAATTGGAAAGTGCTCAAGAATACCCATTCCTATGACAAGGTGGATGCCTTTACCCTGCGCTTTGACGTGGATGTGCCCGCGGATGGGGAAGTGAAGGTGCTTTACCGTATTCAGGTCGGCATTTAAGAAACGCGAACCCTCCCTGAGTTTGAAAAAAAGCCGGATGCCCTTAACCGGGGTCCGGCTTTCTTTTTTAGAGCGGGAACCGGGCTTTTGTGGTATCTTATCCCGCTTATCCGCAGGCTTTCTAAGTTTTTCCGGAATCCAGCCGATAACCTTTGCGGCTTTCAGGCCTCCCTGACCGCATTCAATCATTCGATAAGAGACCGTTTTAAGGAGAATTCCAATGGTTATTGTTTTAAAGAAAGATGTTACCAAGAAGCAGGTTGACCACATCGTCAAGAAGCTCAAAGAGATCAAGCTCCGTCCGATGGTGTCCCGCGGCGTTGAGCGTACCGTGATCGGTGTTATCGGCGATGAAAGCCGCCTCCGCACGCAGCCCCTTGAAGCCTTCCCGGGCGTTGAGAAAGTCATGACCGTCCAGACACCTTACAAAATGGTGTCGCTTGAAAATCACGATAAACCCAGTGTCATCAAGCTTGGCAACGGAGTTGAAATCGGCGGGAACAGGATTGTGATTATGGCAGGCCCGTGCACGATTGAAACCCGCAAGCGGACGCTGGATCTTGCAAAGATCGTAAAGAAAGCAGGCGCAACTGTGCTTCGCGGCGGCGCTTTCAAACCCCGCACCTCCCCGTATGATTTCCAGGGGCTGGGCGAAACCGGTTTGAAGTACATGGCCGAAGCCCGCAAACTGACGGGCCTTCCGGTCGTGACCGAACTTATGAACCTCCGCGACCTTCCTTTGTTTGACAAATACGCGGATATCATTCAAATCGGTGCACGCAATATGCAGAACTTTGATCTTCTCAAGGAACTTGGCAAGACCCGTAAGCCCGTGCTTCTCAAGCGCGGTATGGCCAATACAATTCAGGACTTCCTGATGGCCGCTGAGTACATTTACTCCCACGGCAATCACAGTGTGATCCTTTGCGAACGCGGCATCCGTACCTTTGAAACCGCAACGCGTTTCACGCTGGATATCGCGGCGGTCCCGGTGCTGAAGACCAAGACGCACCTTCCCGTGGTCATTGACCCTTCACACCCCGCAGGCAAGCGCGCTTTTGTTCCGGCTTTGGCCAGGGCGGCTGTTGCTGCCGGCGCGGACGGCATTATCGTGGAAGTTCATGATAACCCGGAAGAAGCGGTTTGCGACGGGCCTCAGGCCTTGCTGCCGGCACAGTTTGAAACCCTGATGGGGGAACTCAGACTCATTGCCAGTGCGGTGGGCCGTTCCATCTAAGTCTGTTCTGACAATTCGCTGCTATGAGAAAACCGGGGCCTCAAACCCCGGTTTTTCTTTTTAATCCTTCCTGAGTTCTGACCGATAATAAAGCAACCCCAAAAAGGAGCTTCTATGGAATCACTGGCGTATATTTTCGGTTCTCTGTTTGTCTATCTTCTGCCCTGCATACGCATTGTGAAAGAATACGAGCGCGCCGTGATCTTTCGTCTGGGGCGCGTGCTCCCATCACCCAAGGGCCCCGGTATCATCTTCGTCTACTGGCCCTTTGACCGCGAAGTCCGTGTGGGGCTCCGTGTTGTGACTCTGGACATCCCGCCCCAAGACATCATCACAAGAGACAATGTGTCAGCCAAGATCAACGCAGTGACGTACTACAAAGTCTCTGACCCCACAAAAGCCATTGTGGAGGTCGAGCATTACAATTACGCGGTTTCGCAAATGGCACAGACTACACTCCGAAGCGTGATCGGCCAATGTGACCTTGATCAGCTTTTGGCTGAACGCGACACGATTAACCATAAACTTCAAACGATTCTGGACAAGCAGACCGACCCCTGGGGCATCAAGGTTTCCGACGTTGAAATCAAGGACGTTGATTTCTCACAGGAACTTCGGCACGCCATGGCTCGTCAGGCTGAGGCTGAGCGCGAACGCCGCGCCAAGATTATTGCTGCGGAAGGGGAATACCAGGCCGCGGAAAAGATTTGTGCAGCGGCTAAAAGAATGGAGGAAGCGCCGATTGCGCTTCAGCTCCGCTATCTTCAAACTATGGTGGAAATTGGGGCCAAAAACAACACCACAACGGTTTTTCCCATACCCATTGATTTCATGAAAGCCTTTCTCGAGAAGAAATAAAACAGATGTAGAGGGACCTGTGTATGTCGATCCTTGAAGAACCTGGAATCAACCGCGAATTTCTGATCCGTCACACCCGCCTTATGCTTGCAAGCTACTATAACTGGACGGGAAAGGTCTTGTGGCCCGAAGACAAAGCGGATGAAGATCTCGTGAA
>CAYRBY010000045.1:0-16038 GCA_964422635.1 uncultured bacterium
AAGGCGGAGCTTTTCTTTATTTTGGGGGCGGATGCTTTTTCGGATTTTGACAGCTGGCACGATGCGGAGAGTATTCGGGAAAGCGTTTCTTTTTTAGTTGCAGCAAGACCCGGCGCCAAGATTTCTTCAAACTCAAGAGGCAAAGTATTCCGAATTGAAATGCCTGATTACCCAGTGGCCTCGACCGACATACGAGCTAAAATTCTGAATCCCGAATTTGCAGCGAGCGTTCTTCCCGCAGCCGTTTTGCAATACATTCATCAGCATAAACTGTACAGTTAAAATTATGGAAACTTGGACGGTTGTCTTAATTTTGTTGCTCCTATCTATCGCATCAAGCTTTTTTTCGGCGGTAGAAACGGCGCTTTTTTCTCTGACCCGGATTGAGAACAAGCGGCTTGAACAGAGGCATCCGCACTTAGCCAAGGCCGTTAAAGATCATCTTCAGCACCCCAGGCGGACATTAATGACGCTGCTGATCGGAAATATTCTTGTTAACACCTTGGCGGTTTCCTTTGTGACGCTGCTTGTTATGCGTCATTTAGGCGGAGCCGCTCTTGGGTGGGCGATGGCTCTTTATACTTTTTTTCTTATTGTATTTTGTGAGATCCTCCCGAAAATCGTGGCTGCCCGCCAAAATCAAAGAATCGCCGCCCTGAGTGCTATCCCTCTCAAGTTTCTAGCCGTAATTTTTGGACCAATCAGCTTTTTTATGCATTTAGTAACACACCGCATGATGGCTCCTGTTTCGGAAAAAAAAGATAAGCATGATTCTGTGTCAGAAGAAGAGTTGAAGACGCTTGTGAAGATCGGAGAGGAAGAAGGTGTTTTTGATGGGCAGGAGCGTTACATGATTCAGAAGCTCTTTGATCTTGGCGAAAGGCCGGTCAAGGAAATCATGACGCCGCGTGTTGATATGGTTGCTTTGGATGTGGATGATCCCATTGAAAAGCACACAGAGCTTGTGAAGGCGTATCACTTTTCGCATTTTCCTGTTTTTAAAGATTCGCCGGATCATATCCTTGGCGTTATTTCAGTTCATGAGTATCTTCTCCTGGAAAAGCCCGAGCTTCAGAGCCTGATGAAACAGCCGCTTTTTGTGCCTGAAACAAAACGGATAGACGAGCTCTTGGAGGAGCTGAGGAAACGTGACGAGGTTTTCTGCGTTTGTGTTGATGAGTATGGGGGGACAGCCGGGGTTGTTACGCTGGAAGATATTCTTGAAGAGATCTTTGGCGAATATTACGACGAATATGAAACAGTTGTGAATCCCATACGTCCCCTTGGTCACCAAGAATACATTGTGGACGCTAAAATATCTGTTGCCGATTTCGAGGAGTTTTTTCACGTTGAACTTGAGACCGAGGAGGCAGCTACCCTTGGTGGTTTTATCCTGGAAAAGATGGGGAAGGTGCCCAAACAGGGAGACGTATTGGAAGCTCCGCAGCTACAAATCAGAATTCAAAAAGTTATACGTCAGCGCATTCTGGGGGTTACGGTGAGGAGTCTGGCATGATCGCGCTGGCCTGCTGGTTTTTTGTCTGCTTTCTTTTTTCAGCGTTTTTTTCAGCCTCTGAAATGGCATTTGTCTCCAGTAACAAGGTTCAAATGCGAAAGCTGGCCGATGGGGGGGATCGCTCAGCCAAAGCGATTATAAAATTCTACAAAAAAACCCCATACTTCTTGGCGTCAATTTTGATCGGAAACAATATTGCAAATATTACCGCCACAACGATCCTGACTTACGTTTTAAGCGAAAAATTCCGCATTCAGAGTGAAACGCTCATAACACTTATCATGACACCTCTTCTTTTGATTTTTGCGGAGATCATCCCGAAGGATTACGGGCGTCTGCACAATCAATTCTTTTTACGCCGCTTCTCTGGACTTCTCCAGGGGGTTTTATCAGTGCTGCATATTTTTACCTCAATGACTTTAAAATGCGTGGATTTTTTCCTCGCTCCGTTAGGGGGTGGAAACAGGAAAAGTATATTTGTTAGTGAAAAGGAATTCCGATCGATTGTGGAAGAAGGCACTCGCTCAGGGGTTTTAAGCCAGCCGGAAAAGAGAATTATTGATACGATTCTTGATTTCGAAAAAGTCAAAGTTCAGGCAGTTATGACGCCTGTAGAAAAAGCTCCAAGGGTAGAGCTGCACTGTACGGTTCATGATGCTAAGAGGGTGGCGCGTGAAACAGGTGCAAAGATGCTGCTCGTGTATGAAGAAATCCCTTCAATCGTCATGGGGATGGTATATGTTTTTGACCTTCTTTTCGAGGATGATGAGACTCAAGGTCTTAAGTCATTTCTTCGTTCCCCGGTATTTATTCCTAAGACGGCGTCAAATGAAAGGGCGTTTTTTACTTTGCAGAGACGCCACCAATCTTACGCGGTTATTGTGGATGATGAGCAGGATGTCGTTGGCGTTGTCGCAATTGAAAGGCTTTTGGCTTTCTAAAAGGATATTTATGAAAATTAGAACCTTTGTATGGAAAATGTTGATTGTGATGGGATCCGTTGTTTTGATGCAAGCAGGAGCTCCCCAAAATGCATGGGCCTATCATGAAGAGATTGGAGCTGGATCCAAAGAGGTCTTTATTGCGGCTTTGCAGGCCCTGAAGCCGTATGGAATACATCAGCAAGATGAGGAAAAACTATATATTGAAACAGATTGGATTCTAGGCAACTCGGAGCGTACAACCTCTTTGTACTTTACGAAGATTCAAAAAACGCTTCAACGGCGAACGAAGTTCAAAGTGTCATTTAAAGCATGGCCGCGTTACACAGAGGTGGATATTCGGGCAGAATATCAGTTTAAGCGCGCCAGCTCCTCCGAAAAAGCTCCCTGGCGAAAGATGAAGCCAGCCTTCGACGACTATTCGCAAGAACGCGAGCTTTTCCGGAAAATCCTTTCTCAAATAGAGTTTAATCGCCGTCCTGCCAAGTAAGTGCTTTAGCGTCGTTTTGTTTAAAAAAGTCGACATGTCGAAAAAAGTGACGCGGCTTTCTATTAAGCTTTAGAAAGCAAAGCCGTTAATTTATGTGATAGAGCGGACTCTGTCCACAACCTATGCAGGATTAACGGAGTGAGGATTTTTTGCGCGTTATAGCTGTTGCAAACCAAAAAGGCGGCTGCGGGAAAACAACCACCAGCATTAATCTTGCCGCGTGTCTGGCGCATCTAAAAAAAAGAGTCTTGCTTATTGATCTAGATCCTCAAGGACACTCTACTTGTGGGCTTGGGATTCGAGCCGAAAAGCTAAGTCGAACCCTTTATGAGCTTCTTCGGACTGAAAATGAGGAATCGTTCAGTGTTTCGGAAGTAGCGCTTCCTTTAAACCACCATCTTCATCTTTTACCAGCAACCACATCTTTGGCCGGGATTGAAGAGGAACTGGTGCATGTCTCAGGCCGCGAGAGGCGTCTTCGTCAAAAAATTTGCTCCCCCCTGCAAATCGCAGGGGAGTATGAATACATCGTCATCGATTGCCCGCCCACGACAGGCGTTTTGACCCTTAATGCCTTAGAAGCGGCTGATGAAGTCATTATTCCTATAGAGCCTTCTTTTTTTTCTCTCCATGGACTTGCAAAGATCTCTGAAACGCTTGAAAGAGTAAATCGCCGTCGACGGGTACCTTTGCAGAGCCACGCACTTCTCACGATATTTGATTCCCGGACACGTTTCGCAAAAGAGGTTTACGATGAGGTGCAAAGGCATTTCCGTAAAAAACTTTTTCGCGCCATTATTCATGAGAGTGTATCCCTTAAAGAGGCTGCGAGTGCAGGGCAGAGCATAGTCGATTATGCCCCCGATACGCAGGCTTGTCGTGATTACATGAATCTCGCTCTTGAGTACCTCGAAAGGACATGGGAGTCCCTTTTTCCTCATGACGAAATGGGATGGGGCAATGTTTTGCGAAACAGGTTTGGGCCAAAGCGCGCCATCGGTGGAGTTCTCTTTCAGTGTCATAGCCCCGGGGCTCAAGAAGTCGAGGTGGCTGGCGATTTTAATCGCTGGATACCCGAGCCCATGACTCAGCGTGCCGTGCCGGGTGTCTGGCAGAAAATTATTCCCATGGAAGAGGGGGAATTTCGCTATAAATTTATTGTTGATGGAGAATGGCAACTTGATCCCTGCCAGGAAGCGACTCGGGAAAACTCATATGGAAGCTTCGACTCTTTTCTTAAGGTGATCTGATGAATGGCGAGGAAAGAAAGCTGAAGCGCGGATTAAAAGACATTTCAACACTTTTTGTGGATGATGTGGCATCGGCAGAGGGCGAGTCTTTTGCCGAAAAGCCTATTTTTTTTAAGTGTGTTGCAGTCTATCAGCCATTTAAGGAAAAGATTCAGTATGCGCCATTTCGTCTAGCTAAAGCTTTATCAGAGCATCAAATTCCCTGCACGGTACTCTCTATCGGTAGAGTCTCTTCCATTCCACCGGAGTCTGGCGTTTCAAATGTGCCCCTTGACTGGCCCGCATTTGAGAGTCTTTGTCACAAGCCCCTCCCTTTACCTGAAAATGGCAAGCTTCAGAGCCAAATGGTGCTGTTCAATTTTGATGATCGTCACCCTAGGTATTTGCACGCCATTGTGCCCATTCTTGATCGATGGATTTTTTTGGTCCCACCCTCCTTGGATGGTGTTATGGAAGCGTATCGAATGATGAAGGGTACACGGGCTATAACGCAAGGTTTGTTACAGTATTATATTATCTTTGAAGGTCAAAAAGGTGAGGGAGAGATAGACAGCTTTTTATTTGAAAAATTTTCCTCCTTGGTTTCAGACCGCCTTGGAATCAGCCTCGTATGGCTTGGTTACTTGAATAATGACTCTGACAGCAAAGCGTCGAGAGATTTAGACTTGGATAACTTCTTTTTGCTGGACACAGCAGCTGTTGAAGTGCCTGCGAAGTTTGCCATTTTAAATTACGCGGCAGCTATGCGTGGTGAAGGCTTTGGAAAGGCCCAACATGAGAACCTATAAAGCGGGAGTTGCTCCAGAATTGCCCAAGCTTAAGGCCCTTTTAAAGAAAGCCATTCAGGATCATTACGACGGTCTTCCCGTAACCCGCGGCCTTGCTTTTGAAAGTGACTCTGAACATCGTTTCTGGGGTGAGAATTCACAAGGGGTCTACTGTGCCCGTTTTTTTGACCAAAGTCCTCGTTTTGAAGATTTAGAAAATCTCCGGCAGGAATTTTTAAAATTGCGAAGTGCATTTTTAGAAGGGGTTGATTTCATCGTTTTTTTTCTGCGTGAGACAGATAATGGCTTTGATCCAGAAACAATAAGACGGCTTTTTTCCGAATTTAAAAGTGTTCGATTTGTGTGGTTTACTGCAATCGTTTCACCTTTAGGGGAGTGCAGCCTTCTTGTGGAAGATGCTCTTCGCGTTGAAAAACGATTGGAGCCGGTTGAGAACCCGCTGCCAGAATTGTCTCTTGCCTGGCAGGAAGAGGGGGCGGAGTATAGGGTTCCTGAGATGAGTCTTCCCGGACCGGCAGCCTTAACTAAACAGGAAATTGAAAGTTTTTTTGAGATCGGCGTTGAAATGAAGAGGGCGGCACATCTTAAAAGGCTTGCCAGCTAGATTTCTTTTTGAATTCTTCGGTTTCCAAAAGAAAACTTTGTGATATAATCCTCGCCCATGAATCAGATCAAGGTTGAAATAGAAAGTCTCAAAAAAGCTCAGGAAGTTGATCGAGAGCTTTACCTCGCCCAAGAACGCCTAAAAGAGATTCCTGCCGAAAGAGAAGCCATCAAGCAAAAGCTTGAGTCCGAGAAAGGACAGCTCCGTCAATTTGAAGCGTCTCTGAAAGGCATGCAGTTAAAGCAAAAAGAAAAAGAGCTTGAGCTGGGACAAAAAGAGGCCCAGGTAAAGAAGCTAGACGGGCAGCTTGCGCAAGTTAAAACCAATAAAGAGTATAGTGCGCTTCAGCAGGAGATTGCCTCTCTGAAGGCGGATAATTCGATTCTTGAAGAGGATATTATTAAAATTATTGATGAGGTAGAAGCTGCTCATGCGGAAGTCCGGAAAGAAAATGAGCGTCTCAAGCTGAAAGAAAAAGAGTGTGCTGCTCTTGATGCAGAGTTGAAAGAAAAAGAGATTTCTCTTAAAGCTCAAATTGATAATTTTAAATCGCAGAGAGAAGAAGCTCTTTCACATGTAAAGCCTGAAATTAGAGTTCTCTATGATGTGGTTGTTCAGAAGAAACAAGGGATTGCGCTCGCTCATGTCATGGGAGAGATCTGTGGTGCTTGCAAAATTAAAATTCGTCCGCAGATTTTGAATGAGGTAATGTTGAGCGAAAACCTTGTTTCCTGCGAGCAATGTTCCCGCTTTTTGTACATCGAATAATCTCCACGCTTTTTTGAATCTCCAATAGGAAGACACCTCCCAGCTAATTTCTCATTAATACGCTACAGTTTTTCTGTTTTTTGCCGCTTTTCTGAAAAATCCCTCCACTTTCTTCCACAGCCACCTATCCTACCTATAGTGCTGAGATTTTTTTAACCCCCAATTAATAGGGGGTTTATGCTATGACTTGCTATATATTTTTTTTTGTTGACTCTCTGTTAAGACAAATATATACTCCGGCCGATAAATAAGTGGTGAAAAGTGGTGAAAAGTGGTGAATCTGAAGCCGGAGTAAAAACAAATGTTCTACGGTGAATACGAACATAGCTTGGACGGCAAGGGGAGAGTCATCATCCCTGCAAAGTTTCGCGAGATTTTCAAAGAGCGATATGTTGAAAAATTCTTTATCACTCGCGGACTTGATCAGTGCTTGTTTGTTTTTACTGAAGAGGTTTGGGCGGCCCAAGAGAAAAAGTTTCGTGAAATGCCTTTCACCAACGCTGAAGCGCGTAAATTCAACCGTCTTTATTTTTCTGGTGCTTCGGATGTTGTTTGCGACAAGCAGGGAAGAATTTTAATTCCCGATTATTTGAAATCTTATGCGGAGATTAAAGAGCACGTCCGGGTGATTGGTGTTTCGGATCGAATTGAAATTTGGGCTAAGGACAAATGGGAAAGTTTTTTTGAAGGCAACAAAAACAGCTTTGAAGATCTCGCTGAAAAATTAATGAACGATAAATCATAACAGGGGGTGGCTATGGGATACAGATCGCGGGCTAAGATGGGTGTTGATATTGTACGGTTTCAGGGTGACCTTGATGCTATGGAAATGGTTAAGGTTAAAAATCGTCTCAGCCGGCTTTTGAAAAAAAATCACAAAAATCTCCTCCTGGATATGAGCCGTGCAAAACGCGTTGAACTTGCGGGGCTTGGGATTCTCGTGGATCGCTTGATGAAGGTCCGCGCTGCTAATGGGGATATCAAAGTCTGCAATATGCGTCCCGAAGTACATAAGACATTGAAGATGATTGGAGTCAGCGACTTGATCGAGTCTTTTGGAAGTGAAGAGGAGGCTATTCGGAGTTTTGCGGCATAAACCAGTTTTGTTACGGGAGGCCGTTCAGAGCCTTAATCTGAAACCAGGTGCTGTTGTTTTGGATGGCACCCTCGGGTCTGGCGGGCATGCTCTTGAATTGGCTGGCGTGCTGGGGCCTCAAGGCAGATTGATCGCGCTGGATCAAGATGCAGCGGCAATTGAGCGCTGCCGGGAGAAGTTTAAGAGTTTGCCCTGGGTTGTGTTTGAACAGGCGAATTTCAGAAATGCAGATCAGGTTCTTGCAAAGTTAGATGTTGAAGCTATTGATGCCGCTCTTTTAGATATTGGATTTTCCTCTGACCAGCTTGAAGATGCCGAGCGAGGATTCAGTTTTGACCGCCCCGGTCCTTTGGATATGAGGATGAATTCAGCGGGAAAAGTTACCGCTGCTGATCTTGTCCGCGATTTATCTCAAGTTGAATTGGAACACCTGTTCATTCGTTATGCTGAAGAACGTTGGGCGCGAAAAATTGCGCAACGAATTTCTGAGGTGCGGAAGCAAAAGGAAATTCGGACGACTGACGAACTGGTCCGAACGATAGAAATGGCCCTTCCCAGGGCGTATTCATACCCGCCAGGAAGAAGGCCGCCTTGGGCTAGACATCATCCGGCAACTCGAGTGTTCCAGGCTCTTAGGATTGCAGTGAACGATGAGCTGGGTAGTTTGACAGAAGCATTGCCTAAAATCTTTGACAAGCTGAAGCCTGGGGGGCGTTTATCGGTTATAACTTTCCACTCCTTAGAAGATCGCATAGTGAAGCATCAGTTTAAAGATTGGCATTTGCAAAAAATGGGTACTCTTGTTACGAAGAAACCCGTCGAACCAACAGAGGAAGAGGTCGAAGAGAATTCACGCTCCAGAAGTGCAAAGCTTAGGACGATAGAAAAACGATGATAAAATTTGCTCTTAAAATTTTCTTTCTAACCGGAATTGTGACTAGCCTTGCGGTTCTTTATGTCTACGGACAAACAGCTGTGTTCAAAGTTTCGTATGATATAAATGAAAAATCGGACAAGCTAAAAGAAAGCAGCGAAATGTATCGCCGCCTTAAATTTGAAGTGGATCAACTTAAGGCTCCCCGTCTCCTGGAGGAGAAAATGAAGCATATGGAGCTTGAACTGTCACTCCCGTCAGAGATTCAAGTTATACGCATTCCTAAAGCCGCGGGAGTTGATACGCGTCTGGAACCCGTCGTTTCGAAGCAGCCTCTCGCTGCAAGTCCGTTTGATCTTTTGGGGCGCTGGGTTAAAGTAGCCCAGGCCAAAATGGAAAACTAAACGCATGGCAGCTTCCGTTTCACCGAGACGTTTTTGGCTGGTTCAAGGAAGTGTCGTTGTTCTTTTCTGCATTATTATTTATCAGTTAGTACAGCTAACCTGGATTCGGCAGCCCTCTTTGCATGAAGTGGCTGAGCGCCAGCACCATCTCACCGTCGTAATTCCGCCTTTCCGCGGCTCTATTCTCGATCGCAAGGGGCGAGAACTTGCCACCAATCTTAAGCTGCCTTCGATTTATGCGATTCCTCGCGTCATGGATGATGACAGCAAAAAAGAACTTGCCGGGCCTTTAGCCGAAGCTCTTCATTTGCAAAAGGATTATGTACTGGAGCGCCTTTCCCGAGATAAGTCTTTCGTTTGGATCAAACGCAAAGTTTCTCAGGAGGAAGCCGCCAAGGTTAAAGCGCTCCACCACCCTTCGCTTGGAATTGTTGAAGAGTACCGCAGATTTTACCCGCAGGGCGATCTGCTTTCCCAGGTGCTAGGTTTCGCGAATATTGATAATCAGGGCATTGAGGGAATCGAGCTTTCGCTTAACAAAGATCTTCAAGGGCGAGAAGGGAGACGGTTTACAAAAAGGGATGCCTTGGGCCGCGAAATTCGAGCCTTTGATGTTAAAGCTATTCCACCGCAGAATGGAAATAAGGTTGTTTTAACTATTGACCAATATCTTCAGTATTTGACGGAAAGATCGCTCGAGGCAGCCTATAAGCAGTGGAAAGCGAAGGGGGCTATGGCGATCGTGATGAATCCCAGGACCGGCGAAATCTTGGCTATGGCCAACAGGCCCGGATTTGATCCCAACGAATATGAAAAGTCTAACTCGGAAAGCCGCAGGAACAGAGCTGTTACCGATATGTATGAACCGGGTTCTGTTTTCAAAATCGTGGCTTCAAGCGGTGTTCTGAACGAAAACTTAGCCACACAGGACCGGATCTTCTTTTGTGAAAATGGAAATTATCGGTATGGTTCAAGAACGCTTCGGGATGTGCATAGTTACGGAAATTTGAGCTTAGCCGAAGTTATCGTGAAATCCAGCAATATCGGAGCTGTTAAAATAGCTGCTTTGATGAAGCCTGCAGTGTTTCAAAGCTATATCAACCAGTATGGCTTTGGAAAGGCAACGGGGATTGATATTCATGGGGAAGCTCCGGGTTATACGCGCCCGCCCTCACAATGGTCGAATACATCTCCATATAATATTCCCATGGGGCACGAAATTATGGTTACGGCGATGCAAATGGTGCGAGCCTTTGCTGTGATTGCCAACGGGGGAGAGCTAGTAAAGCCTTATATGATTGCTCGGGTCGAAGACCCTCGGGGCATCGTTTTGAGAGAAACAAAACCTCAGATACAGCATCGGGTTATTCGCCCGGAGATCGCCTCCACAATGAGAGAAATATTGGTACGCGTCGTCAATGAAGGAACGGGAAAAGCTGCGAGAATTGAGGGGATTCCTGTGGGCGGGAAAACCGGTACCGCTCAGAAGGTCCTGCCTGGTGGAAGGGGCTACTCACATGACAGCTTTATCTCATCTTTTATTGGATTTGCTCCGGCCGACGATGCCCAATTGGTTATGGCTGTCGTTTTAGATGACCCGCGCGGTAAGTATTACGGTGGAACTGTAGCGGGCCCAGTTTTTAAAGAAGTCATTGAAGCGGGACTGCTGTACATGGGGTACATTCCCGACAATGCGAAAAGCCTCGGTGCTCCTACTGCTGCCGTTCCTTCAGCTCAAGGAAATCAGCCCAGGCTTTTACCGGTTCAAGCTCCGGGTAGAGGAGTCTAGCATCCACAAGACCCGAAGGGCACGTGACGTTAATCTCGATAAGCCGTTCCTGCATGACATCAATTCCTGCCAGATGCAGACCTTGCTTTTGAATATAGGGTCTGATTGAATCAATAAGCCGCTTTTCTCTTCTAGTTACCCCGCATGCCCTGGTTATGGCTCCTAGGCTGAGATTGGCCCTAAACTCGCCAGGCTTTGGAACTTTTTCATAGGATGTGAGAAGGCGGCCGTTCAGCAAAAGAATTCTTTTATCTCCTCGAAAGGTTTTTGATTGAAGAAATTGTTGAGCTTGCAAGGGTTTTGTCCCGCCTTCGCTCGCTTTCAGGAGCTTCTTTTTTGCTTTCAAACCCGTAGAAGTAAGGAGAAAAATCCCTTCACCTCCCTTCATGTCTAAGGGTTTGATTACCACTGGACCCGCTAAGTTCTTCTGGAAGTTCATAATAAGTTCAGGCGTGGAGCTTATGAATGTTTTGGGGATCCATTTGGGGAAATGAAGTATTCCCATTTTTTCATTGGTATTGCGAATACCTAAGGGATTATTGGATACAAAAGTGTGACGAGGAGCTAATTCTAAAAGATAAGTCATGGTAACGTAGGCTTCATTGAAGGGGGGTTCTTTTCGAATAATAACAAGCCCAAAGTCCGAGATGGGACGATATCGGGATTTGAGTTCAAGAAACCGTGCGCCGGCTTGAACCGTTATCGGGGACGCCCGAACAGCTGCCTTGCCGGAGTCCGCAGTCAAATCCTTCAAATCTGCCGCCCACGTTTCCCTGCCTCGCGCGAAAAGCTCGGACAAAAGAGCTAGCGAAGTGTCTGTTTTTGGATCCAATTTTTCAAGAGGGTCCAGTATAAAAAGCACCGGTTTTTTCAATTTCATAACCCGCCCGCAGGCTTAGGGATTGTTTTCCTTATAGGGAAAAGATATTCTAACGTAACCTTTTAGAGGAGCAAACCCTTTTGAGCACCTTTCTCGGATCTAAGCCACCAACCCGGATTCATTCAGAGGACGAGCTGCTTCCTTATTTTCACGCCTTTGCTAAACCGCAAGAGTGTATGCGCGTGGGGATTGAAGCAGAGCTTTTCCCTGTATTCAAGGACACAGGGAAAGCCTTGCCTTATGACGGGGCTGTCAGCGTTCATGCAATACTCGAAATATTGGCACGTCGCTTTGGGTATCAACCGCTCTTGGAAGAAAAGGCCATTATTGCCCTCAAAAAAGACCAAACCTTCATTACTTTGGAGCCTGGAGGACAGATTGAATTAAGTGCTCCGCCCGTGAAGACCATTTTCGAAGTAGAGGCTCTTATAGATTCATTTCTCGCGGACCTTAAGCGTATGGAGGAGTACTTCCCCAGCATTGCGTTTTTGGCATATGGGATACAGCCATTCAGTCGTCTTGACGAGATTGGAATGGTTCCCAAGAGGCGTTATGCTCTTATGGCTGATTATCTCAGTAAGCATGGTGTCATGGCGCTTCAAATGATGAAGCTTACGGCTACTAATCAGTTTAACTTTGATTATTTGAGTGAAGAGCATGCCATGGCCAGCCTGCGTACTGTTTTGGCGCTTTCACCCATTATTGCGGCTCTTTTTTCAAATGCCTGTTTTTCAGAGGGCAAACCCAACGGCTATTTGTCCAAACGTCAGGAGATATGGCGGCACACAGATCCTGATAGAACGGGAATTCCTGAGCTGTTTTTAAAAGAAGGCCGCACTTTTCGCGATTACTTGGAATATATACTTGAAATGCCTCTGATGTTTATTGTTCGGGAAGGTAATTGGTATCCATTGGATGGGGTAACCTTTCGAAATTTCATAAAGAACGGCTTTAGTGGATACCACGCGACGATACAAGATTTTGAAATGCATCTGAGTACAGCCTTTCCTGAAGCGCGTCTCAAACAATATCTCGAAGTCCGCGGTATGGATGGACAGTCGCCGCAGCTCATTCCAGCCATGGCGGCTTTCTGGAAAGGAATTCTCTACGAACCGAATACGAGGGAGAAAGCTTGGCGCTTGGTATCAGGGGCTTCTTCGGAGGATCGCCGGGCCCTTGTTCGGAGTGTTCCTAAACTAGGGCTTGGCACAACTTTCATGGGACGGCCTCTTTGGGATTTTGCGGATGAACTTGTGGCGCTTTCGTGTGAGAGTCTTGCCAAACAAATGACGGTCGATGAAGCAAGGAGCGAATGTTTGTTCCTGCAGCGCATTATGCGTCTGATTCTTGACGTCCGACGGTCCCCGGCGGAGCAATTTCTTGACCGATGGTTTGGATCCTGGGGACAAAACCCCGAAGAGGTGATTAAGGCCCTGCGTATTTGAACTTATCCAAGACATGATTTCCTGCTGGTTTTTTTTATTGGCTCCGCTATAATGCACGCCTTCTCAGTTCTTCTTATGTCACATCTACGGGATGTAGCACAGTTTGGCTAGTGCGCTCGGTTCGGGACCGAGAGGTCGCAGGTTCAAATCCTGCCATCCCGACCAATTTCCACCCCGAAGCTGTTAAAACCCACTTTTTTTTGCTTTTTTCCTCTTTTTTTAAATCAGCAAGAGCCCCTCAAATTAGCTCATAAAGTTAAATCTTATTATAATCTTTTATTTAATATATCTAATCAGTATCACAAAACGTTGGAAGGCTCTATAAATATGGGCGGATATTTATCCATGATACCGTTTGACAGGGCGATTAATGGCAAGTAAAATTACGGCAGGATTAAGTTGATAAAATGTTTTAGTAAGTTCTTAATGGGTTCTTTGATTAAAGTTTTTTCATCCTGCATCCGTATTTTAATTAAATTTTGTGTCATTAATTTAAACGGCTTACTTCGGGCGCTAATTGTCATCGCATTACAGCTGTGTGAAAATTTGAGCACACTAAAAATCCGTCACTTCGACTACAGCGAAGTGAGTGAGGGTGTTTTTCTCGCATGACATTGATGATTGATTGCAACAAACCTAAAAGACCGATATCGCTGCGAACGATCAGCTTGTCGCTTACCTTTATATATATCTTCACGTCGGTCGATATTCAGCTGGCTCACAGTGCTCCTTCAGCTTCTCCGCTTCCCGTCGTTATGCCTGCTAAAGTTGATGCGGACAAAGTAAGCGATACGCACTTTATTCAGGATTTCGATTGGACTCAAGACAGTCCTTTGGAGAAAACTGATCAAGATAATAAGCAGCAAGGAATTGCCCCCGAAGACCTCCCCGAAACGCCCGAAGCCATCCAAGCCAATAAAGAATCTGTAGCTAATACGTTTCTTCAGGCCAACCCACTGGGCTCGAAAGACGGAAAGCAGTTGAATATTGAAGAAGATCCCAAAATGCCGGGAATCAAAAAATTTTCTTATGACGACGGAAGTTATTTCAAGTCTGACGCCAGCGGGAAAATTTTGGAAGTCGGGAACTATCTGGATCCTAAAAACAAGAGCAGCTTTCAGGTCCAGTGGTTTTCATATGAGAGAAACGGTGAAGGGGATTTTTTGATTACGAAAATCAAAGCCCCGGAAGAAGACCGCTTGAACACCTTCTATAAATATAAACTTGATGCAAACGGAAAACCTTCGCAGCTGCTGCGTTATGGTGTTGTTGTTCCTGACGGGACTCCCGATGGACGATTCGTGACCGTTCGGGACTACCATTTTGATGCGCAGTCGGGTGCGGGAGAGGTTAGTATTTTTGACCCGGTCAATGCGGCGTCCTATCAAGTCTGGCAATTGGATCAGCAGGGTGAGGCTAGCCGCCTTGTCCGTTATCAGGACAAAAACATTTCATATTCGATTCAATACGACGACACCAATGCCAAGGTTAGAATCACAGATGTTTCAGGCGACTCGTTTGAGTACCGCTTGGAGGATGGGAAAAAGTTTGGAAGTTTGATCGGTGCTCGGCAGGCTGGACGGAAATTTCAGGTAGAGATGAGTTCTATCATACGCGATAAAGAACAAGTTGCGACTTATACGTTTCGAGACGTGGATAACCCGCTGAACTTTTACGTCCGCGAAAATCGCAAGGGGGCGCCCGGGCGCTTTCTTCTCGTGCAGGAATACAGCCCGTCGGGAGAAGCCCTTCAGAACAAAGAATTTGTTTACGATGATGCTGCTCGCAGCGTTACGATCCTGAACTTCATCACCGGAACCTATATCAAGATGCAATACGCCGATAAAACAACGGTACCTCAAGACGATTTCCTTGATGGCTCAGCTCAAATCATTGAATACGGAACCATTCTTAGCGCGCAGACACGCGAGACCAAAGCGCAGATGAAGCGGGTTGACAACAGCTATGTCATTATTGGGGATGATCAAACTGTTTGGACTTATGAAGTTCGTCCCGATCAAAGAATGGGAAATTTGATCAGTGCGCGAGGCCCTCCGGATCAGTCGGGCCGATATGTTTTAATCCAATACACCTACGATTCACAGGCTAACACCCGCACCGCCTTTAATCTTTCCACTTTAACCTACCAAACCACTCTTTTTTCCGACGCACGTGATGGCGCTGTTGTCGAAGAAGGAAAGTTTAGCGTCAAAAGCGACGGAACAATCGAAAAGCAGTCCGTCAAAAAGGAAGCTGAGGCGGCTAAGTCTCCCTACAAATACGACGCCCTTGAGACCGTATCCTTTGAGTATGCCTACTCTCTTTTAAGCCAAAAGAACATCGCTGCGGCTGTTCTTGTTAACAGCTTGGACGAATCCCAGCTTAAGCAGCTTTTGGAACTTGATCAAGAGGTAGGGATTGCTGTTCTTCATGGTCAGATCGTCCTGTTTACTTCCGGACAAGGCTACGAGCTTTCCATTCTTCGTGCGGTTGGAGATCTTGCTTCAAAGGCGCAGCTGTTGGCTCACACGCACCCGAATAGTTCGGAAGGACCCAGCGGAGAAGATCTCCGGGGGGCGGCAGAGTCTAAGAAGCTGGAATTTGTTTTAAATGCCAAGGGTTTTTATGGCTATGACCAGAATGGAATTCAATTTGAAGAGAAACCCTTCTCCGATTTCTTAGAACGTATTTCCACATCGCAGAAACTTCAAACAAAAAGCCTTGAAGACAAGGTTCAAGCGTCTATCCTTTTAAACCTTTTTATCCGTGGTATGGATGTTTTTCAGGGGCTTCCACAAGAGTTTAAAGACTTTTACCGTGCCGATGACCCGGTTGGTGAACAGCTTGTAGCTTATTTGATTGCTCAGGGCGCACTCGAAGACCGCCTGAAAACTGACCGCTCGAACTTTACACGTGGTGAGATTACTCAGGATGAGGACGGACTGTATGTCGTGCCTCTTACCTACCAAGGAAAAACCTACACAAGCCGCGTCAATAATCCCGCCCGACATGTTGAAGCTCTGCGCATAACAGAAGGCGGAAATTTTGTGCTTCAGGAACAATACTTTTTTACCGCGGGAAAACTCAGCGCTGTAAGAATTTCAGAGCCGGACGGCAAGGTTACGATCCACAATTTGGACGCGAATGGAAATACCGTTTCTGTTTTTGTGAAAGATATCGCTAAAAATGAAAC
>CAYRBY010000046.1:0-15845 GCA_964422635.1 uncultured bacterium
CCTTCAATGGCCTCTACGGCAAGCACGGCTTTTTTCTTCACAACAACTGTTTGACCGATGTCGAGCCCGGCAACAGCTTTCGCCATCTTAAACCCAAAAGCCACGTCTTCCATAATTTCACGCGACGGTTTATGACGTCCCAGGGTGCCTGTACCCGGCATCCACTTTTTAAAAAAAGTTGTGGAATCCAGAAGCCTCAACCCTTCACCTTCCAGATAGTCCGAAATTCCGCCGAGCAGAGAATCGTCTTTAAAATCCCGCAGCTTGGCAACCACCTTGACCATATCTAAATCGGGGCGGACATTTTCTTGAAAAAGGCGGACCTTCTCGATTTTTCCTGCCATGATAATCTGGCGGGCATTTTCTTTTAGAAAAAAATCTCGAAGTTTACGAAGCTGTCCGATCTTAACCCACTGGAAAGATTCGGCGAGACTTTCGAGCAAGGGATCCGCTTCTTTTTCAATACCGCAAACAACCACACGGTGTCCCTCACTGCGGATTTCTTCGGCAGTTAAAATCGGGAAGCGTCCATTGCCAGCGATAATCCCGATTGTTTCCATATCAAACCGGCCGCTTACCTATGGGTGAGGTATTGTTGACGAAACTCAACGGCAAATGCCGCGCTCCGAACTTTTGAGAAACTGCAGCAAGGTTTCGAGACAAGGGCTGGGAGGGAGCTCTGTTTCCAGCTGCTGGAGGGCTTTCTTAAGAGTCTGTTTGGATTTAAAAACAATACGGTAGGCCTTCTTCATGGAAGTTTTTTCCTCTTTCGGAATCTCTGCGCGATCCATCCCAACAGAATTAATGCCGTATGCGCGGGCCGGGTGCCCATCCACCATCATGTAGGGGGGCACGTCTTGCACCACCTTGGAGCAGCCGCCAATAATGGCAAGGGTCCCAATGCGTGCAAACTGATGAACAGCGCTCAAGCCGCCAATAATGGCCCGATCTTCAACAATGACGTGTCCGGCAAGTGTACCCTGATTAGCCAAAACAGTATGGTTGCCGATCACACAATCGTGCGCAACATGGCTGTAAGCCATCAACAAATTGTAGTTTCCAATCAGTGTTTGGGTTCCATCTTTTGTGCCGGGATTGATGGTGACGTACTCTCGGAATTTATTACCATCACCGATTTTTAAAAAACTGGTTCCGCCGTCAAATTTCTTATCCTGCGTAACGCTTCCGATCACGGCACCTGTAAAAAATTCATTATCTTTTCCGATCGTGGTATTTCCCTCGATCGTGACACGAGCGCCAACCTTGGTTCGGTCACCAATTTTGACGGCTCCTTCGATGATAGAAAATGGGCCTACCTCGACCCCTTCGCCCAATTCTGCATCTGGATGAACAATAGCTGTCGGGTGAATCATCACCGATCGACGACTGCGAATTTCACTTGCGCTTCGCATACAAGTTTTTCTCCAACATATGCCTGCCCGGTACATTGTCCCGTGCGGGCCCGGATTTTTCCAACTTCGACTTCCATCCGGAGCTCATCGCCGGGCTGCACCGGATGGCGGAATTTAGCGAAGTCAATACTCATAAAATAGGCAATCTTGTTTCTATTCTCGGGCTTGCTTAACATAATCACACCGCCCACCTGCGCCATAGCTTCGATTATAATAACCCCAGGCATCACCGGATGTCCCGGAAAGTGCCCCTGGAAATAATAATCGTTCATGGTAACCTGCTTGAAGCCTACTGCCCGAACCCCAGGCTCGAGTTTTTCAATACGATCCACAAAAAGAAACGGGTAGCGGTGCGGAATCACTTGCTGAATTTGCTCAACCGTCAAGGTAGATGTAAGCTCAGGAAAAGGTTTTTCTTGTGCCATTAATATTTTCCTCACAAGTTCGAGATTCAGGGTGTGTCCGCTGCGGGTCGCGATAACGTGCCCGCGAATGAAACCGCCTGCCAGAAAAAGATCCCCGAGAAGATCCATCATTTTATGCCTGCAGGCTTCGTTTTCAAAGCGCAATGTGTTTTCTAGGGGACGATTACGCTCAAAAACAAGCGTATTCTCTACATTCGCACCTTTCCCAAACCCTTGCGCCAAAAGGTATTCCGCCTCTTGTTTAAGGCAGAAAGTCCGGGCTGAAGCAAGCTCCCTTTCAAATATTTCAGGGAGAATCGTCATCGACAAAAACTGATCCTGCAAATCATGGTGCCGGTAGCTCAACGTATAGGAAATGGAGAGTCCGCGCTCGGGTAAAAGAATCAAGCTCTGGTCACCATGGTCGACAAAGACGGGTTCCTTCACTTCAATCCATTTGCGGAGAGCGGACTGCTCTTCAAGTCCAATCTGCAGGAAAGTTTCGGCAAAATCTTTGGCGCTTCCATCCATCGCGGGAATTTCATCCCCGCTGACCTCTACGGCAGCATTATCAATCCCCAACCCGTGAAACGTCGCCATCAAATGCTCGATGGTTCTAATAACCCCTTTTCCCACAACCAGTGCCGTCTGCCGGAGTTCATCACTGCGAACATTCTCAACACTTGCCTTGACCCTTAAATTCGGATCAAGATCCGTCCGGCAAAAAACAATTCCGGTATTTTCAGGAGCGGGGCTTACACGAAACTCCACTTCCTGACCGGTATGAAGGCCGCGGCCTCTAAATTCTACCGCTCGTTTGAGGGTTCTTTGTTTAACGCTTGAGGGTGTCGCTTCCATGGATGCGTTCACTTAATTCCTATCAGCTCTTCTTATATCCCTTGTTGAGTTCCGTGAGGACATCCTGAGTCACATCCATTTTTGCGCTGTGATACAAAAGGGCTCTTTCATTAAAAATCATGTCATACCCTTTGCGTTCGCCGTATTTCTGAACAACGGTGTCAATATCCTGAAAAATCTCGCGGACAAGTTTATTTCGCTTCTCACCGAGCTCACGCTTGGCGGCCTGGTCAAAATCCTGAAGCTCACGGATTTTTCCGTCAAGCTCGTCCTGTTTCTTAGCTTTAGCGTCATCGGTCAAAAGAACCAGCTCGTCCTTAAGAGCACGGACAGCTTTTACAATATTTTCACGTTCGTCTTCTTTTGTTTTTCCGACGGCTTTAAGGGACTCGTCGTTATCTTTTGTTTTCTGGTATTCATCGAAAATCTTGGCAACATCAACAAAAGCATACTGATCAGCAAAAGCCTGGCGAGCGGACGCAGCGAGAAAGCCCGCAAACAAAAGCACAAATAAAGAAAAAGAACGGCTACTGGTTTTCATGACATCTCCTTTTAAGTTTAAAAGCCTCTGCTTAAACTGAATTCAATGCGACCATTTCGGTTTTCAGTATCCTTGTTGAAAAGCGGAAGTCCGTAATAAAGCGCAACGGGACCTATCGGCGTTTTCACCTTGATACCGGGACCCACACTCACCGCAAAATCACTGAAAGAAAGTCTGAATGTGTCTGGATTAATATGCCCAGCATCAACAAAAAAGGCACCTTTGAAGGCATCCAGCTTTGGAATGGGCACGTTATATTCTAAGTTTACAATAGCCATGGTTTGTCCGCCGACCGCGCCGCCATTTTCAATCGGCCCCACACGTCTGTAGTTATAGCCGCGAACGGTTCCCAAACCACCCGCGAAAAACCGGTCAAAAACCGGCACTTCGTCCGTGTTTCCAAAGCTGTCGGAGACACCCAACCGGGTGCGGAATTCGATCAAATGCTTTTTAAGGAAGGTCCAGTATTGTGTGTAGCTTGACTGCACAACATAGTAATCTGCCTGTCCTCCAAGGAATCCACCCACCAAATCCGCATTCAAGGTGGCCAGCATTCCCTTAACAGGATTGAACACATTGTCACGCGTATCCATAGAAGAAAGGAACCGAAGTTTAGAAAGCCATGTCGATCCTGACCACATAGTTACTGTAGAGGGCGCATCATCAGAAATGTTATCAAGCTTCACACGCTCCAGCGTGTATCCGCCGCCAATTCTAAAAATGTCTTTAAAGAGACGCGAAAGCGTGAAGCCCGCACCGAGACGGTCTTCATCGAAATCTACGTTTTTATTATCACGATGGGTTTTATATAAATCCGTTGAAAGGGCTATCGGTTTATTGAAAAGGTACGGCTCGGTAAAGTTGACGTTATAATCCTGAGTGATTGTACCAATACGCGCCCTGACTGAAAGCGACTGCCCGCCTCCGGTAAATCGCGGAAAATTAAGTGCGTCAAAATTCCGCTGTGAAATTTCGGCAAAGCCTACAAAGTTATCTACGGAACTGACACCGCCTCCGAAAGAGAGTTCTCCGGTGCGTTTTTCTTTCACGCGGAAAATAAGATCCTTACGGTTGGTACCTTCTTCCGAAGGCTGCGTGTCGTACGTAACATCTTCAAAGAACCCAAGGTTCTCAAGACGCTGTTTGGATTTCCTGATTTTTTCACCGTCAAAGCGCTCTCCCGGACGGATGCGAAGCTCACGGCGAATGACCATGTCACGGGTTTTTGTATTCCCTCTGACAAGAACTTTATCCACAAAGTAAAGATCACCCTCTTCAAGACGATAAGTGACATCCACTTTGCCAGATTCACGATTCAGCTTTACGTCGGGAATAATGCGCGCATCAATATGCCCGCGGTCATTGTAATATTCCCTGATTTTTTCAATGTCCCGGGAAAGGTAATACTGTGAATAGGTGAGCCCTGGAAGCATTTCAAGCTGCTGCCAAATTTCGGATTCGGGAAACAGCTTATTGCCTTCGATTTTGATTTCACCCGTCACATACTTAGGCCCTTCATCAACAGAAATGATGATAATCATTTTGTTTTCTTTGGGATCCTGCTCGAAACGGGACTGAACCTTAACGTCGAGATATCCCTCCTGCTGATAAAGAAACCGTACTTTTTCTAGATCCTTCTGAAATTCCTCTTCCTTGAAAACCCCTGAGCGGATAAACCAGGCCTTCTTGGTTTTCATCATCTTTTGGAGCTTTTTTGATTTAAAGGCTGTCACTCCTTCAAATCTGACTTCTTTAATTTTTTGTTTGTCACCTTCGGTAACCTTGATGTACACAGTGGCTTCTTTGCGGGCATCATTAACGTCAACTTCTGAATCGATATCTACGAAACGATAGCCCTTGTTCGAATAAAGCTTACGAATTTTTTCCACTCCCTGCTTCACGGCTTTTCGGTCAAGAATTTGGCCTTCAATAACCCCAAGCTCCTTGCGCAGTTTATCTTCTTTAAAACGGCTGAAGCCTTCGATTTTGATTTCCCGGATAATCGCCTTTTCACTGACGGCAATTGCAAGCGCGTAACCGTCTGGACGCTCTTCCACTTCCATTTTGATATCTTGAAAAAAGCCAGTTGCATAAAGACGCTTAATATCTTCATTAACAACATCCTGCTGGAGAGGCTGCCCCTTCTGTGTCCGAATCTTGCTCAGGATGGTATTTGTGCTGACAATCTGATTGCCGCGGATTTCTACACTGACCACATTGTTAGGATGGTTGTCAGATTCACCGGGAGCATCAGGCGTGGCTGTTTGGGGAACTGCGGCAGGCTTCTTGTCCTCCTCCGAAGCATCGGCAGGCGCAGGCATATCTTCCAGACCCTGTTTAAGCTGGTCCAGATCTTCTTCAAAAGATTGCGTCTTTTCGTCTGCGGCAGAACAAAAATCAATACGAAAAGAAAATGCCGAAAACAAGACAAGAGAGATCCAAAGGATTTTTTTCACAACACCTTCTCCTCGGTCCGGTCAAACTCAGGGTTTTCGAAACGGGTCCACTCTTTGAGGAATGCAAGTTCCACAGTCCCAACAGGTCCGTTACGCTGTTTCGCTATAATACTTTCTGCTTTGTTACGGTTTTCTTCTGTGGGATTGTAATACTCTTCTCGAAAAAGGAAAACTACCAAATCTGCATCCTGTTCAATAGCGCCTGATTCCCGGAGGTCGGATAGCATGGGGCGGTTGCCCTGGCGGCTTTCCACGGCACGTGACAATTGACTCACCGCAATCACCGGGACACGCAATTCACGAGCAAGTTCTTTAAGAGAGCGGGATATTTCCGAGATCTCCTGTTGACGGCTTTCTGTATGCCCGGATCCCCGAATCAGCTGCAAATAGTCCACCACCACAAGCTGAATATCGTGCTGCATTTTCATACGTCTCGCTTTGGCACGAATTTCAACAACAGACTGGCCCGGTGTATCATCAATAAAAATAGGTGCTTCGGAAATTTTTCCCGCCGCACTTGTAAGCCTAGGCCAATCCTGGTGAGACAGATACCCGGTGCGAACCTTCTGTGCGTCCACTCTGGCATGCGAACAAAGCATTCTCTGAACCAGCTGTTCTTTACTCATTTCGAGAGAAAAAATCGCGACTGGTTTTTTGAGGATAATTCCAGCGTGCTCGCAAATACATGACACCCATGCCGATTTTCCCATGGAGGGACGGCCCGCAGCAATAATCAGATCTGACGGCTGTAACCCTGCGGTTTTAACATCAAACTCGTGAAATCCTGTGGCCAAACCGGTGATGTGTTCTTTGCGCTGATAAAGCTGATCAATCGTTTCCATACTATTGTGAATAATTTCTTTCACGGCATAGAATTTTCCCTCAATTTGATTCTGGGTAATATCAAAGATGAGCTTTTCCGCTTCATCTAAAAGCTGTTTTGCTTCACTTGCGGGATCATAGCAGCGCTGAACAACTTGCGTAGCCGCCTGAATCAATCCCCGGGTCAAAGCCTTATCTTTTACGATATGAGCATAGTGTTCGACATGGGCGGCTGTAGGAACCTGCGAAGTAAGCTGAGTCAAATAACTCATTCCGCCCGCCGCTTCGAGCTCGTTGCGCTTGCGAAGTTCCTCGGCGACCGTAATTAAATCAACGGGCTGGTTTTTTTGGAAAAGAGACTGTATCGCGGTGAATATCTTGCGGTGGCTTTCTTCGTAAAAAAATGCAGGCCTGAGTATCTGCATGGCCCGGAGAAGGGCTTCAACCTCAAAAAGCATGGCCCCTAAAACGCAAACCTCCGCATCTTTATTCTGCGGAGGTAGCTTTTCATTTAGGTTTTGCAAGATTTCTGAACTTGCCACGGCCAGCCCTTAATCAGGGGATCAGGATTTTGAAACAACCTCAACGGACACCGTCGCCTTCACCTGTGGATAAATCTCGACGGTCACGGGATGGACACCCAAGGAACGAATTGGTTCTTTCAAATGGATCTGTTTTTTATCAAAGATATACTTTTGAGCTTCAAGCGCTTCACGGACATCTTCCGCGGTAACAGATCCGTAGAGCTTGTCCTGATCACCGACGGCACGCTCAAGCGTCACCTTCAACCCTTGAACTTTTTTAGCAACAACTTCCGCTTCCGCCTTCTCGACTGCGCGGCGCTTTGCGGCTCGGGCTTTTAAATCATCTACAAACTTACGGTTTTCGCGGGACGCCACAAGGGCAAGGTTTTGAGGCAAAAGAAAGTTGCGTCCAAACCCATCTCTAACCCGGATAACATCGCCTTTACGTCCGACCTTTTCGACATCCTGCAAAAGAATCAATTCCATAACTGTGATACTCCTTCAAACCTTTAATTTGGGATCCAAAAACCTTATTCGGCCTGGAACGCAATAAGTCCAGAGTGACGAGCCTTTTTAATTGCGCGAGCAAGAAGACGCTGCTGCCGGGCTGTCAGACCAGTAATACGACGCGGAATTATCTTCCCTTTTTCCGTGAGGAAGCGCGTCAGCTTGTCCGTGTCTTTATAATCAACGGTAAGCTGGCCGGGAATAAACACCATATTGAAACGGTTCTGCTTTTTACGGAAAGCCAAACCCTTGGAACGAGGCCCGCCTCTGCGGCCTTCTCCACCAGGACCTGCTCTACGTGGGCCGCGCTCAGAAGAGCTTCTCTCACCGCGGTCTTCCCTGTCATTACGAGGTGCCATACGCATGCTAAAACTCCTTTGAATCTTTATCTGTAATTTAGAACTTCAACTTCATGAACCCGCTCCCTGAATCCAGGAAACTGCAGGCTTCTAACTTTTAGGGATCTTGCAAATACTAGAAGGGAATCTCGTCGTCCGGCTGAAGATCAGCATTGGAAACAGAAGCGGAACCCTTGGAGCTCGCAGGCGCTTCAGAGTCTTCAAAAACACCTTCATCAGCATCCGGAGCGCCACCCTCAGCGCCCTTGGAGCGGGAAAGAAACTGCACATTCTGCGCAACAACCTCCAAGGTTGAGCGCTTGCTGCCGTCTTGAGCTTCCCAGCTGCGGCTCTGAAGACGTCCTTCTACAAAAACAGGGCTTCCCTTGCGGAGATACTCGTTGCAAACTTCAGCTCGACGCGCCCAAACCACAATCCGAATAAAACTAACTTCTTCTTTTTTTTCGCCAGACTGAGCAACATAGTTGCGATTGACCGCAATTGTGAATGTCGTGACAGGCTGTCCAGATGGGAGATAACGAAGCTCCGGGTCTCTCGTCAAGTTGCCCATTAACAACACTTTGTTAAAACTAACAGCCATAGATATCTCGCCTTTTTATTAACTCTTAACCGCTACAGGCTGGGCAGGTTCTTCAGATTTTTTTGCATTTTTACGCGGGGCAACTTTTCCAACCTTAGGATCCTTAACCGTCACCATATACTTCAAAACTTCCGGATGAACTTCTAAGGCTTTGCGGAAGTCAGAGACCCCTTCAGGAGCCATATCAAACTCCACAAACGAAAAAACACCTTCACTAAAGCGCTTAATTGTATAACCAAGCGGGCGCTTTCCCCAGTCGGTTCTCTGATTCACTTTACCCTTAAATTTTTCAACAAGTGTATCGATCGCCTTATCCTGCGCTTTGCGGTCATCTGGCGTCGCCGTTGGCGGAAACACTAAAATACCTTCATACGATTTCATGCTGCTTTTCTCCTTGAACGGGCAGTCGTCTTGAGTTTTAGGAACGTGTATTGTATCACAAAAAACTTCCTAGGCAAGCGCTGTTTTCATTCCTAACTCCTTAAGAATTAACAGGTTAAGGAGCTTGAAGCCTTTGCAATCTCGCCTTGAATCCAAAATCGAACCGCAATCTCGGTCTTTTTAAACAAGCTTTCGAGGTGTTTTTTTTCTTCCTTACTGAAAGAAGAAAGCACGTAATCTTCAACAGGCTGATTTCGCAGTTCTTTTTCTTGGAAATCCTTCGGGTGCCCAATACCAAAACGCAGGCGAGCATATTGGGAAGTATTCAAAAAAGCCTGAACCGACTTTAACCCGTTGTGTCCTCCGTCAGAACCCTGGCATCTTAACCTAAGCTTTCCAAAAGGAAGCGCCAAATCGTCCACAATAACCAGGAGGTCTTCGTGCGGGTCTATCGAGAAGGCTTCGACCAGTTTTGAAACAGCCTCACCGGAAACGTTCATAAATAGATCCGGCCAGGCTAAAACAACTCTTTGTCCATGAAGCTCCAGCTGAAAAAGAGTGGCCTTGAGCTTTTTTTTGACATCAGGACTATCAGCACCCGCCTGCCCGGCAAAAAAATCAATAAACAACCGTCCCACATTATGCCGCGTGAAACGATACGTGTTCCCCGGGTTTCCCAGCCCAACAATAAGTTTCATGAGCGGCGGCCTGCCAGGCGCCTAAATAAAAAAGGTTATGCCTTCTTCGCCGGAGCTTCTTCGCCTTCTTCCGGTTTCTTACCTTTTTCAATAACCTCAGGTGCCGTTGCGGCTTCTTCTCCGGCGGCAGCAGAAGCTTCTTCGTCTCTCGGATGATGAAGCGCAATCACAACCTCTTCGGGCTCAATAAGAAGCTCGACTCCCTCAGGAACAACAAGCTCTTTGGCGTGAATGGACTGGCCCATCTGAAGCGTCTTCACATCCACAGTGATAGCTTCCGGAATCTGTGTCGGCAAGCAGCTCACCGTCACCTCGTGATGAACAACATCGAGAACACCGCCAGCTTTGACACCCGCCGCTTCATCTGCATTCTTAACAACGATCGGAACTTCAACCTCGATTTTCTCCGTCAACGATACCACAGTAAAGTCGACATGCTGAATCGTATCCGTTATCGGGTTATGCTGGATCTGCTTAATAAGACATGTCGACTCCTTAAGAGTCACGCCTTCTGCATTAAGCTTCACAATAACGTTTTCACCCGCTTTTGTGTTAAGCGCCTGCTGCAAATTACGTGCATTCACTTCAACAGGAACAGGCTCCATACCATGTCCGTAAACGATCGCAGGAACCGATCCTTCGCGGCGAAGACGGCCCCCGTTACGACCGCCTACTTTCTTTCTGAGTTTTACTCCAAGATCAAATGTCTGCATTTTAAAATCCTCCTAAGGATTACTTTGAAATTTTTCGAGAAACGCTACGCCTCAACCCCTGCTTTGGAGAAAAGTGCGCTGACCGACTCGTTGTGGTGAATACGATGAATCGCTTCCGCAAGGAGCCCGGCCACAGAAAGCTGGTGGATCACAGGAATCCTCTTGCGCTCCTCAAGCGGAATTGAATTTGTAACAATAAGCTCTTTGAGATCAGAGCCTTGAAGCCTCTCAATGGCGGGCCCCGCCAGAATCGGATGAACAACTGCCGCATAAACATCCAAAGCTCCGGCCTTTTTGAGCGCGCGGGCAGCTTCCACGAGCGATCCACCCGTGGAAACCAAATCGTCAGTAATCACAACATTACGTCCTTCTACTGAACCAATAAGATGCATAACGTGTGTCTTGGTTGCATCCTCGCGGCGTTTGTCAACGATCGCAAGGGGACATCCGAGAATATTGGCATAGGCTCGAGCCATACGAATGCCGCCGATGTCCGGTGAAACAAGAACCAGATTTTCGAGTTTCTTTTTCTGCAAATATTCCGTCATCACATTGATTGAGTAGAGATGGTCGACAGGAATATCAAAAAAACCCTGAATCTGACCGGCATGAAGATCCATAGTCAAGATTCTGTCCGCGCCCGCCTTCGTAATAATATTCGCCACCAACTTTGCCGTGATCGGAACACGGGGACGGTCTTTGCGGTCCTGGCGCGCATATCCAAAAAACGGAAGCACCGCCGTCACGCGTTTCGCAGAAGCTCTTTTGGCAGCATCGATCAAAATCAAAAGCTCCATCAAATTGTCATTGGCAGGTGTACAGGTCGACTGAACGATAAACACATCTTTGCCTCGAATGTTATCCCTAATCTGCACCTGAATTTCACCCTCGGGAAACCGCCCGCAAAGAACATCCGCGGGATGCGTTCCAAGAAGATCCGAAATTTCCGCTGTGAGTCCCGGATTGGAATTTCCGCCCAAAATGACCAGCGTATCATCACATTTGTGTTTGGTCATACTTTGAAGCATGGTCTGTTCCCCCAGTTCTAAGGTTTCGCGAGTCACGGTTTTGCCTTTCCATGGTTCAAGGTTTTTGCCGGGACGCCCACGGCCACTTGTCCTTTTTTAATAACGCTTCCGGCCGTGAGGACAGCGCCAGCACCGGTGCGTGCTAAATCAGAAACAACAACAGGGGCCACAAAAATTGTATCCGACCCCACTAAGACTTTTTTCCCAATTCGGGTTTGATGCTTGTTTTTTCCGTCATAGTTAGCCGTAATGGTTCCTGCCCCTATATTCGTTTCATCACCAATCAACGCATCTCCCAAATAGGCAAGATGTTTTGCGGAAACCTTTTTGCCTAACCGGGATCTATTCACTTCCACAAAACTCCCGATAACAGATCCGTCACCAATGACAGTCCCGGACCGAATCTTGGCAAAAGGACCAATCTGACAACCGGAGCCGATCTGAACGTCTTTTTCAATGTAGCTCCACGGATAAACCACAGTGTCTTGGCCAATCTTCACGTCCGAAGCAACAACGCTTTGCTCAGGCTTCACAAACATCACACCGTTTTCCTGGTGTTTCCGAATGTTCCGTGCATTAAGACATTCCACCACTTCTGCCAGATCCACACGGGAATTCACCCCTTGCCCCTCGCTGGAATCTGCAAAAGGAAACGCTTCCAGCTTTTCACCTTCGCCGGAAAGGATTTCAATCGTGTCCGTCAAATAGATTTCGTTCTTTTTATTTTGAGGACGAACCTTTTTGAGCGCTTCAAAAAGTTTTTTTTTGTCGAACAGATAAACGCCCGTGTTGACTTCACATATGCGGCGTTCTTCTTCCGTGGCATCGAGCTCCTCGCGAATGCCGCAGAAGCGCCCGGCCCGCCTGAGGATTCTGCCATAGCTTGCCGGATTATCACGAATCGCAGACAAAACGCTGACAGCAGCGCCGGATTTCCGGTGGCTGCGCAAAAAAGCTTTCAAGGTTTCAAGCTTCACAAGCGGCATATCCCCCGGCCAAATCACAACATCACCGGAGTATCCCGCCAAAGCCTTCTGGGCCATCAAAACCGCATGCCCAGTTCCGCGCTGCTCAGCTTGAAGAGCAGTCACTGCGCGCTTACCAAGAAACGCTTTGACCTGATCTGCACCCGCACCCACAACAACCACGGGCTTGCGAATACCTACGGACTCAAGATTACGAAGAACATAATCCAGAATCGGGCGTCCCAAAGCTTCATGGAGCACCTTGGGCTTTTCTGATTTCATACGCGTGCCCTTACCGGCCGCGAGAACAATGGCCTGCATGGGTGCGCTATCCCTTGATCCCTGTAAGCTTGATGCCTTCCACAAAGAACCGCTGGTTAAAAATAAAAACCAGCAGAATAGGCAGGATCATCATGACCGACGCTGCCATTAACAGGGTCCAATCGGTATGGTGCAGGCTCTGAAAGTATGCAAGACCTACGGGCAGTGTGAATTTTTCATGTGTGTTCAAAACAATCAGAGGCCACATGAAATTCATCCATGTTCCCATAAACGTAAAAGTCGTCAACGTTGCAAGCGCTGGTTTAGAGAGCGGAAGAATAATTCTCCAAAAAATTCCAACATAAGAACAACCGTCAATTTTTGCAGCATCCTCAAGATCCTTCGGCAGCGTCAAAAAGAATTGCCGCAGCATAAATGTTCCATACGCCGTAAAGGCTGCCGGCAAAATCAACGCCTTGTAGCTGTCTACCCATCCCAGATAGCGCAAAAGAATGAACACCGGAATCATCGTGACCGCACCAGGAACCATCATCGTTGCTAGGTAGCCAAAGAAAATCTTGTCACGGCCCGGAAAGTTAAGGCGCGCAAAGGCATATGCGGCCATAGAGCTGGTTCCAACTTGGGCCGCCGTCACACAAACAGCAATGAAAATAGAGTTCATGTAAAAACGGGCAAAGGGCACCGCGTCCCAGGGCTTGAGATAGTTCTGCCACACAAATGTTGTAGGAATCCATTCTTCCCACCAGTTTTTCTGAAAAGAAAAAACCTGGCTCGGCTCTTTTAAAGACGTTGTGACCATCCAAAGAAAGGGGCCCACCATTGCGACCGCACCAATCAAAAGAATGATGTAAGAAAAAGTCTTCCCTATGATTTCACGCTGAAGCTTCCGCTTCTTCATCACTTCAAGCGTAAGATCAAGAACAGGTTTGCTCTTTTCAGAAGGCTCTGACTTTTTCACAGATTCTTTGCTCTCGCTCAAAATACTCATGGGATCCTTAATAGTAGTAGACCCGCCGGCCAAAGAAGCGCCATTGCAGGACGGTGAAAATAAAAACAATGATAAAAAGCACCCAGGCAATAGAAGCTGCGTACCCCATCTTGTGCCATTCAAACGCATTATTATAAATGTAATAAATAATCGTGGTCGTAGATCCATTCGGGCCACCGCCCGTCATAATATAGGCTGGATCAAAACCGGCCTGAAACCCGCCAATAATACTCATGATGGCAATAAAAAAAGTGGCTGGTGAAATCTGCGGCCAGGTCACTGCCCAAAATTTCTGCCAAGCGTTCGCTCCATCAACTTCGGCCGCGTCATAAAGGTCACGCGGAACGCCCTGCAATGCCGCTAAATACAAAATCATGTTATAGCCGCCAACAGACTGCCAGACACTCATGATAATCAAAGCGGGCTTTGCCCACTTTTCATCAGTTAACCAATACGGACCTTTAAGAGGAATGTGCAGGATTTCTCCCACCCGAGCAATAAAAGAATTTAAAACGCCGAATTCGGGATTGTAGATCAGCCGCCAGAGCATATAGATAGCGACACCCGCACACAGCGTCGGAAGAAAATAAACGGTTCTAAAAAAAATGATTCCTTTGAGTTTTTGATTCATCCCGATGGCGAGAATAAGCGACCCTGCCATACTGAGGGGAATCGCAAGCATCAAATAAATCGTATTCCATGAGTACTGCCAGAAAAACGGATCTTTGAAGAGTTCAATAAAATTATCAAAGCCGACAAAACGCGGCGCAGACAGTAAATCCCAATCCACAAAACTCAGAACCATCGACGCAACAACAGGAATAGATGTGAAAATCAAAAACCCGAGAAGGTTCGGGGTTAAAAATCCGTATCCCGCCAAAGCTTCTTTTGTTGAATTCTTCATCGGTTTCAAGGGCACTCCTCCAGCTGTTTACAAAACTTACGCGGACTGAACCCACTGACTATGGCGGACCAGCTTAGGCTGGGCCTTACCTTCAATCGCCTCGCGCGTCACAATGCATTCCGCAATACTTGCATCGGACGGCACATCATACATCACATCCATCATTACACCCTCAAGGACAGAACGAAGCGCACGTGCACCCGTTCCCTTGCGCAGTGCACGCTTCGCCACCTCGCGAAGCGCATCCGGTTCAAACCGAAGCTCCACATTTTCCATGCGAAAAAGCTTTTCATATTGCTTTGTCAGAGCATTCTTGGGCTCTGTCAAAACGCGGATTAAATCCTCTTCGCTCAAACCATGCAGCGTCGTCAACACGGGAAACCGGCCAATGAATTCCGGAATAAGCCCAAACTTCAGCAAATCTTCGGTTTCAACCATGGCCAAAACTTCCCCCAAAGAAAGCTCTTCAGAGTCTTTCGTCGACATCGCCCCAAAACCAAGAGACTTTTTAGAGGTCCTCTTTCGAATAATAGAATCCAAATGAGCAAAGGTTCCACCACAGATAAACAGGATGTTCTTCGTGTTGATCTGAATATATTCTTGCTGAGGATGCTTCCGCCCGCCCTGCGGCGGAACGTTAGCAATGGTTCCTTCCAAAATTTTAAGAAGCGCCTGCTGAACACCTTCACCGGAAACGTCACGCGTGATTGAAACGTTTTCCGTAGTCCGAGCTATCTTGTCAATTTCATCAATGTAGACAATCCCCAGCTCCGCGCGCTTCACGTCAAAATTTGCTGCCTGCAGGAGACGAAGAAGAACATTTTCCACATCTTCACCTACATATCCCGCTTCGGTCAAAGAGGTCGCATCCGCAATTGCGATAGGAACATCCAGAAGCTTCGCCAGTGTCCGGGCCATCAGCGTCTTTCCAGAACCCGTGGGGCCAATCATGAGGATGTTGCTTTTTTCAAGCTCCACATCATCCGTAGACTGCCCAACCTGCTTTACCCGTTTATAGTGCGCATGAACGCTCACAGAGATTTGCTTCTTTGCAGATTCCTGACCGATGATGTACTGATCCAGCTTTTCCTTGATTTCGCGAGGCTTCGGAACCACAAGACGCGCAACGAGGTTATCCACCGGCTTGGCTGTCCGGGTTTGATCCTTGTCGAGGATGTCACTGCAGATTTTAATGCAGATGTCGCAGATGTAAACGCCAGGCCCCGCAAATATCTTCCGGACATCCTTGCGCTTATCGCGCCCGCAAAACGAACATCTTTCCGAATTGGTGCTATTCATTACAGGTTCCTTTTCAAACCGTATTTTTTCAGGCCGTAAAAACTGCCCGACCTGGACTCGAACCAGGAATCATGCCTCCAAAGGGCAGTGTGATACCATTTCACCATCGGGCAATCAAAAACAA
>CAYRBY010000047.1:0-15304 GCA_964422635.1 uncultured bacterium
CGCGATGCGTCTTTAAGAAGTTTCTGATAATCGTATTTTTTCTGAAAGAGATACTTATCCGTCCAATCGACCAATGCATTTTTTATATGGTCATAACCAACCACTAAAATAGTTATGGTAAAAAAAGAGACCCAAAGACTCCCTCCCCCAAGATATCTATCAACCCACTCCTTCACAAAAAATGTGAATGCTGAATAGACAGCAAAAACGCTACCTAGCAAGCCAGCAAAAACCACTGTTCTTTTGAGAACGACTGAAATGTCCAATAGCTTATGTCTTAAGATGGCGAAGCCCACAAACCCAACGAATATAACTGTTGAGGCAGGCCCTATCTGATTGAATTGCGATGTGCCCAGCAAAGGCAGTATTAAATTCGTAAAGACACCTATCAGCGCTGAAAGAAATATACCCATAAACAAATACTTGAACTGGAGACGCTGGATCCCCTTTGCGCCATTCCACCCCTTCCAGAGGTGAAAAAAACCTGCGATAAAATAGAGGGCGAAATACACCCCGAACATCATATTCCCCACGCCGTAGACGACTTCGCGACGCGGGAAAATTATTCTTTGAACGATGAGATCTGACGGGACAAGAAACAGGAAGAGTGTCGCGGGAATGTAATATATGAATCGATGATAAAGCTTATTTGTTACGCGATTTGGAAAGACTTGTGATAACTCGTAAAATAATGGCGCCATAAAAATTGGCCCAAGGAACATAACTCGTCCCCAAAACAATGGCGAATTAGTGGTCCAAAAAAAGAAGGTCGCAAGCGACCAGATTGCGACTGCACATGAAAAAAGGGAGAATACTAACCCCGCGTGACGGCCTCGCGTCTTACAAAAAACAACAACGCTCATGACCAAAGTCGCGGTGAACGAAAATAAAACTAGAAGATTGAGTATTAGCAATTGGGCTTCCGCACAACCAACATTATATTTTGTTTTGCATATGCATGATCTGCTGAAACAATTTCAAAACCAGTTTTTCGCGCCAAATCGATCAACTCATCCTTCTCAAAGCCTCGGTACACCCCCGTCTGTAGCTTTTGAACAATTCTACGATTCATTAGTAACAGCAGAATTACAAGATGGATATTTTTTACGACATCCCATATAGATGATTGCGAAATGTGCTCGCTCAAAATGTGCAAAGGATTAAAACTGGCTCTTAATGTTGAAAGCACAAATATCCCGTCCGCCTTCAGAACTCTAAACACTTCTACGAGCATTAAGTTAGGATTTTTTAAATACGCCAAAACGTTATTACAAACGCACAATGAGAACGAGGAATCGTCAAAGGGCAATTTTGCATTCAAGTCTGCGCGAACAAAAAAAGCCTTTTCGCTTTTTGTCTTCGCAACCTGCAACATGCTTACTGAATAGTCAACACCGCAATACTTAGCGCTGACATCTGATAAGATACCATTACCACAACCAGCATCAAGCACAGGGCCACTCGGCTCTGCCTGCGCGACCACTCTTTTTATAGCGGCTATAAGATCCTGATAAGGTAATAACTTTTGAACGCCCGAATACAATAATGCATAAAAGTTCCAAAACAGCATTTAACGTGTTGCCTTATATTTACTCAAAAGCTTTTTACCCAACCCCAACAATTGTTTTGTCTTCAATTTTTTGTCGTAAGTATCAAAGCTAGCAAAATCAAGCTGAAAAGCAACAGCGTATTCTTCAGCGAATAGCTTAAACTCCCCTATCTCTGAAAAACCAAAGCGCCTATAAATATCAATGTTTTCGTTTTTTTTCCGCAACGTAAAGATAAAGAGCTTTTCGGCGCCGCCAAATTTGGCTATCGAGTAGCAGATCCACATCAACTGAAATGAAAGCTCTTTCTTCCGGCTACCTCGGAGAACAGCCAATTTATCGATTTCAACATTTTGCTTACCTTTATAAGAACTTAGATCAAGATACTTATCTAAAGGTAGTCCTTTGGGACTGTCAAAGCTAACGGTAACTACCCCAACCAACTCGCCATCTTGTTGCGCCATAACATGCAAAGACCCTCTCTCGAATCCATTTATAATTGCCGAGTTTGGATAGCCTTCCTCTCCAACAAAGACTTGTTTTCTTAAATGGAGGACTCTTTTTATATCGCTTATATTATCTGCAATAGAATAAGTCGTTTGAGGGATATTCGCGCGATCCCTATTTTTGTTAGGGCCTTTGATTTTCTTTGTCAACTCCACGCGATCTACGAGTAACGCATGAAAACACTTTTTGAGAAGGTCGCCGCCATCATTAGAAAATTTGTCCAACTGAGACATCACGTATCGCAACTCTGAATCAATAGCCAGATCATCATACCCGTGAACGCAAATCAGATGATCGATTAAATTATCAGGCAATCCATCAACCATGATTTTAGTGCCGTCCCGCAAATAAACGGCTTCAGGATATTGGCTACTCATACGTTCGTTATCGTTTAAGGCTTTTCTCGATGTCATTAAAATCTGTATTGGTTTAAACGTTAGATTGCGATTTCTTGCCCATATCGAGCCCAATCAACTCATCCCATTTGATATTAAGACTTACTATTAGCTCTTGCGCATAAGAAGAATAACGTCCATCGATAGAGGTGCCGAGTGTCTCACTTATGTTGTTATCAATCTTACGCCGAAACCAAAAGCGGTTTAAATATGCAAAATCAGCGCTAATGTACTTGGTAAAAGCATACCCAGCACCTAATGACATCCCTGCGCTATTTGAATCGGGAACAGCTGGAATGAAATGATCTTGGGGTACAACCGACCAATAAAAGAGCCCCCCTGCCCGTAGCGTTAATTTAGCATTAGGTTTATAATTACCGCCCAAATGCAGAGACCAACCGTCAGAGTAATCTTTATCTGTTTTTCCGATAGCCCTCAAAATGGCATCGTCAGCCGTACTTACAGGATCTGCATCTATGTAAAGCCTTTTATGAGCTGACCAGCGCGTGAAGCCCAAGTCGCTTTCAACCGTCCACTTAGGCGTGGGCTTATAGGCATATGCGAAAGTGAAATTGAGTGGCAAATCGATTTTAGCCTTTCCCCCGGTTTCAAACTTGCCTGTGGCTGTGGAGTTCTCAACCTTAATTTGACCACGTGTATGAACTGTAGCTGGGCTTCTAAAATAAAAACCGAATTGGTGTTTCTCTATGGGTTTAGCCAACATCCCCATATGCCAGCCCCATGTGTTGCCCGACAAGTTCAGCCTCACCTGCCCGTCCGGGGTACCCGCTCCGAAAGCAGCTGCGTTGGGGTAAGCCTGTATTCCTCCGAAATCAAAAATTCGATAGTAAATAGGCCCACCACCAATTGAAAGTTTGTCAGAAATCTTCACGGCAGCCACTGGTTTGATCGTGTACATCTTGAGGTAATTACGCCACCCCGCATAATGGACTTGAGATTGGTTTGAGTTCCATTTGTTAGCAAGACCAAAGGGGGAGTCAGACCCAACACCAAATGAAACTCTATCTCCCAAATAATGCCCCGGGTTAATTGTCACATATCCGGTAGGAACCACACTGATAGTCCCAGAACTCGATTGATTATGATCATTGGCTGTGTGTCTTTTTGAAAAAACGCTTATAAAGGCTGCGTTGGTTTGTGTCTGTATCCCAGGCAAATATGCTATACCTGCCGGGTTATAAGAAATAGCCGCCGCTTCATCCGCTTGCGCAACCACAGCATTAGATTGCCCCAGAGAAACTGAGCTGAACGAGGCGTTTTCAAACGCACCCGATCCGACAGCAAAAGCCGGTTGGGACATAACGGATGTCATAAAAAAGATCAATCCTGAATACAAAATCACTCTTTTAGGCATTGGGGATTCTCCAAGGTTCTGAAAATAAAAGCGTTTAAATGCTTTCTAATATCGGCAGAGTGCTTTCAATTCTCAAGCTGGAAGGGCTTGAAAATATAGGAACTTTGAATGAAAAACGGGTTCCAGCACCGGGTTTAGATTGAACCGTTATTTTGCCACGGTACTTTTCAACAAGCTGCTTCGTTATGTAGAGGCCCAGCCCCATACCATCGGGTTTGGTAGTAGAAAAAACTTGAAATAAGCTTTTTAAATCTTTAATTCCGCAACCGTTATCTTCAACGTAAATCTCAATATGGGAATTATTTGGAAGGGCTGATATCGAGACGTTCCCAATGACAGAAGAGGAGTTATTAACCGCACCCCCTACAGCGCGAAACTTTACCGCTTGAGCACCATTCATCACTAGGTTGAGAAGAATTTCTTCAAGATGAATACCGTTTATAGCCAACGGGGGCAGATCTTCTGGAAGATTTACTGAAAAATTAATTTTTTCCAATTCGAACTGGTTTATGACAAGAGCCAAAACATTTTTCACTGCCTGCTGAACCGAAGCCTGATCAGAGATCCTCTCTTTAACCTCGGCATTTTTTACCAGTGAGGAAAATTTCTGCATAATTAAAACAATGCGATCAATCTGGTCACGCGTTTTAAGACAGAGTTCTTTCAATTCCTTTTGACTATTATCATTCACCCCCTCTTTGGAAAGCTGCGTCTCCGCAAGTCCTCGAATGACATAAAGCGGGTTTTTAATTTCATGATTAATACTCGTAATTAAAAGCCCTATGTGCGCCAAGCGGTTACTCCGCACCAGCTCTACAAGCACATCCTGATCCATCACACCGTAACGGACAATGGCAAAAAGCATAGTGGCAAAAAGCAGCCCAACAAAGAAATTAGCCGTGGGTTCAATAGGAATATCAAACCATAAGAACCAATTGGTCCACCCGCCTGAAAATCCGATCAAAAACCCAATCAGAATAATCAGATTTTGATTTCTTTCTGCTCCCGAAGACTGAAGGGTATGTTTAGCCATAAGGTAAAAGCAGAACATCACCAGGAGAGAAAAATATACCACAAATAATGGCAGCACCACACCGGGCGAAGGCCAGTGTTTAAAAGTGAGAATTGCTTTCACTCCTGTGATCATAAGCGGTGTATGACAGAGAACAGCAAAGATAAGACAGATGCCATAATGAGCAGCAATCCCTTTTCTAAGTTTTTCATCTTTTCTTGTCAGAACCGCAACAAAGTGAAAGAAGGTGGCTGGGATTATGCTGCAGAACGTCATGTGAAGCCGCACATAGCGCTCAGCGTCCTGTTTGTTTTCAGCCCAACACCAGAGAGCATAGATAAGACTCCACCCAGCAACAGCCATTCCAAAATAGGAAAATGTTTGATTCAAAAGATTCCGGGGATTTCTTAGAAAAACATAATAGACAACAAAGAGTCCGAAGAGTCCGTTGAAGAAAGCCGTCACGGCATAGTAGTTCATACCGGAAACTCCAAGTCAAAAGAGGTCCCTAGTCCTTCTCGTGACATCGCCGCGATTTTGCCGCCATTTTTTTCGACCAGCTGTCTTGTTATGTAAAGCCCCAGACCTGTTCCTTCTTCTCTCGTAGTGTAGAAGGGTTCGAAAATTTGCTTAAGGCGATCCTGAGGAATTCCCGGCCCCGTGTCTTCAATCTGGATGACTACTTTGTTTACTGATTGCTTGGCACTTACGCGAATTCGACCGCCCTTGGGTTTCATGGCTTGGCAGGCGTTCACAATTAAATTGAAAAGAATCTCTTCCAGCTGACGCGGATTGGCTTTTAGCTCAAGAAGGTTTTCAGGGATGTCTTTTTCGAATCGAATCTTTTCAAGCGCCATCTCGTGGCGCACTAATGGCAGCACGTTTTCCAAACACACGGAAAGATTCGCAACTTGGGGCTCAGCTTCAGAATCGGACACCTTCTGCTTAGCAAAGAGTGACAATTGCCCCATGATGTCCATGGCACGCTTGGCCTGCTCGGCTGTGCGTTCAAATGCCGCAACAGACTCCTGTTTCACAGCTACAAGATTCTGATTTTCGCTGCGGAAATTCTCGAGGAAGGACTCGGCCATTCCATGAATGATGTAAAGCGGGTTTCGGATTTCGTGGTTGATGCTTGTCGCAATCGTGCCAATAGCAGCAAGCTTGTCGCGGTGCGCCGCTTGGGCTAAATCCTTTTCTTCAAAAAGGCCGTAACGAATAAGCGCGGCGCCCATAAGAAAAGGATAAGCAGGCATCACTAAAAAAAGCCCCATATGAACTGGTACTCCATAGACAGGCAAAAAGGTGCTGCCGCCTGCAACAAACCCAATAATTGTCGCAATGATCACGAATTTAATTTTTAATTTTTCTTCTCCGGATGATCTTTTACATGATTCAAAAAGCATCGCAAACCCATAAGGCACAACACAGCAAAAGATGGCAGTAAATATCCAGTAAAGCGGGCCGGCCGATGTGTAGTACTTCAACCCCATAATCGAATGAAGACCGGAGACAAAAAGGGACGATGCGGGGGCAAATGGGAAAATTAATACTGTTGTACCATATAGAAAAATAATTATTGTTCGTACTCGCACCGTAAAATTGTTGGTGAATAAGACAATAAAATGGAGCCATGTGACCGGAATAAACAACGCCGCTACATTACAATAACGTGACAACTTTAATGTGGCGTCATAAGAATATTCCTGCGTTATCCAAACAGAAATGAAAAGGGCCCACAACGATACTGGAAGACTAAAAAAGAAAAAGCTTTGCCCTATTTGATCCCGTCTTTTTAAAAGAGAGAGTACGCTGATAAGAAAAACCCCAAACGCAAACGTGAACAAAGCATGCGAACAAGCTGTCATCATGCTTGAAACTCCAAGCTAAAGGCGGTTCCCATTCCTTCACGCGATATGGCCGTAATTTTACCGCCACTCTTCTCCACCAATTGCCGCGTGATGTAAAGTCCCAGGCCAGTCCCTTCTTCCTTCGTGGTGTAGAAGGGTTCGAAAATTTGCTTAAGGCGATCCTGAGGAATTCCCGGCCCCGTGTCTTCAATCTGGATGACTACTTTGTTTACTGATTGCTTGGCACTTACGCGAATTCGACCGCCCTTGGGTTTCATGGCTTGGCAGGCGTTCACAATTAAATTGAAAAGAATCTCTTCCAGCTGACGCGGATTGGCTTTTAGCTCAAGAAGGTTTTCAGGGATGTCTTTTTCGAATCGAATCTTTTCAAGCGCCATCTCGTGGCGCACTAATGGCAGCACGTTTTCCAAACACACGGAAAGATTCGCAACTTGGGGCTCAGCTTCAGAATCGGACACCTTCTGCTTAGCAAAGAGTGACAATTGCCCCATGATGTCCATGGCTCGCTTGGCCTGCTCGGCGGTGCGCTCAAGCACTGCGACGGACTCCTGTTTTACAGCTGCAAGATTCTGATGCTCACCCCGAAAGTTTTCGAGGAAGGATTCAGCCATTCCGTGAATGATGTAGAGAGGATTTCGAATCTCATGATTGATGCTTGCGGCGATAGTGCCAATAGCGGCAAGCTTGTCGCGGTGAGCGGCTTGAGCTAAATCTTCTTCGTCAAAAAGATTCTTTCGAATAATGCAGTACGCCACCGCAAATGGATAAAAAGGAAGCAGAAGAAGAGCAAATTGCGGGCAAGCTATTCCATAGATTGGTAAAAAGGTTGGGGCTCCGCACAAAAAAGCGAGCGAACTTGCCCAAAAGAGCCTTACTGTCTGCGGTTGGTTGCGCCCCGCTCCTTGAGATTGTTTCCAGAGCAGCGCGGCAGAAAATCCTGTCACTACAATATATAACAGAACGAAACTGTGAAATATCAGGCCGGGCCGTCCATAATATTTAAACCCTGCCGCTCCATCAACATTAGGGATAAAAAATCGAGTGAATCCAAATAGCGCAATAAAACACGCAGTAAAATATGCGGTTTTTAACACTTTTAAATACTCGCCCCTTTTTTTCGTATACGCCAAAACAAAATTGAGCCAAACAACAATTCCAAAGACAGCAGCAATGTTCCCCACGCGTGAAACGAAGAGCGCTGTCTCGTAACTGACCTCATGATTAAACAGAATGGCTATGTTCAAACCCCAAGCAGAAATGAGAACGGAAAAAACAAAGTACAAGGTTCCTATAGAGTCATTCCGTTTCATATAAACAAGAACGCCTATCAAAAGTGAGCAGAAGGCAAAACAAAGAAGCGAGAAATTGTAGGGATTCATGCGCGGGGGAAGCGAAGAGTAAAGGTTGTTCCCTTCCCTTCCTCGGATTTGACAGAAATTTTGCCCTTATTCTTTTCAACAAGCTGCTTGGTGATATAAAGCCCCAGACCTGTTCCAGATTCCTTTGTCGTATAGAAGGGCTCGAAGATCCTGCTAAGCTGATTTTGAGGAATCCCAGGGCCATTGTCCTCTACGTTGAACATAATAGATCCGTTATAGCGCCAGGCCTCAAGACGAACTTCACCGCGTGAAGAATCTGCACTTACCGAAAGCCGCGCTCGAACAGCCTGGCAGGCATTTAAAATAAGATTGAAAAGAATTTCTTCAAGGTGCCCGCGGTTCACGATCATCTCAGAAACATCTTCCGGGATTTTTTCACTCAAGCTGACATTCCGGACTGCCAGCTCATGCTGAATCAGCGGTTTTACTTTCTGTAAGGTCTCGCGAATGCAAACCGGTTTTTGTTCGATACTGCCCGCATCCATTTCCTGCTTCGAAAAATCGGAAAGGGTTTTCATGATTTCAAGCGCCCGGCGTGACTGCTCTGAGATTTTCCGCATCGATTTTTCAACAGCTGGGTCTTTCACCGCTCGATCCGGATTGCCTTCAAGATGCGCGCTAGATAAACCTTCAATTACGAAAAGCGGGCTTCGGAGTTCATGGTTAATGCAGGCGGAAAGAGTGCCAATAGCGGCGAGTTTTTCACGGCGAACAGCTTCCATGACTTTCCGCTGTTCAAGATAGCCAAACTGCGTGAGCGCTATTCCCATGAATATGGAGTAAAACGGCATCAAGAAAAAAAGCCAGTAAAATTGCGTGACTCCAAATGCAGGAAGGAAAGTACCTGTCCCTCCAAGAAAGGCCATTCCCCACCCCATCAGGAAATACCAAATCTGGGTTTTCTTGGGTTCTTCTGCTGTGCGGTAGGCGCGGAAGAGCTCGACAAATGCAATCAACACACAAATGCAGAAGAACACAAAAAAGACATACAGCACGGGCCCAGGGTCTTTGTAATATCCAAAGACAGGTACGGCTTTGAGTCCTTTAAAAAATAATGGGGTCGGGCAAAGAACAGCAAACAAAGCAGCGGTCGAATACAAAGCAGGGAAAAATCCCCGGGAGCCTTTCCGTCCCACAAACTCAAAAACAAAATGAATCCAAAGTGTGGGGATAAAAACTGCAAACATTTCCGAATAGCGCACTAATTTCAACCGCAGATCCGGATTAAGGTCATATCCCGTCCATGCTGTATAAAGAAACGCCCACCCGCAAACGATCAAGCTAAAAATCCCGAAACGAATCGTGACAAGACTGACGTCTTTTACGAGCGCAAAAATGGCTGTCAAAAAAATCCCAAACGCAAAAAGAAGAACAGAAAGCGAGTAAAGGTTCATCGCATATTCCTCGTTTCAAACAGAAGTGACTTTCCAGGCAGGCAGAACTGAAAAAAATCAGAAGTCTTTGCGGGGATCCGAACAATAATGCTTCTTGAATGTTTCTTTGTTTTCAAAGCTATCATCACCTGCGAGAGAATTTGGAAGCGTGGGGGGGATAGCTGTTCTCAATTGCGAGGCAGCTCCACGCTTTTTAAATCTTCCAGCCCATCGAGAGCCGGTCGTAACTGGCATCAACTGATGATGAATCGGGGGCAGAAAACGGGGCGGTGAAGCTTGGTTCTCTTTACCGCTTAAGGATTCTATCTTCCGATTCCTGTGAGTCAATGCATTTCTCGTACTTTTTTTGCTGTAACTTGTTTAATATCAGCTATTTACAAAAAACATTAAAAGTGTTTTTGGAAAAGTTTTTTAAACTTTTAACCGCGCTTAACCTCTTTAGTCAAAAGGGCTAAGGGAAAGACTCGCATTCCTAACAGCCCTCTTTTCATGCACAAAACCTCACGAATCCGTTTTGAGAAGAGCGCTTTCAACGGCGCGCTGAAGCTCAAGAATCGAAACCGGCTTCTCAAAATAAGCGTCTATCCCCAGACCCTTGATGCGATTTTGAAGCCTCTCATCCTGATAAGCCGAGATCATGAAAACCACCGCGTCAGGAACCAACGCTTTCAATTGAGGAACAGCTTCATCACCATCCATCTCTTTCATTTTAAGGTCGAGCAAAATCACGTCTGGTTTTACCTTGCGGCAAATTTCAACTCCCGCAAGACCGTCATCTGCGGTGTAGATTTCAAAACCCCGGTGTTTGAAGTGACCTTGAATCATGTCGAGCACACCCGGCTCATCATCAATGACCAGCATTTTCTTTTTCATCGATCAAACCTTCAGGCCGGAAGCTCAAGATGGAAGGAGTTGCCGCGGACAGAACTTTCAACGCGAATGGTGCCGCGGTGCAGCTCAACAATTTTTTTAACCATGAAAAGTCCAAGGCAGCGGGAACGGGTTTGCGTGCCCGTAAAAAAGGGCTCAAAAAGATACGGCATATCGGTCTCAGCAAGGCCGGGGCCTGTATCCGAAACACGGATATGAACACGCCGTCCCCCGCGGTTTTCAGGCGAGAGGTAATTTTTTTCCTGGACCTCAATCGTTACAATGCCTGCGCGGCCGCCCAAGGAACGCCGCCCATTATCAATCAATTGAAAAAGGATCATATCGAGATGTTCCTGCGGCAGCCCCACGGGTGCGAGGTCATGCGGGATAATTTTGAGCACCGTAACATTTGCAAAAGAAACTTCATAAGTCATCGCGTGAAGGACTTCCTGCACGGAATCCTGAACAAGACAATTAACAAGAGACTCCGAGGCTGCGCTTTCGAAATAACCGGTGTGTCCGCGGAAGTGATAAATCATTTCCATGATGCGGGAAAATTTCTTGAAGATCGAGCCGAGCTGCTCGCGGGCTTCTGAAAAATGCTCGTTCGCCTGAGGCACCTGGCGGGCCAATGTATCGAGCTTAAAAATTGCGGACGATTGTAATTCGTTAAGAACAGCTTCCCACCTGCGTTCGGTGTCCTTCGGAACTTCCCTGAGATTCCTGGCCGCTTCTCCCACGCTCCACCCCCGGAACTTCGCGAATTTGCCGGAACCAAGACACCGGCAAAGGAACTATACCTGCTGTTTTTTCAGTCTGTCAAACGTAAGTGCTTGAAAAATATTGACTTAAGACTTTTTAAAAACATTCACTATCGCTAGCGGGATCGATTTAAGAACCGATATAAAGACAGGTTACGACAATAAAGCCGCACGAATCTCTTCGCTCCAGTGACCGGTGCCTTCGAGGGCCCCGGCGGGCGAAATGAGGACATAGGAGGGTGTGGAATGAATTCCGTAAGCATTCACATTCGCGTCATCCCAGGACTTTCCGCCAAAGATAACCGGAAAAGTCAGGGCATTATCTTTGATGTAGGCCTGAAGTTTATCTTTTTCCTTATCCAGACTAATGGAGACAAACTCAACACCTTTGGCTTGGAGATCAGGAATCAGGTTTCGAATGTTGGGAGTATCCTGACGGCAGGCCGGGCACCAGGTGGCCCAGAAATAAAGGACAAGTTTTTTGCCTTTGTAATCGGAAAGGCTGTGGTGAATCCCCTGCAGATCTGTTCCTGAAAAATCAGGGGCAACAAGAAAATCAGCAGCGCCTTTATCACGAAGGCGGACAAGATCGGTTTCAAGCTCAGAACTGAAAGCACCTTTGCGGATGATTTCACCGTCCTTTGAAATCAAAATGTAAGTGGGTGTGGAGTCCACATGGTAAGCCTCAGCAATGGGGTTGTCCCAGGATTTGCCGCCAAAGAGAATTGGGTAAGGAACTTTCTTCTCTTCAACAAAAGCTTTCAGCTTATCGAGGTCCTTATCAAGACTCACGGTCACAATCTCTGCGGCCTTGCCGTTATAGGTCTCGTAAACTTTCCTGAAACCTTCAGCATCACGGCGGCAGGCCGGACACCACGTGGCCCAAAAATAAAGCACCAGGTCCTTGCCTTGATACTGGGAAAGGGAATAAGTTTTTCCATCAACTCCTGTGCCTGTGAAATCAGGCGCCTTCGGAGCTGCAGAAGCAGCGGGGAGATTGCCGGACAAAAGAAGAGCTGCCAAAATAATTCTGCTGAATTTCGAAAGTCTTTTCATGATGATGCCGCCGCCTAAATTTTTTGTTCGGTCTGATTGCGGGCCTGTTTAATCGCATTGTAGTACTTCAATTGATTCTGCACCTGCGGCGAAGTGATAATGGCTGTCTTCATTTGATCAATGGCATCTTCAACAGCCGCAACCACAGCGTCCTGAGGGCCCAGCCCTGTCGAGAACTGCGGGTCCACATTCACATAGCCTTCACCGCGGAATGCCTGCTGCCAGAATATTTCGCCGCCCGGACTTTTCATGGCCACAGCGATCGTGGCCTGAGCACGGTAGTTGTCCGCCTCATTGTAAATATCATTGGCAAGGTCAATCATCTGAACTTCAAAAACAGCGGGGACATCAGGCTCCCCCGCTTCGATTCCGGGTTCGTTTTTAATAACTTCAACCTGAGAGAAGATTTTCTTGAAGGCATCTTCAATTTGTATAGGAAAGGTATGCTGGGAATGAAAGGACTGTAAATCCCCCACATCGTAACTGGAACGCGTGGCCTGGTGCTGCTGATACCCATCGGAAACAAGCAGCATGACTTTCTGCTGATATTCAGGGCCAGGCTTGGGGCCGCCGCTAAGCGTTGCGCAGCCGGAAAGGACGGGAACGAGAAGTAACGCTGTGAGGATTCGATTCATAGACTCCCCGGGATTGTTGGAACAGATTTTAATCTGTCCCCTAAGGCATTTCTAAAACAAAGCGGCGGGTGAAGTTGCCTTCAACCCGCCGCTCAAACTTTTCCGCGAGACTTGCAGCGCGGCGATTAATTCTTCGAAAGCGTAACCTGATCGATCAAAATCGTACCCTTCTTGGGGTTCGAGTTGATGTCGTCAAAAACCACAACGAATTCGTTCAGGGCGCTCCAGTCCGTAATACGGCGGAATTTTTCGAAAGGAATCGAAATCTTCTGCCACTGTTCTGTAATGCCGCTGACGATGTAAGGAGAAGGCTTGTTCGTCATGTCTTTGAGTTCGATCTTAACGCGCTTCGTGAAGCCATTCGCAGCAACGCCCTTAATGTAGAAATTAAGTGTGTTGTACTTGGAAGCATCTTCACCATTAAGTTTCATCCAGAAACCGTTATAAGCAGGGTTCGGGGAATCAACGTCATAGTTAAGGCTAATGGCATAACCCGCGGGATCACCGAGAGCATCATCCGGTTCAAAAGACATCTGGGTACCCTGAGTTTCATCGTTCGGGTCTTTATCCCAGCCGCCAAAGTCACCGCCGATGTTATTCGGCTTGTCACCCGTATCAAAATCCGCAATCACCAACTCTTCAGCCGCCAGAACCTGTTTCGCCTGCACGGAAACTCCGAAGGCCACCAACATCATCACTGCCATGAGACTTGCAAACTTCATCTTCATTCGCCTTGCTCCTTTCTTACTTCTTCAGTGTCACTTAACTTCCCGCCGGGTTTCCTGCAAAAGAAATTAAGGAATGATTCACCCATAAGGACGAGTGGTCGGTTATTTTATTCATTTTAAAAGCCCATTTCTAGCACTATTATTAAATCTCCTTCATCCATCTTCGGCCCCCCCAGGAAGACCACCCCCGGTTTTGTGAGGGTCAAAATGGTATCGACGTACTCCATTCCACCCTTTTTAATAAGAACATGGACCCTGTCCTGATGGTTTTCCACACTGATAAGCTTTAAATAGAGGTCATAATCGCCCGGAATCTTCATTTCGGAGGCAACTCCGGGTTCCAGATTCACGGCCGCAAGCCCTAACTGGTCATACGATTTATAGGCAAAAAGACGCATGATCTGATCGCGGTAGGCATCGTTATCAATGTCGAAGTCATGCCCGTTATTGGAAGCGGCAATGCAGGTAATGGTAAGGCGCTCCGCCGCATGGGCTGACGGAATGGCTAAAAACATCCCCATGAGGCTCAAAAAAACACAGGCCGTTTTCTGAGAGAATTTCATAAGGCCTCCTTGCATTTCACGGAACCGGCAGGGACGACGGATGTGGAAAAAGCCATACGACCACCACGGGAACGTCTTCAACCGTTTTATGATAAACAACCGGCGTACCCATATCACTTGAAAGATGTGAAACAGAAATAATCCGGTCTGGGGAACTACTTTGCTTGTCCACAGGTGCAGGAGCGGGCGCCTCAGGCTGAGCCTTTAAGACGGCCGGTGCGGGCGCGGCGGCCTGGCCAGCTTGAACCGCAGTCTGCTGAACAGCCGCAGGTACTGGGCGCATAGCCATCTGCGGGCGGATCACAAAAACAAAGAATGCGGCCACACACAAGGCAAAGGATGGCGCCCAGACCACAGGACGTATAGAAAAAACAGGTGCGGCTTTAAAATGCGCAGCGATGAAAGCTTTCTTTTCGTCCTTGAGGGAGGCGGGGTCGACTTCTTCGAGAAGCATCTCGCGATACAGCTTTTGAATTTGAGGATTTTCAGGTTCGGGTTTCATTTTCTACCTTCGCGGCTTCGAGTTGTTGTCTGGGCATTAAGCCCCATCTTTTTCAGCACTTCTCCCATTTTCTTGCGGGCGTAAAAAATTCTCGACATCACAGTTCCAAGCTCAACGCCCAGCGTTTCTCCAATTTCTTCGTAGCTCAAACCTTCCCATTCACGCAGCACAAGTACGGCTTTATGTTCGGGTGAAAGCTCTTCAAGCGCCTGTTTCATCAGCACTTTGATCTCACCCCGTGAAGCCTGATCTCGCGGGCCTTCGGTGGTGTCTTCAATGACCACAGGCTTTTGATCCTCGTCATCCGAAGCATCGGTGCCATCCAGGGAGACCTGGGGTTTGCGCTTTCGGGCGGCATCAATGGCCGCATTCATCGCTACCCGGTAAAGCCAGGTCTTAAACTTGGAATCCCCCTTGAACCGGGCGATTTCCTGAAAGGCTTTGAGAAAGACGTCCTGGGTCGTGTCACGGGCTGCTTCGCGCAAATGCAGAACACCGTAGCAGACCATATAAACCATCTCATAATAATGATTTACAAGCTGCCCAAAAGCCTGCTTATCGCCTTTTCGAGCACGCTCGACCAACTCCAGATCCGGATCTTTCATGCGATAAGTTTAACGATTTGACGGTGTTATGGCGAGATTTATTCTATTAATTTTACTTTTTTCTCAGGCGGGATGACGTACTCAGGATAAATGATAGGCCGGTA
>CAYRBY010000048.1:0-15275 GCA_964422635.1 uncultured bacterium
TTCGTCATCTTGATTACGCACCAGTGTTTCGTCAAATAACCCGATTCTCTGAAAAATATCCTTCCGCCATGCTCCCAGATAAACGGTATCCACCCATTCCTTTTTATCTGAGTAATGAAACCGCGCATTACCGACTCCGAGGGGTGTGCTGGTTGCCAGTGCTACCGCTTTGGGAAAAGGTGCTTCACCTACAGCATTCATCTTTCCCCCAACGCCGTCAGCCTTGGACTCCAAAATTGCATAAACACATTTCTCAACATAATCAGGCTCAATGATCGTGTGGCCGTCTACCCGCACCAGGATTTCTCCTGTCGATTTTTGGATCGCGAGATTCAAACCGCTCGAAACAATTCTCCCCGGATTCTTAAGAATAACCATTCGCGGATCTTTTTGGGCATACTCGTCCAAGATCTCACGAGTTCCATCATCGGAAAGACCATCACTGATGATGATTTCCAGACTGTTTTTTGGGTAAGTCTGCCCCAATACAGCATCCAGGGTTTTGCGGATAAACTTCGCTTCATTCCTTACCGCCATAACCACCGCCACAGATGGATTCTTGCCTCCTCCTTTATCTCCTCTAAGAATGTTCTCTTTTTCCATTTTTCCAAGCCATCGCCCTCCCTCGTAAACCTTGTCCCATCCCAGGCTTTGATAAAAAGAAAGGGCCTTGCCGTTTGATGGACTCACAGTTAGATCCATCTTGTGGAACCCCTTGTGCACGGCAGCGGCTTCGAGTTCCTCCATAAGCTGTTTTCCATACCCTAAGCCCTGCCTCAATGGATCAACGGCGATAACAGCAACACCAAAAGAGCTTTTCGAATGTTTTAAAGAGTGTGTGTTTTTCGACAAAACATTGCAGAAAAGCTTTGCAGTTCCCGCCATTTTTTGAAGTGTCTTTTTTCTCACCCAAAGGTGCGGCTTCGCCAATAGGCTTTTCGCCAAAAAAAGAGAGTTTCTTTTTATGTACCCGCTTAGAGCTCCTTTAAAAAGCCCTCCCAAGGCATAAGCAGTCAGCCAATCCCCTTCAAAAACTCCTGCCGAATGAACCTCATGGGGTCCTCTTAAAAGCCATTCGTAATAACGCTTAAGCGCCTCGTGCCCCATTTGTGTCAAAAAACTTTCCGGGAAAGCTCCTTGATGAATCGAAACCATCCTTTCGACCGTCTCAATCCCGAGTTCTGAAACAATACGCGGTTTATTTTGATTATTCATAGAAAATTAGGCTTTTTATCCGATGCCGGTTTAGTGTTCGAATTTTTAACAATCACCGCGCGGAACTTTCCATTCTTGTCTCTTGGGATATACGGGCATGATTCTATATTGACACTGACGGATCCAGCCCTTGCTTGGAAACGCTCAAGAATAATTTTCTCTTCAGATTCCTCCAGTGGTCTTTCGCTTGAAATCAGAATTCTGAAAATATCCGGCTCTTCCTGAATAACTTGGGCTTCTCGTATAGGGATCCCGGCAAAAACAGGGTTGAAATACCAGATTTGCCGCCCATCCTTTAAAGTCACGATATCATGCGTCCGTCCCTGAACTGCTCCTAACAGAGGAAGCCCTCGCCCACAGGCGCATCCGTTTTCAAAAGCGGGATCTCTTTTGCTGCCGCGATCTCCTACAGCATAGCGAATGAGCGGCATCGCTTCGTTCAAAAAACCGGTGCAAATAAATTCGCCTATCTCCCCTGGAGCCACTTCCGACCCCTTATTGTCAATCACTTCTAAATACCCCGCTTCAGGCCAAAGGTGAAGGCTCTTGTGGTCACATTCACTTGCTGCAGCAACCGTTTCTGACATTCCATAAGTCTCCCGAACAGGACATTGAAATGCCTTCTCAATAACTGCTCGCTGTTCAGATGAAAAAGGTTCAGCATTAGTGATAATGACTTTCAACGACGGCGGAGAAAAATTTTGGCGGATTATTTCCGAAGCTAAAAAATGAATCGCTGAAGTGTATCCGATAAGATACCGAACCTTGGCATGTTTCATCGCATCAAGGCAGCTTCCGGTAACCTCTGGAAATAAATGGTACGCCGAGATATAAAGCTGCCGAAGTCCGGCATTCCAAACCCAAAAGGGAGCCTTTTTAAGGCCCGCAGCGACTTGCTGGCCGCCGATAATGGCCCACCGGTCATTTCGGGAAACGCCATACCATCGTCTCCAGCGAGCTTCAAAAAGCCCGTACCATTGGCGAACTGCTTTTTTATCAAACCAAAGATTAAGAGGCGTTCCCGTAGTTCCTCCGGTTTGCTCACCATAAAGCCTTTCCTGGCGGCTTTTTTCGCTGATAAAAGCCCGGGGGGTTTTGCGGATTTCTTCTTTTGTAAGAATAGGCCAATTTTCAAGCCTCTCCCAAGAGCCGGACTTCTCATGACTCCAATAATCCCGGTAATACGGCACATCCCCAGCCGCGCGCCGAAGGACTTCGAGCAGCCGGGTTCGCTGCCAATTCTTCCATTGCTCATGCGTCCAAGACTCACGCGCTAAAGTTTCCTCAACAAGCCTTTCTGTCTCCGAACCGTATCGCCAGGAGCAAAGGTAATACCCCCAAAGACTTGCGGCTGCACCGCGTAACGGGAACGGCATTTGAGAATAAATTTTCATCCATTTTGAATTCATTTCTTCTCTTTCCCCAACTCGATTTCTTTGAAAAGATTTTGCCAGAGGGGAAGGGTCTTTTCCCAAGAAAACGTCTGCGCTTTTTTTCGCGCGTTCGTTGACAGCTTTTCAGCCAATCCCGGCTCTTTGAGAAGTCTCAGCACAGCCTCTGCCGCGGCCTGCTCATCAGACGGCTGAACCAAAAGCCCATCCGTCTTATCCTGAATGAGAAAAGGAACTCCGCCTGCCGAGGAGCTCACAATGCATAATCCGCAAGCCATGGCTTCTATAACGCTCACGGGCATATTATCGATAGCTGCTGTATTGAGGAAAATGTCCGCCTTTTTTAAATACCTTGGAATGTCTTGATTCGGAACACCTTCAATAAGGGTAAACAAATTTTGAAGTTTACGCTCTCGAATGATCCGGCGGGTCATTTCCAGCGAGCCGTCTTTTTTGTCCTGTCCCACCATCGTGATATGCAGTCCTGGAAAATCAACCGCGATGCGAGCGGCTATACCGGTAACCATCTGCGGTCGGTAAATGTTGTGGAAGGCCCTAACCCAGACAATTTCGGGTTTAACCGATCTTCTCAAATGAAATTCGAACCTTTCCAAATGAATTCCGTTAGGAATAATTTTCATATCCTGGCGCACTCCCATCTGATGGGGCAAATACCCTGAGGGGGCGACAATCGCTGAAGCCAAAGAAAACAATTTTTGAACTCTTCGTAAATTTTGGCGTGAAAATTCCGGGAGATTCCCCCCGTGGAGAGCGAGCACAAAAGGCCGTCCCTTCATTTTTAAAAACCACGCGCATATTTCAGCCCAATAAAAGGAAGGTCCGCTATAAACCATGACTGCGGCAACCTCATAACGGCCCTTAATGCCCAGAACTGACAACACCATATCCAGGATCCGGCACAAACGATTTTGATACCCGGAGGCCCACAAAACCATCCACCCCTTTTCTTTTAAGCAATCCCGAAGCTCTTCGGCTGGAGCTTTTGCCCTTGAGAAAGCGGAAAGAAAATTTCCTATAATGAGAACCCTCATAGGCTTCTGTTTTCCTTCAGCCATTCGGTTATTTTCAAAGTCATAAGGGCGGTTTGATTTTCACACGTAAACCGTCTTGCAAGTTCGAACCCGTTTAGAATGAGGCCTTTCCGGAAAGAACCATCGCCAAGAATCCGTTGAACGGCAGAAACAATGGCCTCCGGGCTTTTAGGCTTAATAAGAACCGCGTTTTTCCCATCTTCAAGCACATCCGGAACAGCCCCCACTCGGGAAGCTGCAACGGGAAGTCCCTGCGCCATAGCTTCCCATAACGCACGAGGAAACCCCTCAGAGGTTTGCGACGGCATCAGGAAAATATCGGCTCTCTGATAAAAGGAAAACAGCGTGGGTCCTAAAGGTTGGTAGCCGTGATAAAAAACAGCTTCCCGGAGCCCTTTCTCAGTCACATTCCTCTCTAAGTCCCGGACAAAAGAATCCCCTTTTTCTTGAGGGCCAACAAGATCGAAATAAATATTTTTTCCTTCTTTCCTGAGGATTGAAACGGCATCCAAAGCCTCCATCAAGCCTTTTGAGCGGCTCATCCTTCCCGTATAAAGAAGACGTATCTCGGATTTTTGGCAGGTGTCTTCACGGTACCGAAAGTCCTCTTCGCTCAAAAGCGTTGTGGAGATTTCGAAAATGTTTCTGCTTTTACTTTCCAATTCACGGTATAGGGGCCTGCTATTAACAAAGGTTAAGCTTTTTGAAATAAGCCTATTCTGCTCCCATTTATTCCAATGCACCCAAGCCGCGATAACCGCTTTCTTGAATAGCGGCTGAGGAAGATCTCCGATTCCTTTGGACAAATCCCCCACGAGCAAAAGAACAAGCGGTGTTGACGAATACATGCTCGCAAATTCAGGCAGCAGCGGCGACGGCCCGCGCAGCAAAATCGCATCAAGATGTCCGGACCCTTGGCGGGCTTGCTTAATGACTTTATTTGCACGAAACAATCTCATGGGTACAGAATCATGCGGCCCAAGTCCCACAAGTTTTATATTTGAACCCTGAAGACGGTAATCCATCATGCCCATCTCGTCGGATCCCGGCTGATCATGAAGAAAGCAAACAAGTTCGCGGCAATGCAAAGCTAGCGAATCTAAAAAGCGCCCTTGAAATGCCGGGGTCCAAACCCCTTCGGCTTTCCTCAGTGCTGGAACATGGTAGTGAAACCCCAGGACGAGATCCTTCATTCGCCCCCCCCTCTTAGGTTCCCTTGCTTCTTAAGGCGGACCTTCTCGATCCGGGATCTCTTAGCGATCACAATAATACCCGCAACCATTCCAAGCTTAAGCCACGTTGCTGTGTTAGTGAATGCGGAAATGGTCCACATGTGGATACCCATGCTTAGAAAACTCACGTAGATGCCCATTGGCCAGAATTTTTTTTCACGAACAAAATAAAGACTGGCTTTGAAGCCTTCCAGAATTAAGAACAGAAAAAGAAAAGCTGTCGGCACAGCTGCGGAAAGTCCGCCTTCCGACAAAAGTTCCATGTAAGAATTATGCGAGTTTGTACGGTTGATTTTTTCCTGAGTAAAAGCTCTTAAAATCTTAGGGATTTCCAAATAAACGCTGGTTTTTGTAAATCTCCCTGGGCCACATCCAAAAAGGGGATCCTCTTTTAAAATGAGGGCCGCCTTTTTCTGAAGCACTTTTCTTGTTTGATAAGATTTGTCTGTTTCAAGAGATTCCATTGTAGAAAGACGTTTCTCAAAAGTCGTTCTGATGCTCTGGGGAGCGAATTTCCAAAAAACAAAACCTGCTGCCAGCAGTGCCAAAAAAAGCATTAAGATTTTTATGAAACTTTTCAGCTCGGCTGGATTAGCCAGAATATACAGCCATCCTATGATAGCCAATGACACAGTTATCGCTATCCAGTTTGATCGTGAGCCATTGATAATTATCGCTCCCAACACGACAAGCGATCCAACGATTGCATAAAATCTCTTTTTTCTAGTTCCAAGAACGATAACGAAAAGAAATGGCGCATACATTGAGAAAAGCCCTGCGTATGAATTCTGTGACATGAATCGCGGCTCCGTCCAAGCCCCGATTTTTCCGTAGACAATCCCCTCAAACCACCGCATAAGAGAGAGTATGAAAACGGCACCCGCCAAAACCGTAATAACACGGCTGCCCAACTCGGGTTTTCTTGCCAAAAAATACGCCGAGAAGATATAGACAAGAATCCAGTATCCGTAACGGACAACTGCCAATACGTCTGCCGCGCCAAAGTTTTCCCCTTGGCTAAAAAAGGCATTGGCAAGAGCCGATGTTAGGATCCCTCCCAAGATAAACCATCCCATACCCCAGACTTGGCCCATGCCAGGATAACTTTTGAAGCCTACTTTGAATAAAAGATGCATTACAAAAAAGAAGAACAACGGGGCGGAAAGGGAAAGTCCAATGACAGGGACTTCCAAAACAGGTATTGCCGTATAGGCACAGAAGAGAATAAAGAGAACCCCCATACTGCCTATCTTTTGGGAATGGGGAAGGGGCTGTTCTCTGGAAGAGCCGCCCCGGCTATACTCAATGGGAGTTTTCAAGAGCGTCTCCGCGTATTTCCGTCATGGATTTAAGAACAATGCCTGCATCAAATCCCCAATCAATGTCAGGGCATATTTTTTTCGCACTCGGTCTGTTGAAAATCCCGTCCCATGTGCCTTTCAAGTACCCTAAAGCATACTCCATCCGGTGCCAGGAAGGGCGGCTTAACCATTTTAAAAAATTGAGTGCATTATTTCCGGCATAACTTGTTAAAAGATAAACTCTGTCGGAAATTTTGGGGCACTCAAAGCCCCTGTAAAAATCATTTAAAAGTCTCCGGCTATACGCTGCCCCATAACCAAAACGTGTCGGTTCCGTAGAGTAGGCGCGTGGGTTGTCTTGGTCCGAATGCACAATTCTTAGACCGTTGACACAAACCATTTTCCCTCTCGCTCCCACAAGATGTGAAAGCAGGGTGTCCTCACCCCGCCCGCTTAGAATATGTGCAAGCGCGAACATTTCTTCCCTGAAGCACTCTTGACTCAACGCTTTCATAGAAAAGCCCATAACACCGCCGAAGAGCCAATGAACTTCACTGGTCTTTTCAGTCCGTTCCTGCCGAAGCGGGACACGGCAGCCCGAAGGCAAAAGCCCCCCCGGAGGAACCTTCCTCAAACGATCAAGCCATTCATTCATCAAATCATTTTTTCCATGCCTAAGACCCGTCTGCATTTTTCGCTGATCGCTTAATGTCGCGTGTTTAGTAAATTTCTCTGGCCCCGCTGAACTAAAATCTGCCGTCACTCCAACAACGCCCTCAAGGTCATCGAATGGTTTTATCAATTCACCCAATATAGATGGCTCCAAAAGTCTCATGTCATCATCAAAGTAAAAGAGGGTTCGGGCCTTTTTAGAATCCGCGGCTTTCCAGCCTAAGAATCTTTGATAAGGCAGGTTTGCGTGGTTGGACGAAAGATAGGCAAGGCTCCCTTGAAAGGCATTCCCAGCCGTCTTTAACAGCGCTTTCACCTCTCCGTCACCGGGACTGCCGTCAACAATGATCACTCCTTCCGGCGTCTTCTTTTGATTGAAAATATCCTGTAGCAGCCTGGCCAAAAGATCGGTTCGCTTATAGGTGCAAACACAAATAAAAAGTCCGGGCGTTCGCATTCTTAATCTCCGTGAGATGTTTGTTTCCTGCTAAACCTAAGATCTCTTTCTTTGCCGGAACCCTTTCTCAGGTCTCAAGTGTAACGCCCTTTAAAAGGTTCTGGGTTACGGCATCAATAGATTCACCTCCCTCGAATATTCTCCCAAACAGATCCACAGAGATCAGTTTAGCGAGATAATAGGAAGGGCCTGATTCGCACATGTATTTTTCAGCGTCTTGAGAAAGTTTTAAAACATCCGCAACATATCCTCCTGAAAAATATCCGGATTTAACTTTTAAATGACGATGCCCATACATCGGAAAACCTTCTTTGCGTTTAAAGGCCAGGCGGCGCGGCAGATATTTCAAGGCCGCTGCACGAACAACCTTTTTATCCATAATAAACGGGTGTTTAGTATCAAAAATAGTCGGAGTAAAGCCCCCCTTGAAGCGACCCGGCAAATTAACTGCAAATCTCACAACGTCCTCATCCAAGAAAGGAAAACGGGACTCGATGCTGAATTGCATTCCCATGCGGTCATTGCGATGCAGCAAGGAAAGGAGTCCCTCATTCATCATCTGAACCGTGCGGCAATGGCGGGCACTTTCTTGCGGCCCCAAAAAAGCATATTTTGCCAGGGCCTCCTGCTTCAGCCGTTCTGCTTCGAACCCCCGGACACTTTGATATAAGAAGTACTGGATCGAATTTTGCTCATCATAGATTCTGTTTGCCAGTCCTGGGACTAACCCATAAATCTTCCTGCTTACCTCAAGCGGCAGACGGAGCGCTGACCGTATCCCTCCCCAATGCAAATGCGGATAACCCCAGAATAATTCGTCACTGCCTTCTCCCGTCAAAACAGCTTTAACGCCACTTTGTCTTGCCAGCAACGCAACCTCGGAAAAAGGAACCGCGTTTGTGTGCGTGACAATCGGGCACTCATAGTGATGCGTGCACTGCGCCCATTTTTTCAGCATGTCTTGAGGCCGGAATTCGGCCGTTTGCAGCTTCCGTCCAATAATCCTGCTAAGACTTTGAGCATCCTCGTACTCGGAATACTTTCCAATCACATTAGCAGTAAAGAGCTGGTGCTGAGGGTCGTAGCGTGATGCCAGAGAAGCAATCAAAGAAGAGTCGACCCCTCCGCTGACAAATGAACCCATTGGCACATCACTCATAAGCATCTTTTTAACGCTTTTGCTCAACAGATCATCAAGGGTACCCACAACTTCTGAAAGAGACAGGCCGTTAAGCTCTGTGTAGTAATCCGCTTTGACCTCATCCAGGGGGTTGTAGTACCTGATTTCGCAGTGAACTTTTCCGTCCTTGCAAAGGAGATAGGTTCCCGGCGGAACTTGCTGCACGCCCGCAAAAACAGTATTGCGAGAGGATTGGTCGCCTGTGCTGGCAGCGGAAAAAAGCGCTTTGAGCGGGTCGAGCCGGATGGGTAGGAGCGCCTTCAGGGCTTTTACTTCCGATGCCCAGTAAACCCCTTTTTCATTTTCCGTCCACATAAGGGGTTTGATCCCAAACCGATCCCTGCAAAGGTAAACATTCTTTTTCTCAAGGTCACAGAAAACAAAGGCAAACATCCCTTTGATCTGGCGAAGCGTTTCATCAACACCAAAATGGATAAGGTATAAAAAAAGAGTTTCTGTGTCTGAATGGGATGTGAAAACAGCGCCTTTCTCCGAGAGTCGTTTACGAAGATCGATGTGATTATAAATTTCACCGTTGAAGACCAAAGCATGGCGGTCATTCTTAAAAGGTTGATTCGCGGCAACGGAAAGATCGACGATGCTCAGACGATTATGTGCGAGGCCTAAATTCTCATGAACAAAAACTCCAAAATGATCCGGACCTCGGTGCTGCAAAGCGGCCCCCATAAAAGCGAGTTGATTTTCCTGAGCCGCTTCAGCCCGCCGGAGTAGAAATCCAGCTATTCCACACATAGACAGCCTTTCTTCCAGCCTCTTTAGATAGAGCTGCTTTTTTTGCTCGTTGCTAACCTAGTTCCCATGAACTCAAACGCTTGCCCGAATCTAAGACGCGGACGCTGCCACCACCTCTTCATACAATCTGAGATTCTGAGCGAGGGCGGTTTCCAAACTAAACCTTTCCATTACTTTTTCTCTAGCTTTATCCCCTAAAGACTCCGCCAAGTCCGGACTTTGGAGAACCCGAATAACAGATTTCGAAAAGGCATCAGGATCGCGAGGATCTGACAACAGGCCGGAAATTTCGTTTTCAACAATCTCGGGGCCGCTCGAAAGAGAAGTCACAATTACCGCAGTCCCGCAAGCCATAGCTTCTGTACATGTAAGGCCAAAGGCCTCGACTAGCGATGGGAATACGAATACAGAGGCCTTCCGGTATACCTCTGGAAGGTCTTTATTGTCGACGGTTCCATAAAAGCGAATGCAGGTCCGGACTTTATCGGGCACCAAAGAGAGAAGCTCCTGAATGCGCGGATTACTGCTAGGATCCTCGATTCTCACAAAAAAATTGAAAATCGCTTCGGGCACTTCTTTTTTGATCTTTGGGATAGCTTGAAAAAATAAATCCAGCCCCTTACGTCTGGTCGTATTCCCAACGTAGACAACAGTAGCTGCTGCTCTTAAGCCTCGTGCGGCAGGAGGGCAAAATAACTCTGTGTCCGTTCCGTTATAAATCACAGTCATTGGTTTTTTTACACCCCTAAGATCAAATGTTTCTTGGGTTTTTTGACCTATAAACTGACTGACAGCGACAAGCCTGTCCGCCATTTTGATGTTACGCTCTTCAAAAAAACACAGAAGTTTGGATGCTTTAGCTTTCCCTTCACAAACCGAATTTGATCCGTGGAGCCGGACGACCAACGGACAACTCGGCTTTGACCAGAGAGGACCACTCCAATCAAAGCTTTCAACCAGATCCGGTGAAAAATCACGAAGGGCGCGTTCCAGGCAGACTGAGAATTGAAGTCTTGATTGGAATGCCTGGTAAACCTTTTTCAAAATCCCCCCCTTAACATCCTGCGGCTTGGGAACTCTCAACACAGCAACTCCTTCTTCGACAGTCCAAACGGGCGGTCCTTGCGCCTCCGCGTCATAACCGACAACGCCTGTCTGGATACCCAGAAGCTTGAGTCTTCGAGCTAAAAAATACACAAATGTTCCAATACCCCCGTGCGGAGAAGGCGGATATTCGTGGCAGACATAAAGAATTTTCATTTTTCTTTACACAGCCTTTCGACTTCGTCTGTCGTTAGACGAACAGCGTCTAAGTCCATCCATTCCAAACCTTTCATCTTTTCATTTTTGGCCAAAGCGGGTGCAGTGAGTTTTTCTTCTATAAGATCGAACAATTCTGAATTTGAAAAAGCCGGACTCACTGAATCCAAACCATAACACTCCTTATAAAAATCGGCTGTCCAGAACCGTTTATTCGATTTTTCTTCCCCCACTTCTTTAAAATCGAAGCAGACATTGATGACTCGCTTTCTGACTTTTAAAAATTCCAGTGTGACTGTCGACGGTATCGAAACATTAAATTCGGCGTATCGGACGCTTGCAACCCACAGGGATAAATCGTTTCTAAGAGCTGCACACCAATCTTCTTCCCGGAACCATTCCCATTTGGGCTTCTGAATAACAACGTTTGAATCATTTTTCAAAAAATCAAATCGCTGGTCATCTTCCATAGGGTTCAGCCGCAATAAAAGCTGCGGGTTTCCCGAAAATCGGCGTTGATTCAGGGCTTCCGCTATATTCGCGATTATTTTTTCTTCATCAACGACAGCATCTGGCAAAGCGGCTGTGTAACAAAAATAGGGGCGTTCGGGGTTTAGGCCGGCCGCCATCATGAATTCCTGTCTTGAAAGTAGCAGGGAGCTGTTATCAAAAGGCGCCAGGTGAAGAGAGCCGGTTTCTCTCATTTGCTTTTCAGAAATTTTAAAGGGTTCCAATCTTTTATAAGCTCCCCTTTGCCCAGGGCTGGACACCAGCACGCGGCCCGGAACCACCGGCATATGCGGATTCACATAAATATCTTTCCATGAATTCGGGATCAGACATGTTTTGATTCCTAAATTACTCGCCGTTTGACAAGCCGCCCGAGTCCAGCGGCTGGTAATCTCTGAAAAAACAACACCTTTTATGTTCAACTCTTGATAGATTTCTCTCCACAGCCTATCCGTTCCCATCATCCTGCCAAGGATCGACTCCGTTTCAGAAATGCTCCTCAACACCCATTCATCACTCAGGCGGGAAGCAATGGACTTCTTTATGCTCCTTGTGTTTTGATTGGCCTGGCCAGTAAAAATTCTATGCCTCCATTTTTCAAACCCATACTTACTTCGCACCCATTCCTGATGGATTACGCCAGCCAGAGAATGAATGCTTTTTAACACATCCGGTTCTTTTGACGGCTCAATTAATCGAACAGCGATCTGTGGCGGCAGGTTTAAAAAACCCTCCGACTTCGGCCGCGTTGTAAAAATAACAACATTGTGACGCTGAGAAAGCGATTCGGCCAATCCGGAAAGAATAAAACTCCTGATCTCCGGCCCATAAACGATAAATACCCCTAAAGTATCCTTTTTCCCGCTGTTCATAGGATTAGACAACCCCTCCTCCTATTGCTCTTCTAAGTCTCCGAAGGCTTCTAATCGCGGCATCGGGCAGCATCAACTTAAGCCCTATCTCAACCACAAGGGGGCTGATCGCTCCCCCACGGATGGCTTCGTAGACAAGTAACCGAGCTGAGGCAAATTGGCCGTATTTATAGCTTTTAGCCGCAAGCGATGCCGCATACCGCCCAAACATCCATTTATTTTCTCGAGAAATGATTTTCCGGTTTAACAGCTCGTAACGAGAAGCAGATTTCCAGTATGACCCATAGAGCACCTCGGTTTCCTTGCGCTGCCGCGTCACCATCCTGTCGTGCTGGTAGTAGTCTACAAATATTCCTTTGCAGTGGACCCATGTGTGGACTGTCAAAAAATAACGGAAAAAGAAATCACGATCCGTGAAAAAACGGAACTGGGGATCAAAACAAAGACTCGCGGGAACAGAGTCTGAACGCATCAGGGGTACCGCAGTATTAATACCTCTGAAGCTTGCCAGACGGGCCTTGATATCCTCATCATTAGAATCCTCTCTCAAAATTTCTCCAGTTGCATTATTTACAAACCGAAATCCGCAGATGGCGGCCTCCGCACCAGACGATTCTAATGCCTCTACTTGTTTCTTTATTTTGGACGGATGCAAGTAGTCATCGCTGTCCAGAAACTGAAAGTATTCACCCGTCCTTTCCTTCAGCACGCGATTCAAAGAAGAACACACTCCAAGATTCCTATCATTTCGAAAAATCTTGAGTCGCTTAGCGCCCCACTTTTTCTGGAGGGCATTTAATACATACCATGTGTCATCCTCGGAAGCATCGTCGACAACTAAAACCTCGATTTCTGAGTGCTCCTGAGAAAAGCAAGAACCGATACTGCGCTCCAAGAAGCACGCGTGATTGCGGGTAGTCATTAAAACTGTTGCCCAGCCGCTTTTGAAAATCATTTTTTTCCTCACCTCACGAAAATTATCAAGCAACTCAGAGTCGAAGGGACCCCAGCAAAGACACCCTCATCTTTTCCGAAGATGCCCTTACGGAAGACACACAATTCTCCTTCTTAAAATCAATTAGCGGCCGAACTCTGCTCGGTCCAGAATGCAAAAAAACGGCTTTTTTTAAAAATCAATTCTTCAAAGGTTCCTTGCTCGGCAAGCATTCCCTTTTCAAGCACGATGATTTTGTCAGCTCTTTTGATCGTTGAAAGCCTGTGCGCTATCACAATACAAGTCCTGCCTTCGGAGGCATCCTCAATCGCAGCTTGAACTTCTTTTTCTGTCACCGAATCAAGGGCGCTTGTCGCTTCATCAAAAATCATGACGGGAGCATTTTTTAAAATAGATCGGGCAATCGAAACACGTTGTTTTTCTCCACCGGACAACTGAATACCGCGATCCCCAACAAGAGTATTCAGCCCCTCAGGAAGGCTCTTTATGAACTCGGAAAGCCTGGCCTTTTTCAGAGCGTCCAAAAGTTCCAGCTGCGAAACTTCACGCTTAATTCCGTAAAGAAGATTGTATTGAATCGACTCATTAAAAAGGAAGGTTTCCTGACTCACAAAACTGAAAAGAGTCCGCAAAGAATCAAGTGTTAATGACGCAATATCCCGTTCATCCACAGTAATGGATCCCGTCTTGGGCTCGTAGTACCGAAGAAGGAGATGCACAAGACTTGTTTTGCCTGCCCCAGAGGCCCCTACGATTGCTGTGGTTTTTCCTTTCTCGAAAGAAAGCGTTAGCTGGTTCAATGCAAGCGTCCCATCGCGATAGGAATAGCTCACATTTTTAAACTTAATACCCTCCGTAATTCCATTAATAATCTCCTTCCCTGAGCTTTCAAAAACCTTTCCTTCGTCGGAAAGAAAACTGTCGATCTCCAGCAAGGGCCCGCCCATTCTTGAAAACTGCGCCTTGAGATGCATAAAACTGCCGACGCTTGTCAGCGTTCTTCTAAGGACAACGAGAAAAACAAGGAGCTGCGAAACATCCTGCGAACCGCCATATCGAATCATAAAAGTCATAGCGCTAACTAAAATCAAAAACGCGAGCAGCGTCGCCATTTCATGAATCACGGGAATTAAGCCTTGCTTATTTTCAACACGAAGCCGTGACTGTGATGTTGCAAAACTTAGTTCCGTGAATTTTTTTATTTCTTCCTGTTCGGTTCGACAAGCTTTAACAAGCCCGACGTTCATGAGCACGTTAGATGTATGCCTTCCGAGTTCGGTCTGAAAGTGAGAGGCTGAACGTGACGACTCCCGGATTTTCCCAATGCTCAGATTCACTCCAAAATAAAAAAGCGGGAATAAAAGAATGCTGACCACGGTCATTTGCCAGGAAATCCAAAGCATTAAAAGCAGATAGGGCAGAAGCATCAGTAAAGACGAGAAATAGCGGTGCGCGACTTTGACAGCAATGACCACTTCAAGGGCTGAATTTAAAACAACGTTCAGAAGTCCCCCAAGGCTGGCCTGATCAAAAAAAGACTTTCCAAACATAAGGCATCTTGAGAAAAGCAGCTTTCTCAGGTTCCCCAAAAATTCAAAAATCTGAGAATCCAAAATTACGCCGGATAAATACTGAAAAAGGTTTTTTAAAACAGCGGAGAGGAAAATAACCGAAATCAAAACAGCGAAGATGGTCTTCCTGGAAACGTCGCCTTGACTGCCGCTGAGGATTTTCAGCGCGGCTTCAAATCCGGTGTGATGTGAAAGAAAACTAAAGTCTTGTTCCAGTGCCCCCTTAATGAGCGGCACAAGAACAGCGATTGTTACGCCCTCAAAAAACGCGGCGGCACCAGATAAGAGCACAGGTACTACAAAGCGCCTTGCCCGAACATTAGTGGCCTGGAAGAGTTTTGTTAAAAGCTTCCAGTCTTGCCCCAGAATTCCCTCTGAAGATTTCTGCTTCATGTCGGCCTTTCAAAGGCAATTGAATGCCTTGAAAACCAACTTAAACTCATTTGGAAATTGCTCGGAGAACTTACTTTACCTGCCAATGCCCCCACGGCGGACTTACGGCTTACCCGCATATGCCCTCCTTGGTAGGTTAGCCAGATGTCATCAATAATCCATCGACGGAATGCTTTATCTCATCGAGAAGAATTACTTGCTCATCCGGCTCATTAACCAGGCATCAAGAACGTCTTTTTTAAAACGCCATTGGCCCCCAATTTTTGTTGCCGGAATTTCCTGCTTCTTCAGCAACCGATAAATCGTGACTAAATGAAAGCCTAAGTACTTAGCGGCTTCCTTTGGAGTCATAATCTGGGTGCGCTCAGGACGTTTAGGTTGGTTGTTTTTGGCTTCTTCCATAACAGTTCACCTTATTTTGCGTGTTTTTTGATTGTTTTAGTTATATTCTATTTCAAATA
>CAYRBY010000049.1:0-12197 GCA_964422635.1 uncultured bacterium
AATTTCCTATGAAAGAAACCGAGATGTATCTTCCCCTGAAACGCTATCTGGAAAAGCAGGGCTATGCCGTGCATTCCGAAGTCGAAGGGCTTGATGTGATGGCCCGCAAGGGGGAAGAACTTCTGATTGTGGAGATGAAGACCTCGTTTAATCTCCAGCTCGTGTATCAGCTGATTGAGCGCCTGAAAATGACGGAGCTTGTTTATGCATATGTGCCTTTGGAAAAAGGCGGGCGCTGGCCGAAGTCATACAAAAGGATGTGCGGACTTCTCAAACGCCTGCATTGCGGGCTCATCACTTTCGATGAACAGAAAAAAGAAGTGACGGTGGAGTTCGAGCCTTCGGTGTTTAAGGTGCGTAAAAATTACACGCGTAAGAATCTGGCCCTGAAAGAATTTGAAGGCCGCAGCATAGATTTGAACCAGGGCGGAAGCACGCGGGAGAAAATTTTTACCGTGTACAAAGAAAAGGCGATCCGCATCGCGATGTTTTTGTTTGAGCAGGGCGCCTCTTCAACCGGGGACGTGCAGGAGAAGCTTGATATTGAAAATGCTGCGGCCATTCTTTATGACAATCACCTGGGCTGGTTCAAGCGCGTTTCCCGGGGCGTTTATCAGCTCACGCCGGAGTTTGAATTCTTTAAAGTGAAGCACGCGGAGCAGATCAAGCAGCTCTGGCGGTAACAAACTGAGGGGTACACGCTCCTAGCAAATGCTAGCAATGAATAACGAGCGGGACTTTCCCGTTTGATTTGTGCTTTTTGAGGTCTTGTTTCAGCATAATTTTTGCCCCCCGATTTTGAAAAAACGAAGGTTTTTTTTGGGGCCGCGGCATGTTTTCGCTATAATGCGCGGCTTGATCCCCAACCCCATCTGGAGAACACCCATGCAAAAACTGTTTTTCAATCGTACGTTTATTTTTCTGCTTTCTTTGTGTTTTGCGGTCGGTAGTTTTGAGCCCTCGTCTGTTTCAGCTCAAACCACCCCTGGACTTGCGGCCGAAATGCCTGCTGCCGATGCGGATTATTTAAAATCCGTTTATGCGGACACCTGGAAGTATTTGACCGAGTTCGTCGAACCGACGACGGGAATTCCCTATGACTCGAACCGTATGCAGCCCGCGACGTCGCTTTCGAATGTCGGACTTTATTTGTCGGCCATGTCCATCGGCGCTCTCACGGGATTGATGGACCGTCAGGAAGCTTTGAACCGCGTGAGTATGGCGTTCACCAGTCTCGACAAGGTTGAGAAGTGGGAAGGCATTCCGCGTGTCTGGTTTTCAGCAAGAACCTTAACGCCCACACGCGGCACGGAAATGTTTTCGTACAGCAAGCATGTGAGCAATCTGATTGCGGGGCTTGTGATTGTGAAGGGCGTTTTTCCGGAATTGGCGCAGCCAGTGAACCGTTTTCTTGACGGCATGAATTTGAAAAGCATGTATGAGGCGCGGAACGGCTGGCTGAAGGGCGGCTATAACGTCAACACGCACAGTTTCGCGGTGGGGCAGCCTTTCGGAAACTGGTATTACAAATTTTTTGCTTCCGAAGCACGGCTGATCAGCTTTTATGCTGTGGCCAGCGGTGCGGCGCCTGCGAGCCATTGGGGAGCGCTGACCCGGCCTGTGAAAAAGGAAGGCGATTACTGGTATTACGATTACGCCTACGAAGACGGCGGAGCGTATATGCCTTACATGGCCAGTCTTTATATTGATGAGCGTCCGACGCTGATGGGGACAGCGCAGAAGAATTATTCGCAGGCGCAGATGGCGCGTGCCGAAAGACTTGGGGCGCCGGTGTGGGGGTGGTCCGCGTCTTTGGACACCAAAGGTGTTTATATTCCTTACGGGGAACTGCACGATGAAATTGTGACGCCGTATGCCTCGATGCTCGCGATGCTTCACTTCCCCGAAAAAGGGTTTCAGAACCTCCGCAAGCTTGAAGAGCTCGGGGCCCGTCCGCAGGTGATGGATGAAGATAAGAAGAGCACTTATGCGGCCTATGAAGTTTCCGGCGGCGAAAGAAAATTATGGGCGCTTTTGTATGCCGGCGATGTGTTCTTTCTGGATGTGACCGGCGCGGTAAAGCGGTTCAGCAGCTTTATGGATTGGCCGGAAAGGTTTGTTGAAAATTCCAACTCAGACCGCGACATGCTGCAGAAGCTTGCGCTTCGGCTGGGATATAAACTGGAAAAGAATCAAACTATCTCCGTCCATTTGAAGAAGACGATGGCGGCTTCAGGGCTGCGCAGGGAAGATCTTCTGGCGGCCGCAGGTAGTGAAGAGAAGCTTCAGGACTTGATTGCTCTCGCGGCGTTGACAGGCCTTTATTCTTCCGGGGATGTCAGCTTTCGTGACGGCCGTTCCGCGCAGGCGGCCTGGATTCAGGGTGAGGGAAGTTTGAAACCCTGGGCGATTTTGGGAAGCGGAGAGGTTTTCTTTCTCAATAAAGCCGGTGATGTGGTGAAGTTCAGTGAGTTTCTGGATGGAACCGTAAAGGGTCTGGAATTGTCAGATCCGGACCGTCTTGCCTGCCGCAAACTGGCGGATGAAATGTACAGGCCGGAGGCGTGGAAAAAAACAACGGATGCCTGTTTGGAACGCAAGGTGGGCGGCACGGTGCTTAAATCGGAGCTTGCCGCAAATCTTCCGGAAGGTGCCCGTGTTGAGGATCTTTTGAGTCTCGCAGCTGCGGCCGGTCTTTATTCACCGGGGCAGGTGACGCTGAAGGCCCAGCGGCAGGGCGGTTTTGGTTTCCGTGATTCTGTGAATTGGAAAACGGGAAATGTTGCGGCAGATTATTTGACCCCGAGTCAGGCCATGGGATTTCTTGCACTGGCCAATGTGCTTTATGACGGTGTGGTTTGGAGCACCTTTGGGCAGGATCCCGTGGTGCAGAAAGGCTTGAGCCTTCTTAAGCCCGCAGAAGAAGAGGCCCGTCTTTACGGGCAGGCCGGAGAATCCTGTTTTTGCGGTATTCCGCGTTCTGAAAAGCCTCTGAACCCCGCAGTCTGATCCTTTTTAGAAGGGACAGCGCAACTCTAGAGTTTCCCAGGGACCTTTCTTAGGGGGCCGGAATCCAGGCTGCCCGGCGTCGAAGGCCTTGGTGTGATGGCCTGCAAGGGCAAAAAGTCTAAAAAACCCGCGGGATTTATGGACCTTTCCTTAGTATAATCCCCCTTTGGAAAAAGCCCGTAAGACAGGTGCAAAAAGGAATTGTTATGAGTATGGAAGATGATTGGGATGACGGGGAAGAGCATTATGACCCCGAGGTGTGGGACGAAGAGCTGGCCGAACGGCTGCAGATGAACGAGCAGGCCTGGAACCTTCTCATCGAAAAAGGGTACATCCCCGGAGAAAAGACGAAGCTGGATTTTGTGTTTGTGTCTGAAAAAAGAACCAATGCCCAAAAGTTTCAGGCTTTTCTCCAGGCGAACACGGATTATTCGGTCAAATTCATTAATAATGATGATGAGTTTGAGCTGGATTGCCGCACCTCCGAAGTTTCGCTGTCGCTGGAATGGCTGAATGAATGGGTGTCGCGGCTCGTCAAAGAAGGACGCAAGTACGAATGCACCTTTGACGGCTGGGTAGCGCCAGCGCTTCTCAAGAAAAAAAGCGATGCCTGATTTAAAAAAAATCCTCGTTTTTCTGGTTTTGGGAATACTGATTCAGGGAGCCGTGTATGCAGCTGAGAAAACGGCTTCTCAGGAGGATGAAATCGATCAGGCGGACCCTCTCTTTACCGGCGTCAAATACCAGAATAAATCAACCACCCTAGTGCAGGGAACGGAGCTCGGCATTGACCCCGCCAATTTTGGGGGAGGTCTTAGGACTTCGGACCTGAGCCAGTTTCAACGGCATGTGGTTTCTGTTTCTGACGGAAACGGAACCTTTACCTGGTCGGAGCAGGTCAACCATTCAAACACCGCGTCCTCTGAAAACCGCGGCCAGTAAAAACACTCACACTTTTTCGCACCCTCTCGACAACGGCACCTTTAACCAAGGAGTCTCAAGATGAAAACAGCAGATGTGGATACGGGTGAAGTGATCCGTCATGACAACAAGCTCTGGCAGATCATGGACAAGGAAATTCTTGGGCATGGAAAGGCGGCAAGGACTTACCGTCTGAAACTGAAAGATTTGGCCACGGGGCAGACTTTTGACCAGGTGCTTCGGCCGGAAGCGGAGCTTGAAACCGTTTATGCCGCGAATGTTAATCTGGAATACCTTTACAAGGATGAAGATTTTTACGTTTTCATGAATCAGCAGAATTATGAAGAGGTCCGTTTTGCGAAAGAAGCAATCGGTAAGAAAGGCGTTTTGCTGAAAGAAAATGAAAACGTTCAGGCTCTCGTGGTGGATGGAAAAGCGATTTCAGTGGAGTTCCCTGCAAGAGTGACCTTGACTGTGACGGATACGCCTGACGGAGTGAAGCAGGGCAATAAAGAGGCAACGCTCGAGAACGGCCTGACGATTCTTGTGCCTCACATTGTGACCGCGGGGGACAAGGTCGTGATCAAGACTGAGGATTTTTCTTATGTGGAACGGGTGACTCTGAAGAGTATGTCTTCAGGCGCTGTGCCCGGAGTCAGCGGTAAGGAGAAGGCAGAGTAAAAGTGCCGATTTGCGCGCTGTTTACCCGGAAGTAATTGCTGGATGTTTTAAAAAGGTCCAAAAAGGAGCTGTGATGAAAAAAATGATGGGGTTTGGGGTGATGACGGCGGTTATTCTGATTGCGGCTGTGCCGGCGGAAGCAAAAGGACGTCAAAAATCAGGTTCTTATTCCACAAGCGGGGGCAAAAGCGGCACCTTTCAGCGCAGCGTGAACCGCGAGAGCCGCGGAAATGTTTCGAAGAACACGAGCTGGACCAATCAGGACGGGCAGAGCGGGAGCAAGACGCGCAGCCGGACCTGGGACAAAGACAGCGGCACCGGCACCTATGAAAGATCTTTCAGCGGAGCTGACGGCAAAGAAAGGTCTGCATCAGGAACGATTGCCAAGACCGATACGGGGTTCACGAGTACAGGTACGCGGACCAATGCCAGCGGGGAAACCCTGGATGTGAATCGTACTGTGACACGGAATGAAGACGGTACGGTTTCGGTGAATAAAGTCGTTACCAATGATGAAGGTGAAAACCGGACTGTAAACAAGACCGTGACTAAAACCGAAGATGGGCGCACAGTGACAGGGGACTACACGGGCTTTTCCGGAAACTCGGGGACGTTTGAGAAAAGTGTTTCCCGGAAGGACGGAGTTAAAACAGTTTCAAGTTCGGCGGTCAACGCTGAGGGAGAAACAGCGTCGCGCCTGAAAACAGTAACGAAAGACGACGGCGCCGTGACGCGCGAAGTCACCACAACGAATTTTGAAGGCGATACGAACACACAGAGCCAGACAGCAGCGATTGTTTCTTCAGCGCAGTAGCCGGAAACGGCCTTTAAGTCAGGAGCCATAATGCGAGTTAATTATTCCGGCAATAAACGAAGAAAAGAAGAAGACCGCAAAAAAAAGCAGGAAGAAAAGCGCGCCAGACGTTTGAATAAATCCAGAGGCGAGCAACCCGCTGAACCTGCTCCGGGTGAAACCCCCGAAGCGCAAGTCTAAGAACGTACCTCTTCAAGCCCTGCTGACAGCGCTTCTAAAAGCGCTGGGCAGGGATGCCTTCCTGAAGCATGTTGTAAGTCTTTCAACATGAGAGCCCTCCGGTTTCCGGAGGGCTTTTTTATGGATGCGAATAGTGATAGTGATCACAGTCATTCGCTGCGTGATCTTGTAGGGTATCACGATTCAGAAGGCGCAGACGCCTTCTTCCTGAGCCAGACCTATGAGCGCAAATACCGCAGCCGAAAGGCTGTTTGAAGCTTCTTCTCCTGACATCCCCGCCTATAAAAAACTGCGTCTTTATCTGATCAAACCCTCGAAATACGACGATGACGGCTACGTGATCCGCTATTGGAAGGGTGTTCTGCCGAGCAATACGCTGGCTTGTCTTTATGGTTTGAGTGAGGAGGTGCGCCAGAGCGGTGTATTGGGCCGGCATCTCAAGTGGCACATCGAAGCCCTGGATGAAACGGTTCAGAGAATTGACCCTGAAAAAATGGTGCGTGCAGGAAAAAAGCCGGGAACCAAAACGATTGTCTGTCTTGCCGGTGTCCAGAGCAACCAGTTTCCGCGCGCCGCAGATCTGGCGCTTGAATTCCGGAAAAGAGGCGCGGAGGTTTTGATCGGGGGCTTTCACGTCAGCGGCGTCGCGGCGACTCTGGAAAAGCTTCCGGAGGAGGTGGCTGCGCTCCAAAAGGCAGGCGTCACCGTCGTTGCGGGTGAAATTGAAGGACGCTGGGCCGATATTCTCCGGGATGCCCTGCAGGATAAATTAAAACCCTTCTACAATTATCTAAACGAGCCGCCGGAGCTGAGCGGAGCCGGGCTGCCTAAAGTTCCTGCAAATCTTGTGAACCGTTACGCGGTGACTCAGTTTTCAACGCTGGATTGCGGACGGGGCTGCCCGTTTAACTGCAGTTTTTGCACCGTGATTAATGTGCAGGGGCGGAAGATGCGCTGCCGCGCTGTGGAAGCCATCGAGGAAATGGTGCGGTTTAATTACCGCGAACACAGAATTCATCATTATTTTTTTACAGATGATAATTTCTGCCGGAATAAAAAATGGCCGGACATTCTGGATATGCTGATCCGCCTGCGGGAACAGGAAAACATGCCCGTGACTTTTATGATACAGGTGGACACGCAGTCTCATCGCGTTCCCGGCTTCGTAAAAAAGGCTGCCACTGCGGGCTGCAGCCAGGTGTTTATCGGGATGGAAAGTCTGAATGCTCAAAATTTGAAAGCTGCGGGCAAGAACCAGAATAAAGTGGAAGAGTTTAAGGAATTGATCCAGACCTACCAGAGTTTCGGGATCGCCGCGCATTTGGCGTACATCATCGGGTTCCCCTTTGATACCGAGCAGTCCGTCAAAGAAGACATGGAAAGGCTGCGCGATCTGGGCGCGGAGCAGGCCTCGTTTTTTATGCTGACGCCGCTCCCGGGCTCGATGGATTACCGAAGCAGTCTCGAAAAGGGTGTCATGATGGATGCGGATTTAAACCGTTTTGACTCCTTTCATGAAACGGTCTGTCATCCCCATATGAAAAAGGGGAGTTGGACAAAAGTATACGAAGAGGCATGGAAGGGGTTTTACGGCCATGAGAATATGAAAAACATTCTCAGGCGCACACGGCCTGAAAAATACTGGGAAGTCTTTCTTAACTTTCTTTGGTACAAAAATGCGATCCAGGTGGAAGGCGGACATCCTATGGTTCATGGTTTTGTAAGGCTGAAGAGCCGCTCGGAACGCCGTCCGGTTTTTGCCCGTGAAAGCCGGTTCCGGTTTCTGAAGCGGCGGATCCGGGACGTTGCCGCGACTTTGGAAGGCTGGTGGCACTTAGCACTTGAAATGGAAGAGCTTTGGCTTGCGACGCGGCACCGCGGGCCTTTGGAGAACCGCGTGGTGGTCGAACTGGAACGCTATCAGCAGCGGCTTGCGGGGTGGCGGGACATGCGGCTTCCTAAAATCAGGGCTCTTTATCGAAAGGCTGCGGGAGCGCTCCATTTTCCCTCGCAGGTCCGTATTCCTTCTTATTTTCAACTCTGGTATCAAAAATGGGATGTGTTCTCCGATGTGCTGACCGGGACGCGCCGGCCCATGATTCATTTCTGGCTGAATGTGAAGCAGAATATCCGGCAGGGCAAATTCTGGAAAATAGATGTGCTTAAAGTCAGTGTGAATGCTTTTCGTGAAAGTGTTTTCTTTGTCCGTTTCCTGCGTGCTTTTGTAAGGCGCAGGACAACGGTCTCGTGAAAGAGAGTCCTTATGAAACTCGCATTGCCGCCGGTTGCGAAATTAATCGGTTTTAAAATTGAGAAAGTAAAAAAAGGCGCCGTGAGCTGTTCGATGGAGGTACAGAAAAAGCACGAAAACACCAACGGCACGCTCCATGGCGGCATTTTATGCGATCTTTCCGATGCCGCGATGGGGTATTCCTTTTTGACCTGGCTCGCGCCGGATGAAACGGGGGTGACTGTGGAGTTTAAGATCAACTTTTTGAGGCCGGTACGAAGAGGGGATCATCTCCTCGCGTCCGGCAAAACCCTGTCCAAGGGAAGAAGTCTTTATTACCTTGAATGTGAAATCGTCAATGGGCAAAAACAGCTTGTTGCAAAGGCCGCATGTACTTGTAAAATTATTTCCCGGGTTGAACAGGTAATCAGCCGTACTAAGCTGCGATAAGAGAGAACGGGGCAGGAAATACTTCTATTTTTTTTTAGAGCTTTTGAAGAATGAAGCAATGAAGTCGAGGATGGCCAGCAAAATTGCGGTTGCGACAAAGAACAGAAGCAGGAACCCGCCGAAACTTAACACTGCGATGAAGAAGCTTTTAAGGGCCAGGAAAAAGGCAACACCTTCCAGAGCCAGCAGGTAACCCACCCCGCCAAAAATAATGAGTCCGACGCTGACGAGTAAAACGGTGAAAAACTGTTTTTCTTTCATAGGTGTCCTGACTGACCGGGCCGCATAAATCGGTTCGTTCGTCCGAAGGTTCTATGTTAACATAATTTTATAGGCATTCTTTAATGTTCTTTTTTTGAGCGAAAGCCCGGAACTGGCGGAATTCTAATCTGATGCGGGGACAATAGATGGGTAAGATTACAAAGCGAAAGGAAGGCCGGGCCGCAGAGGTCGAATTTGAAGGGGGGAAGACGGTCTCCATCCGCGTCGATGGACGGGAGCTGTTTGTCGTCGAAATCGGATTTCTAGAGGCTGAGATCCGGACCGTGGCGACGAAAAATATCGGGCTTTATGATGACGTGATCCACATTTTGAAAACGTCGAAGACTCTTGAAGAAGCGTCTGTTCATCTCGACAACCTTTACCTTTCCGGCCAAAGAAGAACCACCCATGAAAAGGATGTGGCTGAACACGAAGAGCTTTCCGTTGCTTTGGCGCATTACACCATCCGGCGTGCGCCGCTTCAAAAATGGGATCAGTTCCAGCAGCTGGTGCAAAAATTTTACGGGGAAAAGACGAAATACACTTTGGACCCGGCTCACGCAAAAGAACCTGTTCTTGAAGCTCTGGAAGCTTATGTTGATCCTCAGCACCCGGACCACCGGAAGGTCGTGGAGTTTTTGCTGAGTGTTCCGGTTCACGACCCCTTGAGGCACAAGGAGGATGGACTTTGGATTTTGCGCGACATGATGGCCCGGATCGCGGCTTTTACGGCCCAGCCGGGAGAATTTTACCGCGAGTTCCGAAGCGCGATCCGCGGGCTCAAGCTGTCACTGGGTAACCGCTATTATGACCCGCTGCCGTATTTGAACGATATTGATAGCGCGCTGGACTGGCTGCATGCGGCTGAAACAAGCATGAACCGTAAGGATTGGGATACCGCTCTCGGTTTTTGCTGGAAAGCCATGGATGCGGCACCCAACTATCTGGAAGTCTATTACAAGGCCGCGGAGTGCTACATCCTTAAACGTGATTATGACGCAGCGCTCGGAGCCCTCGATTCTGTGAGGCACATGCCGATGGCGGAAAAGGTTTTTAAATACCGCATGGACTATTACATGCTGTATTTAGGGTTGTGTTCGAAAATGCCGGAAAAAGATAAAGCCTTGCCGCATCTTGAAAAATTAAAATTGATAGCTGAAAAATACAGCGTCGATGTGCCCGGACTTACCTCCAGCAAATCCGCAGCGAATTAGAGTTTAAGAGCGATGACGATTTCAACTATCCCGGAAGACAAAGTGCAAACCGCTGAAAAACATGTGCGGGATATTCTGCTGACTGCCTTTGAACATTCCGATGCGCATGCCGCTGTGGTGGTCTATGATTTGCGCTGTGATCTCGCAAAGGCGCTGACCCAAGCTTACCGCGGGGCGCTTCCCCAGGCAAAGTTCATTGATTTCGATGCCGTGACTCCGAAGGATGTCTTTTCTGTTTTCGATACGCTGAAACCTTCCGATCTTGTAGTGCTGATTCAAACCACCAATTTCCGTCTGGATGATTTTCGAATCCGCGTGGAACTTTTCAAACGCTCGCTGAAGGTGATTGAGCATCCTCATCTGGGCCGCATGCCAGGTGTGGAATCGCTTATTTATATCGATTCGCTGGCGTATGACCCGTCCTACTACCGCCGGGTGGGGCCTGCCCTGAAAGAGAAGATTGACCGGGCAAAGCGGTGTATTGTTGCCGGCGGCGGGGAGAAACTGATTTTCGATTCTCCCTTTGAAATCGCAAAGATGAATATCGGGGATTACCGGGAAATGAAAAATTGGGGAGGGCAGTTTCCCATTGGGGAAGTGTTTACCGAGGCCCGGGATTTGGAAGCTGTGAATGGGCGCGTGCGCGTGCCTGTTTTCGGGGACATGACCTTTACGGCGAATAGGCCCGCAAAGCCCGTCACACTTGTGGTGGAGCGGGGCCGTGTGACAGAGGCTCTCGACTCCACACCCGAATTTGATCAGGTGCTTGCGGCCATCCGGGCCGACGAAGGGGTGATCTGGGTCCGGGAATTAGGTTTTGGGTTAAACCCGGCTTTTTCTCCGGAGCGTCTGGTGAGTGATATCGGGACTTTTGAACGGATGTGCGGGGTTCATCTTTCTCTTGGCGCCAAGCATGCGCTTTACAAGAAACCCAACTTTAAGGCCAAGGCCGGACAGTATCACGTGGATATTTTCGCGGCCACGGAAACCGTGACGCTGGATGACGAAGTTGTGTACTCCGGGGGAGCCTGGAAAGTCTGAAAAGCCTTCCCTTCCGCGGCGCCGGGAACTGCCCGGACGCGCGGATCTTTTAGGGAGGCGTTAAAAGATACTTTTGAAAGGCGGGTTTTTCTTTTCTCTTTTGTCCGCGCGTTTTTCCTGCAGGGTTTTCAGCGGCTTTTTCTTCTGTGCGTTTTTGTTTCCGACGCGTTCCTGCGACTTGGCCATAAGTACTCCTTAGTGAGGATCTCGATTTTCCGGAGTGGAAAGAGGATGGACCCGGCCCACTATAACAGGAAAGGGCCGCCCCGGCTGTTTTTTATGCGCCCGGAATAGTTACTCCGCTCTTGCCGCTTCTCTAAGACCTTCGAGACTCGGATTGTTTTTGGCCCAGTTTTTCCCTTCGGGACACACGCATCCTGTTTTTTCCGCACATCCCGAGCAGCAGTAAAGCTCTCTTCCTTTTGCAAAGCCGTCACTATGGGGCCACTTCGTTTCAGGCATACCGCATTCAGGGCAGCGTTTTTCAGCCATGACAGTCCTCCTGTTAGATTTTTAAGGAAACAGAAATCAAGAACCATGCCATGGGGGCTTTTCTAGGGAGAGCCTCTGCGAAAGGCGGAAAGTGACGCAGTTATCTTACAAGGTCTGGCGCTGCTGTCTTGGAAATAAGACAAATCACTTGAATGTATGTGCTAAAGCAGATATAGTTTCACCATGAAACTCGGTGATACCCCTTTTTTCGCGGCCTTGGCAGATCCGACCCGCCTCAGGATTTTGAATCTCCTGATGGAAGGGGAATTGTGTGTTTGCGATGTCATGAGTGTGCTCAAGGAGCCGCAGTCCAAGATTTCGCGCCATTTGGCTTACCTGCGTGAGGCCGGTCTTGTGGAAGCCCGGAAGCAGGGGCTTTGGATGTACTACTCTCTCGCCAAACCTGGTTTGAAGGTTGTCCGTGCGGTGCTTGAGGCGTTGAGCTCTTCCCGCCTGGAGTTTGAAGAGTTAAAAAACGACATGATCGAATTCCGGAAAATTAAAAGCGGACTTGTGGCGTGCTGTAAGTAGCTTTTTTTTGTGCTTTCATATCTGCATAAGCAGATATATTGAGGGGAGGTGATTCTCATGGATTGCTGCGGAGGAGGATGCTGCTAACGAGAAAGGGGCCGGTAGGAACCCTGTAAGAGCGGGTTTTTACCGTGCCCTCCGAAACTGTTTATAAGGAAGGGTGAAAGATGAAAAGATTGAGTTTGCTGGACCGTTATTTGACCGTCTGGATTTTTTCGGCCATGGCCGCGGGGGTGCTGACGGGTTATTTCTTTCCCGGAATATCCGGATTCTGGAACTATTTCCAGGCTGGAAGCACGAATGCCGCGATAGCTGCGGGGCTTATCCTGATGATGTTTCCGCCGCTGGCCAAGGTGAAATATGAAGAGCTGGG
>CAYRBY010000049.1:12297-14503 GCA_964422635.1 uncultured bacterium
TGGATGTCCTGCGCATCGCATTGCCGCTTCTGATTTATTTTGTTGTGATGTTTTTTGTTTCTTTTTTCCTCAGCAAAAAAGCGGGAGCCGGATACCCGCAGGCAGCCACGCTTTCTTTTACGGCTGCGAGCAATAACTTTGAGCTGGCGATTGCGGTGGCTGTTGCGGTATTCGGTATTCATTCCGGTGTCGCGTTCACTGCTGTGATCGGTCCGCTTGTGGAAGTGCCCGTTTTGATAGCGCTTGTTCATGCTTCTTTTTGGCTTAGGAAAAAATACTTTAAAACGTGAGGGCTTTTGAATATGAAAACCAGTGTGCTGATTCTTTGTACAGGGAACTCGTGCCGGTCACAGATGGCGGAGGGCGTTCTTAAACACTACGGAGGAGACCGCTTTGAGGTGGAGAGCGCGGGATCAAAACCTTCCAAGGTCAATGAAACAGCGATCCGGGTCATGAAGGAAATCGGGATTGATATTTCCGGCCATCGATCCAAACACCTGGATGAGTTTAAGGAACGCACCTTTGATTTTGTGATTACGGTTTGTGATCACGCGCAGGCATCCTGCCCTGTGTATCTCAAGGCGGCGCAAAAGCTGCATTGGGGATTTCCTGATCCTCCGCATGACCAGGTCATAACAGAAAGCGTGGTGGACGAATTCCGAAAAGTCCGGGATATGATTCACCAAAAATTTAAAGAACTAGCTGAAAAAGGCGCAGGTTAAAACCCGGCGAGAGGCCGGCATTTGTATTAGAAGTTTGGGATTTTTATCTTTTTTGTATCTATGGCCCGAGGAAGTCTTTAAAATTGATCAAGCCTAAATCCCTGGAGGCGCTATGACAAACGAGTGTGAATTTCCAAAGCAGAATGCAACCTCAGAAGAAATCCGCAGGATTTTAACCAGCTACAAAACTGTCGCGATCGTCGGAATTTCGGACAAACCCGACCGCCCCAGCCATCATGTCGCCGATTATCTCAAAGGCAAAGGATACCGGATCATTCCGGTCAATCCAAAGATCGAGGAAGTTCTGGGTGAGAAATCGTATCCGGACCTTGATTCAATTCCCTGGGATGTGGAAATTGTGGATATTTTCCGCAAGCCTGAAGACGTTCCGGGGATTGTGGAGCAGGCGATCGTCAAAAAAGCGAAAGTGATCTGGATGCAGGAAGGCATTGTGAACAACGCCGCAGCGGATCGCGCCCGCGCTGCCGGGCTTCAAGTGGTCATGAACAAGTGCATGCTGAAGGAGCATCACAAGCTCTAACACGGAGCGCAGTATTTTAAATGCGAAGGTATTCGAATGAGTGCTAAACCGCTGGTTTCGATTTTCACGCCGTGCTATAACCACGAGAAATATCTGGATGATTATTTCCGGGGGTTATTTGCCCAGACCTATCGCAATCTCGAGATTATTATCCTCGATGACGGCTCGACAGACGGCTCCTGGGAAAAGATAAAGTCCTACGAAGCGCGGCTTCGGCAGGCTTTTCCTTCCGTCATCTGTGAAAGGCATGAAAATGCGGGATTGCTTAAAACCTCGGCCGCTGGAATAAAACGGGTGACCGGGGAATTTTTCTGCCAGCTGGAATCGGATGATTATTATCATCCGGAAAAAATCGAAGAGAACGTACGCTATCTTCAGGAGCATCCCGATGATGGATGCGTACACAGCGACTATTTTGAAATCACCCCAGAAGGTCAGCATGTCCGCATTTATTATAAAGACCATGGGATCAAGGTTCCTTCGGGCTGGGTTTATGAAGAACTTTTGATTGTCCCCAATGTGAAGCTTTTGACCTTTTGCGGGCGGACCGAGTTGATCAAACGGTATGTTGATTTTGAAAAGTATGCTGCCCGAGGGTATCTGCGCAGCGACAGTCCGATGTGGTATGACCTTTCGCAGCAAACCAGGTTCGGTTATATTAATAAGCCGCTGGCTTACAGCCGGCTTGTGGAAGAGTCGATTTCGCGGAGCCGGAAGGGGAAAAGGATCATCGCTTGGCTGGAGTCGAGCTTTCAAATCAAGTTTGATGCCATGAAGGAGTATGGCGCCCCGGAGCTCATACGCCAGCGGATTTTAGAAGAATACCACGGGCTCCTTTTTAGAAGGGGAGTGCGTTATTGTGAGCCGTCTGTTTGCACAAAAGGCTATGAGTGGCTTGTCCGGGAGCGCCCTGCAAAATACAAAACATTCCGCAATTGGCTCC
>CAYRBY010000050.1:0-14254 GCA_964422635.1 uncultured bacterium
CTGGAGCATTGATGCGATTGCCAAATCTTCCGCGGACCTGTCGGGCGGAAGGGCCATCGCCAAACTTTTCCTGAGTATCCGCGAAGAGACTGAAAATGCTCTGGCAATTATGCAGCCTTCGGCCAAGGACAGTGACCTTCTTGACCCGTTTATAAACAAAATGATTCAGGAGCTGGATGCTCGTTCTTCGGCGAATCTCATCATTACTCCCGCAGAGCAGACAGAAGTGAATCACCCGGCTTTGATCAAAGGCGTGACCTATGCCGAATACCGGCAGTATCAGCAGCAGGTTCAGGCTGGCATAGCCAAGGAAACGGCTCACTATGATGCCATTAAAGGAACCAGTTTTCATGAACTCGTGAACATTGTTCATCAGAAAGGTGTTCGTAACCTCTCAACGCTTTTTCCGCAAGACGGCAGCGGGGCGCAGGGTACGGTTCAGATTGCCCAGAAAGGGCCGGGCGGTGCGCTGGGTTCGGTGCTGGATGTTCCATTTGCCTATTTGGACGCGCGGTCTGCTCCCGACATCAATCATCCGCTTCCGGTCAGGCTTGCCGCCATGGCTTTGGCCAAAGGCCAGCTCGTTCATCGCAACAGCCTTCTCTTTCCCGTCAAGAATGCTGTGATTCTCTCTACTGAAAACCGGGCACTGATCAATCTGCCTCTGGGAGTTCACAGTGCGCGCATTCAACTCGCGCTCGCACCTGTGCAGGAAACAGGCAGGCTTTTCATTAACTATACGGACAGCGGAGCCTATTATGCGCCGGGCAGCAATATCCGGATCGATGCCCTGGCGGAGGCTTTTACAGCCGCGGGTTTCAAGGTGCGTAAAGTGGGGTATACCCTGGATGCTTCTTTTGACAAAGACTCCGGGGCCAGTTCACTTGGGGAGCTTATTGAGAAACTTGAGTTAGCCATTCAGGCGCTGACATCCACCAAGGACCTCGATTTAAGAATCAATGAGACCCCGGCTCTGAAAACGGATGTCCAGCAGGGAACAGCGATTCTTGCGGAACATTTCCGCGAAGACGGCTTTTTGATCCGTGACGCGGGTGTTAATTTCATGCTTCAGGCCCCGCGGCCTGATGTCTCGCACTGGCGAACACTGGCCAGGGAATTTAAAATTCCTGAGGAAGGAAACGGTCAGCGTCTTTTGGACCGGGTCAGCCGCCGTCTTCAGCAGGCTTCAGACCGCAGCGAGGCCGCCTACAGCCAAAGCGGGAGCCTTGGAGTTTCAACTGCGTTTGAAGAAGACAGCCTCCGCTCGCCTGTAGAAACACTTCTGCAAAACCTTTTTCCGGGGCAGTTAAGTGATGGACTTTCCCTTGATTCCCGGCAGATTGCGGCGATTGCCATGATGATACGGCCCTTTGCGGAACATCGTGTGCTTGCGTCTGTGGGAGGGTACGAGGTGGAGAGGATTGTGATTCCGCTTCTGTATGAAGACCTGACCATCGATCTTTTGAAAGACTCTGAAGGACAGGCCTATTACGGCGGTGCGGCCTACCTGGGGCGGTTTTTTTCCCGGGGGAAAACGTATGACCGGGCACGGGGCGTGACCCTGCAGAGCAACAGGCTTGATGCGCAGGGCCTCGAGGAACTTCTGAAGCTGCAGGGGTTTAGTCAGACCAGTGCGGGGCGCGATCTTTTAAAACAGCGCGGAGTTGAAGTGCTCGACGGTCAGCCGCTTCTTGATGCGGCCACGGCTTCCGAGGAAGCTGTGGATCGTGTGACGCAGGTCAGCATGGCTTTTGACCCTGAAAAACTGTTTGAAAAAACAGCGGCGCGTCACGCGGTGAGCCCGCTTTCTATCGGCGGACTGGCTGTTCAGCCGGGAAAAACGCTTGCCGTGGCACGTTTTAAAAGAGAAGGACGTGCGCCGGAAGATTTTCGCGGGGCACTTTGGATTGGCGAAAGTGCAGACAATACGGATGACCCTCATCTTTTTGCTTCCCTGGGGATTGTGATGACCACAGGCGGAGTTCAATCCCACGGGTCTGTCCGGGCCGGGGAAAACCGTAAGCCCGGCAGCATTTTCAATACGGCAAGAATTACGCCCGAAGGTTTATCTTTTGAAGGTTACAGTGATTATGCATCCGAAACACAGATCCAGTTTCAGGGACGCACTCTTTCTTATTATGAATTGAAGGCAGGCAATCAAAAAACCCATACGGTCCGGGAGGGCGACCTTGTTTATCTGGATGCGCGGGAAGGGGTACTGTATGTGATTGCGGAAGCCGGGGAAGCCGGAGGAAAAACGCTGGCTGACTTTCAGGCCTTTCTCGAATGGAAAAATCAAAGCGGTTATGAGGCTGCGCGGAAGGGGAAAGAGGCTGCGGAGCGCCCGGTCATCGATCTTGCGCCGCTTGAGAAACTTTTTAAGACTCTCAATAGTGAAAGCCTTTTTCGCGCTATTCTTGATGAATTGCTGGACTCCAATCTCCTCAGCCCCGAGTCTTTGAGCCGCTTGATGGAGGCCCTTGAAGACAGGAAAGACCTGCAGCGGATTGTGAAAAACTTCTTGAGGAACCGGGCCGGTGACGAGGTGGATCAATTCGAGAGGTCGCTTGATGAGCTATTACAGCGAATGAAGCAGCCTCTTTCCCAGTCGCCTGCCGGGCTGGATTCCCTCTATCTTGAAGTCGAGCGTTTTATGTCACGCGCTGACAGCCTTCAGGGGATGATTGCGCTTGCCAATGGTTCCTGGCAAGGACGTATTACGGCCAAAGAAATCGAAGAAGGTAAAGCCTCTGTCCGTGAAACGGCCCTCAGGCAAATCCGTGTTTATCTACAAGCTCTTTTTTACGGCATGCGGGAGTTTCTGGCTAGCGCCGCCCAGTTTCCGGCGCATGAATTATCCATGCTGCTCGGTTACCGCTCCCTCATTTTACGCGCGGGTGCGGTCAGTGCGTCGGGTCAGATACTGAAATCTATGGGACTTACCGGTGATCTGCGGAAACTGGATTCCCGTATTGTTGCGCTCCGCGAAGAGCGCGAGAACCAGGTGAAAGCTCTCCAAGGGCTCGGCATCCTCTGGAAAAGCGATTTAAAAGACCGTTTCTCGCGTCCTCTTGCGGGCGGGAAGGGCTCCAACTCCGCGGAAACCCTCCATGCCATTGAATTCCTCAAGTCACAGAATAAAATCCCAGCCGGTTTTCAGGTTGAAGCACCCCAGGGCTTCGCCATCCAGCCGGGTGAATATGAGCGCTGGCGCAAAACGGAGGGAGACCTGGATGGAGACCTGAAGAAAACCCTGGCTTTGGCCTATCGGGATCTTACGATCAGACAGATGGAGTCGGTTTTGAAACTCATCGAGGCTGATGACAGGACGGCGCCCGGTCTCAAGGAAGATCTTGAAAAGAAAATCCTGCTGCCTGCACTGAAGAGCTTGCGCGGTGCCGAGGACCCTTATGTGATCGATGGCGTTGTCAGCCTGCTCAGGAATTTTATCTTTTTATATCTTTCTAATCAGCCTGCTCAGGCTGTTTCCATTTCTCTTGCCAATCGTCTGCGTGTTCTTGGTGCGGTGGCCGTCCGTTCGTCCGGCTTAAAAGAAGACAGTGAGGAAGAGGCTATGGCCGGAATGAAGGAAACCAAGTTGAATGTGACCGGAACTGAGGACCTCTTCGCTTCTGTGAAGGAGGTCTGGGCGTCAGGTGCTGAAAGTATTCTCATTGATGAAATGATCAATCCCAAAGCTTCCGGGACAGCTTTCAGCGCGGACATAGCTTCTCGCGATCTCTCGGTGGTCCGCATTGAAGCGGCTCATGGCCTTGCCAAAGGCCTGGTTGATCAGACCGTCAAAGACCCCGATTTTTTTACTATTTCCAAACCCGCCGCCAAAGGGCAGCCCTATCAATTCCAGAAGGAACACATCGGGCTGAAGCAGGAGAAGGTTGTCCTGGATTTTGAGTCCGGCGGTTATGCGGTGGTTGATAACGATGCTGCCTTGAGAGGCCAAAGTTCTCTGACCCGGGACCAGCAGCTTGCCGTAGCTGAGGTGGTGGATGGTCTATCCGCATATTTTGGATATCCGGTCGATGTTGAGTTCTCGATTGATGCGGACAACCGTATCATCCCGCTGCAGGTCAGGCCTATTACGACACTCCGCGAGGCCTTGAAGCGCGGGCAGGATGCTTTGCGTTCCGAACTCCGGTCAGAGGAAGGTGATGAAGCGTACCGTTTCATTGCCGCTCCGAACGATTTCGGAAAGACTGCGGGATTTACATCGAAGACGTATGCAAAATATGTTTCCAAGGGTGTTACGGAATTTTATTTTAAAAAGACCCGGGCCTACCCTTTTGAAGACATGGGAAGGTTTCAGGTGGGCGGCCTTACTTTCCGGATGGTTCGTTTTCCTGAAGCTCTTCAGGCGGAGCGTGAAAGTTCAACTTCAGGCGGTGCGGCGGTCGGGGCGGCTTCACCCAAATTTCTCCTGGAAGTGTTTCTTGCCAATGAGAAAGGTGTAGGGAAATGGCGGGCCCTTGAGGATGTTGAAATCCGGGACGGGCAGCCGCTGTTTATTTACCGAAGCAAAACGAGCCACGTTTCGCTTCCGGGTCTGTTTGATTTGTTTTTAAATAAAAGCGAACAGTTTGAAGCCGCTTCGCAGTTGGATGAAGCGGGGCAAATTAAACAAAGCCGGGCCGCTATTGTCATTTCCTGGAAGGATGAAAACGGGCTTGTCCGGAATTATTATTTACCGAACACGATTTCACCTGAAAAACCTGAAACCATTTCTGAAGTCACGCGGATTTCCCGAAGCGCTGCTGATGATCCGGACGCAGGAGACCGCATTACGATTGATCTGGATAAAGCTGAAGCAGCCCGGGCTCCGGAGACGCCGAGAGGATGGCTCCCGCACCGCATGCAGGATTTTGTTCGTCCCGGCCACTTGATGCTTATGACCGATGTTCTGGACGGACAGGATTTTGTGATTCTCCAAAACCAGGGTTCGACCAATGGTTTTCATGTGGAGGAACGCCAGGTTCCTTCTCCGCGCAAGCAGGCCCCGAAAGAACCTCTCAGTCAGGATGAGCAAAGTCTTGCAGACGATCAGAAAGCCTCTGAAATTCTGGAGAGCGTTGCTCCGGAGCACAGCCTGGTTCTTCAACCCAGAAACTTTGTGGAAGGTCAGGAGGGCAAGCTTCAATTCTTTTATGACGGTCCCTTCCGCGTGGATTACGGGGCTGATCCGCAGATTGCTTTTTATGTGACCGGCGGCATTTTGCATCTTCAGGCCGAAGGCCACAGGACGAGAATTATTCAGCAAAACCGGGTGAATGTGGAATTGGGCGAGCAGCGCTTTGAAGTGCATTATGTAAACGGCCGCATCACGGTGACGAATCACAATCCTGACGAAGCGTCGCAGATCTGGGTCTTGAAAGGCGGCTTGCCGCGCTCTGAGCTGCGAGCTATGAATGAAGATGAGTATTTCCCCGCGCCCGTACCTCAAGCGGACGAAACGGCTTTGACGCCCGCTGTTCCCCAGACGCCGAAACCTGCTGGCCTGCTCGCCAGGATTGGAAGTGTCATTCGCAAGGGGGTCGACCGGGTCAAATTCAATGCTGCGATGCGGGATGTGCGAAGGAAAAGCGGGGACGTCGATCTTCATTGGTTCAACGATCACGCCGAACGGGGTGCGGAGTTTTCCCTGTCAGTTCTTGAGGCCATGCTGCAGCCTGGCACCTACGCACATCTTGACCGGCGCGCACGTCAGCATCTTGCTTACTTTCTTCTTTCCAGCCGGCTGCCTGAAGGCTATGAGCCTTATGTGCGCCAGCGTCTGGGGCGTCTTGATGCGGAGGGCGTTGCGGCTGCGTTCATGATCAACAATGGTTCGGAAGAAATCGTGCCTAACATTCTTCGCTACAACACGCCCGAAGGCAATGAGCTTGTCCGGCAGCTTTTGAAACATCATAACCCCAGCGTCCGCCGGTTGGTTTTCAGCCATCTCCTGAATGGTTCCGCCGCGCATTTAGGCAGTTCTTCTGAAATTCTTCGCGAGTCCCGTTTTCTCGGAGATGGATTATCTCTTCAGGAAGTGCTCGATAAATTCAGCGAGACAGAAGATGAAGGTTTTTATGCCTACATCCCCAAGCCTTCGCTTGTCGATCTGAGGCGGATTGCCGGGCTGCCGTTTGAAGTGAACTTGTTCGTGTTCGGAGATCATCTTGTGATCATTAAAGGCGGGGATTCGTCTGTGACGGCTATGTTTCCGGGTAAAAAGACATCTTCTTCTAATATGCACAATCATCCCAATGGAAATATTTTCCCATCCGGGTATCAGCGCCGTGCGGGCGGATATGGTTCTGAGGAGTACAGAGGGGATCTGATGAATGTCGGGACCGAAGGGTTTCATCTGATTGCGACCCGTCACGGAATCATTCGTTATTACCGGGAAACCCGCGAAGGGATCAAGGGGAAGCCCGGCGAGATCAGGGTGACGCTTCCAGATAAAAGCGAAATTGATTTCAAGGCGGATGTTACAGGTGAAGGAGGTAACGCCCGGTATTACTTCAATGAAAATTCCCCTGAGCTGCTTGACGCGGCAGGCCGGGTGCGTGATTTCCGGGCCACGGGACTTTTGGGGCCGAGCGGTCAGATCTTTGCCCTTCAGTTTATATCCTGGCGGAGCCTTGCAGGCTCTTTCCTTGCAGGAGGCAAACAGGAAGCCTTCGGACGGTTCATCCCGTCAGCCTTTCTGGATGCAGCAGCGCTAAAGCCAGGACAGAGTACTGAGTTTGAAGACTTTTTTAAAGATCAGATCACCATCGATCAGACTGGGCGCGAGCGTCTGAAGGGGTATGAAAACGCGGCTGTTTCTCCGGCTTCACCCGCCGAGGCATCTTATGATAAAGTCGCAGTCTCGGCTTCGACCGAGCTTGCGCGTTATCAGCCGCCTGCCTCTGAGACTGGAGCCGGCTCGGCCCTTCAAATCGTTTTACCGGCATTAGACAAGATAGAAGTTCAACTTCAGACCCTTCTGGCCTCAAACTATCCCGCAGCCATTGCTTTTGCAGACCGCTATCTTTCACCCCTGCAGCCGCCGGAAGTCAAACAAGCGGTCTTCAGGGGATTGGCCAACGGAGCTGAATGGCTTTTGCCCGCAGACACAAACCGGTACCTGAAACAGGGGTTTGAGGATTACGATAACCGGGTCAACGAAACCGCGCTTGATCTTCTGGCCAAGGCTTCGCCTGAAGCGGATGTTTTCGGGGCTCTTTCGCTGGCCTTCAGCCGGCATATTGCGGTCACTCGCCTTGTCCGAATGACGGGAACACTCAACATGAGCCCGGAAAATAAAACGGGTATGTTTCTTCTTTATACAAAAGATTCTGCTACTTACCGCAACGTCCTTTCACAATCTTTCAGCCGCGACCTTTTTGGGTATGCGCCGCAGGTCCTCTTCTATTCATTAGTGCAGGCAAATCTTCCATCGGAATTGAACGAGCGTATTCTTACCGAGGCCTATCACAACCTTACGAATTTTGAAATGCAGGGGCTGGAAGGCAACGGCGGTACAGGTCACGTACGGCTGATTCCGCGCCTGAACCTTAGTGATGAGGCTCTTGGCAGGCTGGCTGGACTTCTGATTCGTCTGGGCCGGCCCGACTCGGCACAGCTTTATGCAGACCGGTTGACAAAACCCATGACGCTTGTCGAAGGAGAGAGCGCCCAGGTTCTGGAAGCCAGAGACAAGCGCACAGAATTTCTTCGAAAGCTGGAAGATGCAGCTCCGGCTTTGCGCAAGAAGGAACTCTTGGATTGGGCTAAAAGCTGGGCGGCACGTTATGGCAGTGTTGCCAAAAGTGAATATCAAAAAGCCTATGCGATAGAAGAGGAATTCGAAAGTGTCCTTGAGGGATTATCCCGATGGGAACTTGGAGAAGATTTCAACAGTCAAATCCTGCAAACCCTGCTTCCCGGCATTCCCAAGCCCCGGGGAGATCGTGCTGCTTTAGTCAGCCAGGCAGGAGGTCTTCTTGCCCGTATTCCTCTCAGTTCCGGGGAGATGATCCGTTTCTACCGGCTTCTCATGGCCCAGGACATGAACTTTTTCAAGGGGCGTCCTGCGGCTGCCATCCAGGGAATTGGAGAAACCCCTTATCTGACGAAGACGGAGAAAAAAGAATTGCTTGAGGCGGCCTTTTCGAGTCCGGAAATAGCGGATGACCGGTGGGTCGGCGATATTCTGGAAAATCAACAGAGTCGGCCTATTTATCAGCGGGAACTCAATCTCGAAGCGGCCCTTGAGGCTCTTCTGGATACTGGATTAAGTGCTAACGAAGACAGTGAGCTGATAGGACGTATTCCCATGTTTCAGGGGCTGGAATACCGTTCTGTCCGTCAGGCTATGGCCAATCTCGGTATCGCGGCTGACGGAGCTTTCGATTTTATGGAGGCCTTGAAAACCCGTCACCCTGAATATTTTTCGAAAATGAAAAAATACTCGGCTGAAAAAACTCGCCAGGCGCTGCAGCAGCATGCCGCAGCTTTAAAAGATGCTCGTACGCCCGCCGCTTTACCAGCTGTGCAAGATCAGCCGGAACCGCCGCCTGGCACGCGCAGTGAACTGCGTGCGAATTTTAGTTTGGAGGAGAAAACTGTTTTATCCATGGTTTCCGAGTGGCTTCGTTCCGCAGCGGCCGCGAAGCCGGGATCCGGTTCTGTTGTTTCAGGATTTGATCAACTTCTTGCCGGTATGCGGGTTTTTTCTGACGCGGAAATATTTGCTCGCTTCACGGGGTTGATTTACCGGCTTCGAAGTGCTTATCCAGAACTGGCATTGCCTCAAGAGATTGAGTCTGCGGGGCTTGGGCAGTACGCTTTGGACTCCTTATTGTCAAACCATCGGCCGACCCAATTTCTCGGGGCCCATGGGATTGCTTATCTCGGGCCGGCGCTTGAACTGGAATTATCAGCCGTCTATGGGCTTCGGGAAGAGCTCCTTACGCAGCTTCAATCCTTGGCGTCAAAACGCGATGGAAAAGACCGCTCAGTGATGGCTGCGATGCTTGAGCTGGGTGTTCCCTTGAACAAAATCCGCGCGTTTGGAGCTTTTTCAAGTAGTCTCGAAGACACGACCGAGTCTGCCGAAGGACATCTTCTTGGCGCTTTCAACTACGCGCAATTGCCGCTGATTGAAGATGCGGCGCTTCTTAACCCCAACGGCCGTTCGCTAAGGGCCATGAACAGGAGAGAATGGTACAAGTTGATTCTTTCTCCGGAACGCACTGGCCGGATACAGCAGCAGCTCCTCAGGCTCAGAACGCCAGCCCATCATTATGAGGCGATTCTTCAGCTTGCGCGCTACCGGTTTTTGGCTCCGCAAGCGGTTGCTGAGATCCTTGAATTGAGTCATTCGCAGGCCCCGCCATATCCTAACGCGCGTCTTCATCTTTTGGGACTGCTCTCTTTGGCAGGGCCTGGTGCGGTCGAAGGGGGACTGGATGAGGCCATTTCTGTTCTTGCGGACCCGGATTCAAACCTTAGGATGATCGAGGCAGCCTTGCAAATGATTTATGGGATGGGCCCGGCAGGAATAAAAGCATCCAAAGAGGTTCTCCGCATTCTCCAAATCCGCAAGGAAGATGAGGCTGAGGGGGTGCGCTTTCTTGCCGCCATGACTTTGGCGGCAACCGGCAGCACTTCAGAGACTGTTCTGAATGCCCTTGACGAGGCGGCTCAGAAAGATCCTCTGGAATCGGTGCGTTATTTTTCCAAAAATGCCATGGAGTCTTTGATGGCTCTTAGAGAAGAGCAGGGCGAGGGCTCCGGCGGATCTGCCCGCTCTGAGCTGCGTGCGGCTTTCACGAGGGAACAAAAAGAGGTTCTTGGATTGGTTGGTGATTCACTCAGAGCTTCTTTGGCGGCTCAGCCGGGGTCTGAAGAAATCCGTGCCAGCCTCGAAAGGTTGCTCGCGGGACTTGAGACTTTTCCTGACACCGAAATTTTCGCAAGAATGACGGTGCTTCTTGACCGTATCCGCAACGCTTATCCGGCTATGGCGCTGCCGCAGGAGTTCGAAGAGACAGGGCTCGGATTATACGCGCGCAGTCTGCTTGATTCCGAATACCGCCCCAACGCCCTTTTGGCAGCCCTCGGAATTGCTTACATGGGGCCCGCGCTATCTTATGAGTTCGCAAATGATTCCCGCCTTCGCGGCGAATTGCTGCAGGGGCTTGATCGCTGGATTGCGTCATCCGGAGGTGAAATTGACCGTCGTTTTGTCATGGCAAAGATTGCCTTAGGAGTTCCGGCCCGGGACGCTTTTACGGGCGGACGGTTTACTGGCGCCGATGAAAACCTTTTTGGAATAGCCCCGATGACAGCGGCCGATTACCTCCGGTTTTTCCAAAGGCCGGACCGCTTTGCAACCGTGCAAAACATCCTGACCCGCTTTGCCGCGGAACCAGGCAATTTTGGAATTCATCTAGAGTTAGCGCCATACCGCTTTCTTGCTTCTTCGGTTATTCCGACGGCGGTAAGATTTTTGCAGCAACCCGAAGCTTATCCTGCCGCTCATCAGCATATAATTGAACTGATTGGGCAGCAGGGAGCGGGAGGAATGGATCAGGCGCTTGATGAATTGCTGCGTATTTTGCAAAATCCTCAAAACAATCCCAGCCTGCTCGGCAGTGTTCTGAAAACGCTGACAATGGCAGGCCCCGCAGCTTCCAGGGCCGCGCCTGCGGTTCTGGCTTTGCTGACTGGGGGAGCTGTTTTGGATGAGAGCTTGACGGTGGGTGCCGTTGAAACTTTGGGTTCGCTCGGCAATACAAGCAGTAATATTCTGACGGCACTTTCCCGTTTTTCGCAGGACACCGGCCGGAGTGAAAGTGTCAGGCAAGCTGCGGATCGAGCCCTGGACAGCCTTGATGTGCTTTCAGCTGAAAGAGGCGAAGCGCGCTCTGAGCTGCGCGCTGCATTTACGGAGGATCAAAAAGCAGTGATCGGCATGATCGCAGATTCGCTCAATGTTTCATTGGCGGCTCAGACCGGGTCTGAAGAAATTCGTGCAAGCCTCCAAAGGCTGCTCGCAGGACTTGAGACTTTTCCTGACACCGAAATTTTCGCAAGAATGACGGTGCTTCTCGACCGAATTCGTACCGCTTATCCTCAGGTTACACTGCCGACAGAGCTTGAAGACGCAGGGCTTGGATTGTATGCGCGCCGCCTGCTTGATTCAAAGTATCTGCCCAATGCCCTTTTGGCTGCGCTCGGAATTGCTTATATGGGTCCAGAGCTTTCATTTGAATTCGCAAATGAATCCAGACTGCGGGGCGAACTGCTTCAAAGAATTGAGTCTTGGGCGGAGGCGGAGGGCGGGCAGATGCGCGACCGGCGTTTTATTCTTGCAATGATCGCTTTAGGCGCACCCCGTTCCGCTGCCGAAAAGAGCGGCGGGTTTAGCGGCGCTTCGGAGGAATTTATCAGTAACGCGGAATCACCCATTAGGGCACTTTTTCCCTATATGCTGCACTTAGCCGACAACTTTCCAGGTCTTGATCCTCTACCGATAAGAGATCACGAATATTTGGACCTGGCACTCAATTCCAACCGCCATTCCTTTGTTCAGGCTGACATTCGAAATTTGATATTTCCTGAAAACCGTTATCCGGTTTTGCTAAGCCTGATGAGATTCCGTTTTTTTGCATACAGCGCAGTGCCTGAACTGATAAGACTCATCCAAGAGAACTCGGAGCCGTACAATGGCGCCTATGGACATTTGATGTTGATGATCGGTCTTCAGGGCGCAGGCGGTGTGGACGGGGGGATGGATACGTTGATCCGCGCGCTACAGAATCCAGAGTCAAGCACGGAAGATTTAAGGGCTGCGCTTGATTCCTTGACGATTATGGGCCCTGCGGCGGTGCGTGCCGCACCCGAAGTGTTAAAACTCCTAACAAGAGAAGATCACCCCTTGAGCGATTCAAATATTGCAGATGCGATTACTGCTTTGGACTCCTTAGGCAGCACGAGTCAGGAGATTCTTGATGAACTTTCTTCTCTCTCTCAGCATGGAAATACCGCGAACATCCGTCAGACGGCCTCTGCTGCGTACGGCCGTCTCTCGATCCTTGCTGCGGAAAGAGGCGAAACTCGTTCTGAGCTGCGCGCCGCCGCCATTGCACCGGCACAACAAAGCATTCAAAGCACGGACCGCTCTGAACTGCGTGACATTGCCCGACAGCTGGCAGAAGGTTTGGTGTCTGACAGTTTTGATCTTATCGAATCTGAAAAGGTGGCCGCGGGAGTCGCGCAGGCGGTTAAAACGTCGGGTGTTGAGGATCTCGCGGCGGAGCTGAGGCTGGAAGCGCTGCGGTCTGCCGCCCAAAAATCTGATCCTACCCAGCAGACTGTGATCAAACTCGACAGCCGCCTTGCTGCGTTCTCCGTGCAGTGGTTCGTTGACGCTCTGAGTGTTTTGCAGGACGAAAAGCTCGGTGCTGCTTTTGATGTTCCGGGCGAGGAAATCGCGCTGGGGCGCGTGCTGGATGAAAACCCGTCATTGAAAGGCCGGTTTGAAACCCTTCTTGTTTCCAAGAGTATGGATTTGTCGCTCATGAAAACCGAGGGCATTCCTATCGAAACCCTGGGCGACCCGGTGAACTACCGCGCTCGGTATTCGCTCGCGAACGGTCAAAGCCTGCCTGTGATTTCCGCTTCGGGGACCGCGGCCCGGCTTCAGAATAACAAGAATGCTTTTGCGGTTGCTCTAAGCGGCGAATCCGGCACTGATGATGGCTTTGAAAACGCGGCGCTTGCCGCCATGCTTTCCGGAGCGCTTTTGACGTCGCATTTTTCTGGGAGTGCAGAGCGGCTGAAGAAAAATCCCGGGGACCGCGCGGAGATCCTGAAGAAAGTGTGGGCGGCCCTTCTCAAAAGCGGCCAATATGACGGCCCCTCTTTTCTTCAAATGGGGGAGGACGGCGTTCTCTCTGTCGACCGGGCAAACCTGCAGAGGTTTATCACGGAATTCCTCGCCCGTCAGGCCATTCAGTCTGCCGCCTAAATTTTCCTTGCTGGCACTTCACAGAAAAAAGATTTGCATTGTCCCTATTCTCGTTTAAATTGTTGCACTGGATTTGCAACTGTTTCCGGGCTGTATGATTTTCCCGGCGCCGGGAAAATGCGGCCCGGATCTAAGCAAGGGGTCACCGTGAATCAATTTCTGGCTTACATCACTCAGCCGAAGGCACAGATGCTTTTTCTGCTTGTCCTTATGGCTGTCATCGAGATCCGCCGCGGCTATTTCAACGGATTTAAACTTTATCTTAAAACCGTAAAAATTCAGCCTTATGCCTTAATCCTTGCGCTCTCTGGCGCCGTTGTCCTCTGCGTCAATTTCGGGGATCAGGCGATTCTTCATATGGTCCAGCGCGTTCCTGAACCCGGTTTTTTTAAAGATGTCTTTATTGACCTGGGTGCTTATTTGGGGAAGTTTAACGGCCTTTGGGTCGTGCTGGGTGTTCTGTATATTTTGCTTCTTTTGACCCGCAAGAAAGAGCTTCAGATCGAGGTCTTCAACGCATTGCTCGCCTCGGCGCTCGCGGGTGGGGTGACTCATATTTTTAAACACCTTTTCCAGAGGGCCAGACCGTACACCGGAAACGGGCCGTATCATTTTTTTGATCTTCAGGGCTTTATTGAAAATTCCCGGCAGTTTCAGAGTTTCCCATCCGGAGATGTGGCCATTGTCGCGGGAGCCGCCGCATATTTCTTTTTTCTCCTGAAAGGCAAGGCTTGGCGTTACCTGGTTTTGATTTTCCCTCTGTTGACCGGGTTGTCCCGCGTCTGGAACAACAAGCATTGGCCCTCTGACACTCTTTTCGCCATCGGGGTGGGGTTTGCAGCGGCCTATTTTGTGTATCAATTTAGACTTTTCAAACAACCTGAAAAGCCTGCCGGGAAGTAATCATTTTCTAGCACGATTATCTTTTTTATTTCAAATGCACCTTTTCCTCTTATAATGACCACGTTGTTTAACCCCCTAATCTTCAAGGAGGCATTATGAAGCAGTCAACACGGATTCTTTCTTTTCTGGCAATTGCAGTTGCCTTTGCGGCAGCGGGTTGCAGCAGCACCAAACAAAGCACGGCATGGAATGGTCTGAGTTCGCCGGACGGAACGCCGATTGCGCATGTCAGCACCTCGAACGTTGCGCTTCATTTTCTCATGGGCCGTGATCCTATCGTTGGAAACGCCAGCCTCGATCAAACCGTTAATGATTTCACCGCTGCGGTGAAAG
>CAYRBY010000051.1:0-5629 GCA_964422635.1 uncultured bacterium
GCGTTTGCGTCCGCACCGTTTGTGCGGATCGCATCAAGAGCCTCGAGGAGCGCACGGCCTTCGGGTGTGAGTTTTCTTAATGCAGTCGCTGACAAGGCCTGCGCCTTCGGCGGCGCTGGAAGGAGCGCGCGCATTCTTTCAACAAGCTTTGCAACGGCTTCCTCAAAAACAGGACGAAGCGCATCGCTCGGAACAAAACCGTTCCGCTCCATTTCAGAGGTAAGAAGCCTCAGCATTTCCTTTTCATAATCCGGGGCGGTGAGCATGGCCCTTAAGGCTTCAGCGCCCTGAACACGGGCCAGACGGCTTTCCTGATCGCTGACAAAACGCGACAGCACAGCCTGAAAACGGCGGAGATTTTTTTCTGAAACATCATTGAGAGAATCTCCCGCCAGCGAGGACGCGGAAGGGCCGAGGAGAAAAGCCACAGCCTCGTATTGTGCAAGGTTCACGCGCGGCGAAGCCCCCGGCAAAGATGCGCGGGGTTCGGTCTCGTCCGGGAGTGCACGCCGGAGCTCCGAACGTGCGGGGGGTTCCACGGGAGCCTCCGCACCCGGCCCCTCTGTCTGAAAACGATAACGTATAAATTCTGAAACCCGGCCTGTTTTCAGAAATTCGGCGTAGGTCGCGTCCGTGAAATGCATGATGACGGATTCCCCGATCTGAAAATTGTGGACCTCCACACGGAAAGTAACGGGGTTCTCACGGCTTGTGAAACGCTCACGCACACGCACCACCATGGACTGAGGCGAGTCGCGCCGGTCCACAAAAAAGGAGTAGGAGCCGCCATTCTGTTTTTTAAGATTACCGCGCAGCTGCCTTGATTTCGCGTATGCGGGAAGGGGTTCCTGCTCAACCTTCTGCATGGTGTAGTTTTTTTCGATTTGATCAAAAGTGAGAACGGCCGGATTTTTGACCATAAAAATAGTGCGCCAGCCCGGTTTAAAAACATCAAGGCTGGCGAAACGGATCCACGGGGTCGGATTTTTGCCTTCGCGGAGACGCGCTACAAAACTCGGAAATTTCTCCAGCACAAGCTGGCGGCGGGAAAAAAGTGTTCCGTCAGGTCCCTCGGGGAGCGGGTCCAGCTGATCTTTCACATCCAGCCCCGCAAGGTATTGCTGCAGAATGCGTCTTGCGAGATACTCCTGCTCCGTGCTGGCGAATCCGAGCAGGTCTTTGTAAGGCTTCCCTTCGTTTTGTTTTTTTCTGGCCAGATAAAGGCGCGCAAGCATCCGGATCACGAGCTCCTTGCTTTCTTTTTTGTCATACATGATCACTTCACCGCCCTGCAGTTCCCAGAAACTCTCAAGGAGCCGTTCTTCATCTTCGGAAAAAATTCCGTTGATTCCAAACATACTCTCATCATCCGCTTTAAGAAGAAAGGCTGCATATTCGCCATAAACCTGGACTGCTTCTTTAATCTCCTCGAAAGAAGCTCCCTGGATTTCTCGAACGCCGGGTTCCTGGGTCCATTCCTGGAGCGGCGATCGGGAGCCGTTTGAAACAGATCCTATTTTCACAAGCGGCGCAGAGGGCATGACATTCCGGGAACGATACTGTTCCTGCTGATTCTCCCGGTTCTTCTTGGCCTTGTCCTCCATTGCATTCATGAAATCAGAAACAGCGCCCCTGATATTGTCCTGGAGTTTCCTGAATCTGAGGCCCGCACGGTAAAGCTGGATTTTTCGGACAAAAAACTCCCGGAGTTCCTGAAGAGAAGATTTTACGCGCGAAAAGAACTGGCTGAGCCAGCGGAAAGGCTGAAGCACAAGGTTGGGTATTCCCGTGACGACTATCGCTTTAAAAGTCTCTCCGCGGCTTAATTTCAAAATGCGGGACAGATCCGAAAGCGCTGCCGGAGTCATCGGCATAAGCCAAAGCGCCTGCGTCCAGGCCTTGATAAAGGCTCCTGCCTGAGCGCTCGCTCCGCCCCGCTGCCGCGCAATGAGACCGCCCAGTTCGTTCAAAAGTTTATTTAAATTACCCATGTTCGACGGGCGAAAGGCGTGTTCAATGCCAGCCCGGAATTCTTCGGGCGATTCCAGAGTGTCTCCGACGGATTCAAGCATGTCACGGAAACCCTGAAAAACCATTTCGGGTTCCCACAAAACTACGCCTTTGACAAGAACGCGCGCAGCCTCTACCTGCGGCGGCACGGCGAGCCGGCCGATCAGCCCCGCGTCAATAAAGACAAGGTGCCCGTCTTCCACCATAAGGTTGCCCGCATGCGGGTCTGCGTGAAAAATACCCCGCTCAAAAACCTGGTAAAAAAAGTGATTACGCGCAAGACGCAGGATGCGGTCCGGATTCAGAGCCATAATTTTTCGCGCCTCGGCGGGATTAAGCTGGCGCTTCATGGCCTTGGCCCAGGCGGTGCGGCCGAGAAAGCCTTTGTGCTGAAGCACGTCCGCCTCAAGACCGCGGATTCTTTCTTCCACGATCACGGTGGGAAGCTCTTTGATAATTTTCGGCATGCGGACACTCACCCCGCGGTACTGGTAAAGTGAAGAGGGGTAAGAATCAACCACCTCACCCAGGGTGCGGCTGTTTTCACTTTCTTTAAGAAAATCCCGCTCTTCATCAATCATGAAGCGGATCTTGCGGATCATTTCTTCGGCTTCAAACCCCGGGACAAAGGCACGGATCTTTCCCAGAATCGCAGGTTCAGCAAACATGTTTTCCATCACGCGGAGGTCCTGCTCGATCGAACGGTTGAGTGCGGGGCGAAGCACTTTGAAAACGACTTCCTTCCATTCTCCATTCACAAGCAGAAATCCGGCATGCACCTGTTTCATGGAGGCGGCGCCCAAGAGACGGCCTACGCGGAACTCAGACGGGTCAAGGCCTGCAGCGATGAGGGCCTCGATCACGGCGATTTTACTGATAGATTCTGCGCCATGCTTCAAAGACGCGAGGTCTCTTCTCAAACGGGCGTCCGGCACAAGCTCCTGATTCTCAGAAAGAATCTGGCCGATTTTCACGCCGACTGGCCCCAGGCTTCCAAGAAGGACCGCGAGCCGCTGACCGTAGGTTTTACTGACAAGCTGTCCTTCAATGGAACGAAGGGTGTCGATGATGGCCGCGCCGCGTCCCTGATCATACTGGTCCAGCGCAAAAACAAACATTTCCTTGAGTAGGACAAGCACCTCATTGCTAAGCCCTGTCTCGGAAGGGGTATTGCCTTCCAGCGGAAAAAAATGTTCAAAAACCCGGGCCGCGAATTCCTTTTTAATTTCCCGGTCATCTGCGGTTTTTGGATTCAGGATTCCGTTCTCTCCCGTCAAAAGATTCATGAGCATGTCGGTTTTCAGAAATTCGGGAGCAAACCTCAAATCACGTGGCAGCTCGTCAAAAAGAATATTTTTCTCCTGCTTGGCGATAAGAAACGGCTGGGGCATGGGATTGTCGGGATTCAAAATCCAAAGGGCTGTCTGCATGCGGTCCTGACGTGATCCGGATGACACCATGCTCTGAACAGCCTGAAAGGCCGCGTCAGCATTGGTGGCCTCATGTTCAAAAATCATCCGGTGGTAAATCGAGTACAAACGCTGGGCACGCTGGACTTCCTTATAACTGACGTCTTCACTGGGCATCACATGACGGTTAAACAATTCCTCCAAGGCATCGTCGCGGAGTTTTGTGGGATGCGGAAAATAGCGCTCCACGGCCGCGAGCTCTTCCTGAAATGACGCCTTGGAGTTTGAAAGCCGCCAGACCTTCATGGCGGCAGCTCCAAACCTGAGCTGGCGCTGAGGATCCGCGACAGCCGGGATAGCCTGGTCATAAAAAGCCAGAATTTCCTTAGCCCGTCTGGTTTTTATTCTGGATGGAAAATTTTCAGAAAGATCCATCCACTCGACGGGAATTTCCATCAGGGTTTTTGAAAAGAACCATTCGAGACTATCCGTATTGTTGGAAAGAACCTCCTGCCAATCCTTTGAACTGATGCGTGAGCTCTTATGAACCTCGGGAAAGAGCTGCCGTTCAAGCATGTCGATCATGCCGTCGCGAAGCACAGAAGGAACCGTCAAGAAATTCCCGGTCAGGTCCTGAAGGATTTCCAGTGCCGGACGCCTGCGTGTATTCAGCAGGGTTCTCGGGCCTGAACGCGTTGCAAAGGCGAAGCGCTTGAAAAGCTCCTGCTTAAAACCACTGGCCTGTGCCCCTTTGGAGAGCACCGCAAGATAAGAGGTCGGTTCTGTAAAAGACCCGGGGGCTTTGGGAGAAACTCCGGCGTAAACCTCTTCCATCAGCGGTGCCGCATCGGAAAACGAATCAATAGACTCGCCGTTCTGAAAGAGATAATGGATCAGATGGTTGGAGCCATCAGACACCATGTAATCCTCACCTTCCATTCCGGAGTTGTGTTTGATCAAAACTTCTCCCAGCTGCTTCCAGAATTTTTTGCGCTCCACGCCCGGATGTCTTTTGAAATAATTGAGAATCATTTTTGCAGTACCGCTGTACCCGCCCAAATACAGGGAGAAATAGATTTTCTGGTCCTCTTCACCGTTGCGGCTCTCCCCTTCATGGCCGGTTGAAGAAGCTTCGCCCGGTAAAAGCTCTTCCGGATCCGCGCCCATGTCTTCAAGGATTTTCCGGATCATCTGCGTATTCAGCATGTAAAAAAACGTCGTCACTTCATCAGGGGCATCGGTACGGATCGGGAACCGTCCCTTCATCTGCCTTGGCGTATCAGCCGCGGTGCTGAGAAGGCGTTCCTGATGGGCGGCAATAGCCTTGAGATCTCGCAAGGACAGGCCCATGAACCTCTGAAAAAGGGTGTGTTCAAGAAGTGTTTGGGGAGCATCGAAAAACGCAGCCGGCATTTGATCGAGACCCTCGATACTGAAAGCGCGATTCGAGATCCGGTCCCTGCTGATTTGGGCAAGACGCGGGTCATGCTCAGCTTCACCCGTAATTTTTCCTTCAGCCTTGTCGTTGATTTCCAGAAGCGCGTGACGGCTTAAAAGGTCAAGCATGGAGAACGCGAGTTCAGGCGTGAGGTTTTCCGGACGCATGCCGCGCTCCTCCAGAACGCGGAGCCGGGCCTTCAGAAACGCGGCTGCGCTGTCCCGTGGAATCATAAAGCCATCCGCGGGCCGGGCAGGAAGAAGAGTCTTTTCAAAGAAATCCGCATAGTCTTCGAGGAAGGCTGTCTCCTCAGCCCGGTTCGCAAAAGTTTTTTCCGGAATCCGGTCAAACCGCTTCGCTTTCATAAATTCAACCATCCACTGAAAGCCGTCGGCCTCGCCGGCCATCTCGCGCAGCCCCGCATAAACATCCTCGTGGCGGTACAAGGCAGGATTCAGAACATCGACAAGGGATTTCCCGGACCGCTGATTTCTCAGAAAATTGCGAATCACGGCTTTCCGGAAGTAGGGGGAATAAAGCTGAAGGTTTCTGCGGAAAACTTCCTGCACGTTTATTTTTCCGCCTGTACCGGACGTGATCTGTTCGCCTTCGCGTTTAAAATCATCTGCAAGAATTTCTGCCGCGCGCTGGCTCTCGCCCGCCATCTCCAGGTAAGGATCCTGGTGCTGGAAGGCTTTTGCCGTGCCTTTCGATTTCTCAAGGGTGAAATAGCCAAGTCCTGTTTCCCGCTCAAAAAGAGGTGAACGCTGCT
>CAYRBY010000051.1:5729-14202 GCA_964422635.1 uncultured bacterium
TTTTCTTCCTCTTCAAGTGCCTGGTTAAAAATCTGCTTGGCCAGAGCCAGCACATTGAACCCAAGCACCGTCTGTGCGAAAAACTTCCTGTTTTCCTCTTCCCGGCTAAGCGCTTTGACACGCGACAAACTAGTCCTCTCACCCGCCATCTTTCCCAGCTCCAACACTTTCTGCAGAGAATCAACCTGGTTTTCAAGGGCGAGAAAATCATCCAGTGTTTCCACCTCTTCAAGGCCGCGCAAATGAGTAGACGGCATTTTCACAAATGACTGCTCACCGGGAAAAGGATGAAGCGGTTCATCCCAGGAAAGCGTGATGAGTTTTGAATCATTCAGCGCCCGCATGATCTCGCTGATTCTGAGTGAGGGGTGCGGGTGGTCCGAAAAGGAATGCTCCGCGGTGCTCTCGGGCGTAATGTCCGCAAGAAACTGAAGTGTATCTGTGAAAATCTTAGGTGTGTAGCCTGCCTTGGTGAGTATGTGTATCGCGTTCCGGTCCGCGTCATACTCTGCGTTTCGTTTCATCACCAAAACTTCCTGAGGGAGACGCCCTTCAAATTCAGCGTCTGAATATGAAGCTCCGACATACGCACTGTTCTGCATCACATGCGAAAGTTCGTGGGCGAGAATAGCAGCCACGTGTTCATGGGTAAGCGCGAATCCGCGTTTCACGCTGTAACGTTCGAGATCCTGTAAAAGCCCTGCATAGAGATAAACGTCCGGATGCTCGGAATGAACAAAGGCATTGTCATCCGGGGAATCAACGATGAAGAGTTTTCCCGTATAAAGAGGCCACCCCTGTTCCTGCGCCACAAGGTTGTAGCCTTCCACGACTTTGTCAAAAATTTCGTAAACGGTCCGGGCCTGGGGCGAATGGTCTCGGGCCAGAAACCCGTATTCAAGACGCATTTTTTCATGGTCAGAAAATACCGCGTCTGAGATATCGCGCCGGACTTCCGCGAGGGTTTTCTTCTGCGCCTGGGCCGAAGCGTTTGCAAATTCATTCTCACCCCGGTAAACGGGCGCTGACTTTGAAAAATCAATCCCGCTCAAACGGTAGCGGGCAAAGGCCGGCACGTCCTGATCCAAGGCTCTCAGTTCTGAGCGGGGAGCCGCAGCTCTTACGGGGGCGGGCTTTTGCTCACCGCTTTCAACGGTCATTTGCTTCGGCTGGAGGGCACCAGACGAAAGCACAGAGCGCCACCCTTCACGGGCGGCCCTCATGACAGGGCTGTTTCTTCCATTGGGAGAATCCGGAATGAGAATGTCCACTGAGGCACTTGCATTCAGTGTGTGGGCGGCCAAAGGTTTTTCAGCGCCTGCCAGCCACTGGCCCCGCTCATGATCAAACCGGGTAAAAATCTGCTTTTCAATTTCTGAACGGAATTCCCGCATCAGGATTTTTATTTTTTCCGACAAGTACTCCCATTCCGGAGCCCTTTCCGCGCCGCCCGAAGAGTCCGGCCGAAAGACATCGTCCAGATAGGCTAGATAAGCCCCGGAAAAGCCAAGTTTCTGACGGGAAGCCAGCTCTCTTAAAAGAGAATCCCGCCATTCCTTCCCAAGACGCAGCCTTTCACCGTCACCTTTCTTAAGAGAGACCTGCCGCACAAATTCGCTCATAAAGGCCTTGTAGAACGAATCCTGAAGCTTGTCGGCAAAGGAGACTTCGCCGAGCATGATTTTTTCATACAGCTCGCTGCCTTCCAGACTGTCGATATGGGGCGTGATCACTGCGTAAGGAATTTTTTTCTCCCGCAGCTTTTCAGTCATGCTTGCACGATGAAAACCTCCTGCCACCACCACGGCCGGCCCGCCGTTCGTCCCAAGCAGCATCGCTTCCACTTTCTGCATAAAAACAGGATCACGCTTCAGGGCGCTTTCGTAAAAATCACGCGCCGGCTCAAGAAGTTCCGCGGCCTGCGGGGTAAGCTTCAGCTCATGAGACGCTTCATCTGCCTGGAATTTTTTAAACTCGGAAAGGCTGAGCTGAAGAGCCGCCAGTTTCCGCATCAGACGTAGACTGCGGCAGGCGGCCAGAATTTCCTTTTGTTCAGCGGTCTGCGCAAGAGCGTCTTCGATACGGTGCGTGAGCGTTTCTGTCTCCATCATCAAACGGCTCCCCTCCAAAGAGGTCAGCGTATCCGCTTGATCAAGCCAGCCCTTCACAAAATCAGGAAACTCGACTTTTAAATCATTTTTTACAGACAGCTGCTGAAGATAATAGAGAAAGAAAATGAAGTCATCTTGTCCGGTCAGAAAGGCCTGCCAGCGGCGGTTGAACTCCGGTGCATCTGAGGCATTCAGACGGAACAGGTATTGTTTCTGAAAATCGTTTCCAAAATCACGCACCCAGCGTTCAGCTCTCTCAGGATCGCGGATGCCGGAAGACGCTTTAAGGAACGCGAAAAATTCAGGGAACCGGTTTTCCATTTCTTCTTTTTCCAAAAGCCCGTGCCGGCCGCCCGCCTCCCCCAGCGCCCGGACCCAGGCCGCAAAACCCTGGCCTGATAAGTTCTCTTCCTGCACTTTGTGAAGCAGATCAAGATCCGCAGGGTACGCGCTACCCCGCTTCTCCTCCAGTTTTTTCATGGCTTGATCCAAAGACTCAAGCGCACGTTCCCGGACATCCTGAGCGCGGAGAAACGCGAAATAATTTTGTTCATACAGCTTCCAGTCTTCAAGCCCCGAGTAAGAAGCGCGTGCGTCATCATAAACAGCGGCCCAGGAAACTCCGCTCAGCTCCCCTCTTCGCATAAAATTTTCGAGTATCTGTTTTTTAAGAAATTCATCCGGCAGCGTTCGTACAATAGCTGCATCCATCACGCCTGAACCGCCTTCAAAAGCAACGTGTTCAACCCCGCTGTTCTGTCTGAGATACCGGATAATTTCTGCGATGTTTTTTTGCGCATCAAAAACCGCATGTGCGTCCTGTATGAAATACACGGCAGGTCCGGATGCATCGGAGCCGAAAACTTCTTCCACCTTTCCGATCTCGGAAGGCAGCCTCAAAGCCCCGGGCTGAAGCAGCGGCTCCGTTTTTTTTGCGGCGGGAATTTCCGCGGCGAATGCTGGTGCAGGAAGCGCGAGACAAAGAGAGAGTACTCCGCTCACCCACCGGCGCAGAAAATTTTTACAGAACGGCCGTTGGAACACAGACCGACCCTTTTCAGCAAATCTGGACATAGTCCTTCTTTCGCTTTTGAGCAGTACTTTTTATCCTTATAAAAGATACCCAACGGAAAGGGCTATTCCAACGGAAGGATGCTAAATAATGCTTAAAAAAAGATACGGGAGGATGTTCTTGCTAATTTCTTGTAAGTCTTTTTTGAGTCATGCGTTAGGACGAGTGAAGGGAGCTGCTTCGGGTGACTGGAGAGGCTACTGACCTTCAACCCTTGCGGTTTGTTCAGCCTCCAGAGGGGCCTCTGGCGCTTTGGACTTGCCGTCCGCGACGAACTTATAAACTGTTTCTCCGGGACGGACAAGCCCCAACTCATCACGAATCACTTTCTCAAGATAGGTGACGTCGTTCTTTAAAAGATCGCGCTCTTCCTGGAGCACTTTGATTTTCTCACTGACCACGGTCAATTCCTGGGCGATCTTATCGTCCTGGCTTTTGAGCTCCCGGTATCTCGAGACAACCGGCAGATAAATCCAGGCGAAGAGAACGACCGCCGCCAGGAAAGACCAGAGAAAAACAAAGTTTTTTCTCACACCCTACCTGCGAAAATTTGTTTACCAGCGTAAACAGCCTTGCTCCCAAGCTGTTCTTCAATACGGAGAAGCTGATTGTATTTCGCAATACGGTCGGTGCGTGACAGCGAGCCGGTCTTGATCTGGCCTGCGCCGGTACCCACGGCAAGGTCCGCGATGAAAGCGTCTTCGGTTTCTCCTGAACGGTGAGAGGAAATGACGCCGTAGCCCGCTTTCTGTGCCATGCGGATGGCTTCGAGTGTTTCAGAAACGGTTCCGATCTGGTTGACCTTGATCAGAATCGCGTTCGCAGCCTTCATTTCGATGCCGCGTTCTAGACGTTCGGGATTCGTCACAAAAAAATCATCGCCGACGATCTGGATCTTTTTACCGAGGACTTTCGTGAACTTCACGTAACCATCCCAATCGTTCTGGTCAAGACCGTCTTCAATGGAGTAAATCGGATATTTCTTCACCCACTTGGAATAGATCTCCACCATCTGATCTGCAGAAAAAAGTTTCTTGGGATTGGATTTCCAGAATTTGTACCCCTTGCGGCCGCCTTCATCAAAAAGCTCTGAAGAGGCACAGTCGAGGGCAATCTGGATCTGGCTGCCGGCTTTGTAACCCGCGGCCTGAATGGCTTCCATGATAATCGTGAGGGCTTCTTCGTTGCCGAGGTTCGGAGCAAAACCGCCTTCATCACCCACGGCTGTCACGTGGCCTTTCTTTTTAAGGAGGCTCTTCAAGGCGTGGAAAATTTCCGTGATCCAGCGCAGGCCTTCAGAGAAAGTCTTCGCGCCGATCGGGGCAATCATGAATTCCTGAAAATCAATTTTGTTGTCCGCGTGCTTTCCGCCGTTGATGATGTTGGCCATCGGGACAGGCAGCGTGTATTTCTTGTTCTGATGAAGGCTGCCAATGTGCTTCCAGAGGGGAATGCCCTGTGTGTCTGCAGCCGCACGGCAGACAGCCATGGAAACCGCGAGAATTCCGTTCGCGCCAAGACGGCCCTTGTTCTCCGTGCCGTCCAGATCAAGCATCACGGCATCCACAAACTTCTGATCCACCGCATTCTTGCCTTTCAAGGCTTTCGCGATTTCTGTGTTTGTGTTTTTTACGGCCTTTGAGACGCCTTTGCCAAGGTAGCGCTTTTTATCCCCGTCGCGAAGTTCCACGGCTTCGTATTCGCCGGTTGAGGCGCCGCTCGGAACGGCAGCGCGTCCGAGAATACCATTTTCAAGAAGAACATCTGCTTCCACGGTCGGATTGCCGCGGGAATCGAGGATTTCACGTGCTGTAATTTTCGCGATTTTAGAAGAAGCCATTGTCTGTTCCTTTCAATTCCTATTAAAGTCCGGTGAAAAAGATTCGAAATTATAGGTAAAATAGTCTAGTTTGTCTACGCTGGGATTTAGGTATCATAAGCAGGCTGATAACTTTCTAACATCAAATAAAAACTTGAGTTCCAGCAAATCATGCCGTTGCTTACAAATGGATAACCGGGTATAGTTTAGTAGGGCATAAATACGCTTTGATGTCTCTAGCTTATTAGGAGTACGTTATGAATAAGTCATTTTACATCGTCAGCATTTCGTCCGCGCTCTTGGGTGTGACGCCCTTTCTTTTCTCGCCCCCTTTTCAGTCGCACCCCATCAACCCGGCCCAGGTTGCCCAAGGCCCTGTTTTCAGACTTGTCGATGTAAAGATGGCCATGGGTGCGGATGAAAACAGAAACCCCGTCGATGTCACAAATGAATTCCCGGCAGGAACAGAAAAAATCTATGCAGCTTTTACCTGGGAAAATGCCGAATCAAACCTTCAGGTGGTTGCCCGCTGGTATTACACGTCGGAAGACATTCACATTCTGGACTCTTCATTCACACTGACCCGCCGGTCCGAAAAAGGCGTGACAACGCTGACCATGCCAAAAGGCAAACCGCTTCCTCCTGGAGATTACCGCCTTGATTTCGAAATCAAAGGCAAAAAAGCCAACTCTGTGGAATTCAAAGTTCTGCCTCCTGCAACTCCTTCAAAATCTAAAAACTAATTTTCATTATCAGCTGTTAATTGGCTGCGGCGGGCAAGTCCGTCTGACTTGACGCATTCTCAAAAGACTTCACGTCCACGGGTTTCGGCATGTCGGAGACGACCCGGACCCCTTCGAAAACTTCGGGGCCGATGGGTTCGGGGGCCACAGTCTTCCCCTCAATACCTTCAAAGAATCCCAGGTCCAGCTTTTCCGGCAGCGAAGCTTCAGACTTCACTTCAGAAAAAACCTTCTTTTCAATTTTAGCCGGCAGCTGCGATGACCCTAAGGTTTCACGGAAGTAAGCCTCCATAGGAGATTGCAGCTGCGTGGCGGCCACGACCTCGTCAAAAACGCCAGCCGACGGAAGCCCCGGAACATCTGAGGAGCCTTTAATGCCGGTAAAGGCTTCCGGCTTAAAAAAATCGGGTTTGATAGTTTCCGCCTCGACTCCGCCAAAAGGGTTTTCTCCCAACGGGCCGGGCAGCTGCGCGGAGCCGGCAGCGTTCATGAAAGCTTCAGCATGAGTAGGCCGAAAACTCAGGGTCTGGCCCTGAACGCCATCAAACCATTCGCTGCGGAAAGGATTGGGAAGTTCTGTAATGGCTTCGGCCCCTTTGAAAACTCCCGTGGCGGCTGTCGCTGCGCCATTGTTTCCGGGCAGCATCGTGGCGCCCAGCGCTTCCTTGAATAGAATCGAAGCTGCGGGAAGCGGCGGCTGCGGCGCGGGAACAAATCCCTGAACAAGCCCCCCTGAAACAACCGCTGCTCCACCTGGTGCCGGGAGGAGAATGAAGCCTCCGCCAGAAAGTATGGAAGGCAAGGGTAATTCCGCGGCGCGGATGCGGTCAACAATGCTGCCGGCATCAGCCGCCGGAGTAATTACGGGTTCCGGATTGTTCGGGATGATCACCGCAGGAAGCACCCAGCCCACATTGTTGCCCAGATTTGTACAGTTCACGGGACACTGAATCTGGAGCACGTTCAGGTTTTGGCTGTCCTGGACACTCAAGAAATCAATAATGCGCGTCCCGTCCGCGTCAAGGTTCCAAAAGGAGCCGGAGCTGGAAGAACGAAGCGAAAGCTCATTGCCAGCCGCTCCCTGTAAAGTCAAAGTTCCCCCCGCAAGAAAAGTCTGCGTGGAACCTGCTTCGAACGTCAACGTACGCGGAACCAGAACGGTTTTTTCAAAATTGTAAAAGGTCGTGGAGCCGGAGACAGTCTGGTTTGCTCCGTTCAAAATCACCGAGGCCTGGCGCGGATTAAAGGTTCCTTGATTCGACCAATTGCCGGCAAGAGCGATATCATACTGGGCTGGCGTGACATCAAGCACCGCCCCGGAATCAATCGTAAGGTTTCCGGTCAATGCTTTCAGGCCGGTCAACGAAGCTGTAAGTTCGTATGTTTCGGCGCCGGAGAAACGAAGGCTGTGATAGCTAACATCGGCAATCTGAATATTTCCGGCCGCGCGGACCGCTGAATACCGGACCGTCCCGTTGCCGGCCGTGAACGCGCCGTTGACCGTGAATACTGTTCCGAGGATACCGTTGTTTCTGAGGTCAAGGGTATACCCCCCAAGCCCGAGATCGAAGGTGTTATTTGCATCCACAGTCAGAGTATCCACGCCGACGGAAGAGGCCGCCGTCACTTTATTGAAGGCAGAAACCACATTTGTTTTTGAAATGCGGACTCGGCCGAGGTTTTGAATTGCAGAAGTTTGATCCGTAATTGTCGCTGCAAGAACACCATCAAATGTCAGCAGTCCCGCTCCCTTTGAGATTTGGCCCGGAACGCTGATAGCAAGATCTCCTGCAAGATTCACGTCAGGATTATAAGTTCCAAGATCCAGCACGCCATCGTGAACAACCAGATTGCCGTTGATGTCGAGATTGTCAGTCAAAGTCACAATATTCTGAGCTGCCAGACCTGAGTTCTGGATTGAGATATGGTGGAATGACTGACCGCCGCTCGTGAAGGTCTGATTCGCGCTGCCGTCAAAAATAACGGTTCCGCCGGCAGACGTAAACGCCGGAGATCCGGTAATCAGAAAATCGCCGGAAATGGAAAGATTTCCTGACGTCGATGCCATCGCGCCCCCGGAAAGAAGAAGGTCTCCGTTCACGTCGACTTGAGCGGTTCCACCCGCAAAAGTTCCGCTCGTAATTTCAAGACCTCCATTGAAAGTTTGGTTGCCTGAAGAGCTCTGATAGGTACCGCCGTTCACAAGGACGAGTCCCGCTGCCGTCACGGCCTGACCGTTTGCATTGAAGGTTCCGCCGGAAACCGTCAAGGTTCCCGGAATGCTCCACGCACTGCCGATGCGTGAAAGGGAGCCAATCCCCGTTTTCACAATACCGCCAGTGCCTGTGGTCGTTCCATTGGTTTCAAAATCTCCTCCGGAGAAAGTCAGATTATGTGCGCCAAGAACGATTCCGCCCGTTAAGCTTAAGGTTCCTGCCAAACCGTTGATTGTGGTGTCCCCGCCGAGAGTAAGAGTTCCGGCAATGGAATTGACTCCAGAAATATTCCGGAGGGCTCCATTACCCGTGGTGCCTGTTCCGCTTAAAGTCAACGCTTCGGATCCCACCGTAATTCCACCTTGAAGCTGAAGCTCCGCACCGCTGGCCACCACCGTACCTGCGGCCGAAGAACCAAGTCCCGCATTATTTTGAACACGCAGGATGCCGGAGTTGATGTTGGTGCTTCCACTGTACGTATTCGCTCCCGTTAAGGTCAGCGTGCCTGTCCC
>CAYRBY010000052.1:0-6382 GCA_964422635.1 uncultured bacterium
CCACTTGCTTGAGGACAAATTAAGCGAAAAACCTCAAAGATTGATTGTCCCAATAACAAAGTAAGTCGCTGGGTCATTTAAAAATACCGTTCAAGCCTTCCCAGATCGGTAGCGGGGCTCGCCCGCCAGCGCGATCATACCCTCATGATACTTTTCGCGGTCAAAAAACCGGTCAGTGCTCTTGCACTCGCCACCTATCTGTTTAGTTTCGCGGGCACATCCTCTGCGGATCCGGGAATGGTTATTGCCCGGGAACTTTCCGACGATCAGGTTTTGTCTGCCGTCCAGGCGGAATCTCAGCAGGAAACATCCCCTGAAAATGTTTCAACCGAACTTGAATCCATTCACAGCCAGTTTCTTGATCCCTCCGCGCTAAGCGTTTCTAGGCAAACCGATGACGAATCCCATGCGTATGAACCGGAGCGTTACGCTTTTGAAGATGCGGTTGAACTTTTAAGGCCGGAATACTCGAGCGCCGTGATCCTGGAGGACCTCAGCCCCAGGGATATGGAGCGATTGCAGAAGCTGGATTTTGAAGTCGGCATCATTGTTCTGCATGGAGAAATCGTTCTGTTCACGACGGGGGACGAGCAGGAAATCGGAATGCTTCAGGCAACCCAAAAACTTTTGGACCAGGCCGATTTTATTTCACACACGCATGTCGCCGGATACACGCAAAACGGACCCTCTACTTTTGACCTGAACCACGCAGTTGCGGCGCCGCAAATGGAATACGTGGTAACGCAAAACGGTGCTTATGCCTACAACAGCGACGGCCTCGGCAATGACGGCCAGCCTTATGATTTGAATGATTACCTTGTCCGTCTGTATCGCGCGAAACATGCCTCGGAAATCAAAGACCAGGTCAAGGCGCGCGCGGCCCTCAATGAATTCATCTATCTGACGGACCTATATAACGAAACCCTGGAAGAAGAACGCGAAAGCTTCCGCGCGGGTTCAACGCGGCGGCTCGATTCCATCTCGGTCACCATCAACGGCGGCGCGACGCACACGAATAATCCCAACATTACTCTTAATTTCACTGTTGGCCTTCAAATTCCGCAAGGTGAGAGCCTGACTTTTGCGTTCAGCATCGTACCAGGACAGCCTTTCCAAAACTTTGAAGCATTTAAAGCAAGCAAAACAGCGACGCTGCAGGAGCTGGATGGTAATAAACCCATACTCATTCAAATAAAAGATAAAGCGGGCAATTCGAGGATTTTGGAAACGTCCATTATTCTGGACCGTGAGGCTCCTCGTGCTTACGAAGCTTTTGAGAGGGAAAACATCGACTTTGATGAGGTTGCCAATAATCACTCCATGTTTGGAAGCTCAATGGAAAGAATAGGGAATTCTATCCTGATCGGCGACGATTCCCGCCTTTTGAATAATGTTCCTTGGGTTGGCGCGGTAGATATGTTTGATCTGACAGGAAACTTGATCCACACTTTTCTTCCAAGTTCCACGAGCCGGAAAAGGTTTGGTTCCGATGTGAAGGCCATCAATGATAAGTATTTGATGATCGGTGCGTCGGGAGAGGATGTTAACGGGTCAACAGAAGCGGCCTATTTGTTCAATGCAGATATTCAGAGCGGCAGCTTTGGTCAGGTTGTTCGTGAATTTTTAAATCCAGAGGGTGCTTCGGATGACGGTTTTGGAAAAGTCATCGAAATTAGCGGTGATCTAGCTTTCGTGGCGGCGCCTAACAAGACGATTAGCTTTAATGGAGGAGCTGGAAAGGTGTATGTTTTTAACATCAATCCGCAGAGTGGCAACTTTGGAAAACATCTTGCAACTTTGCAAGCCCCTGACGCGCTTTCGAACAGAAATTTTGGAATGTCCATGGCAATGTTCAATGCGGGAGCTGACCGTCTGATCGTAGGCTCGAGTAATGGTGCCTATATGTTCGATGTGAATCCGCAAAGCGGCACGTTCGGACAAATGGTAAAACAACTTCCTACTCCGTCCGGGAGCATTTCTTTCGGCAGTGCCGTTGAAGTTGTTGAGGATTTGATCATTGTAGGGGACAGCTCGTCGGGGGGACCGGGAAGTGGTTTTTCTGGAGCAGTTTATTTAATCAATGGAGATTTGCTGAGCAATAAATTCGGTGAAGTGATCAAGAAGATCGAGCCTTCTCACCCGAGGGTGTTTGGCCGGTTTGGATCTGATTTTGCTGTCAGAAACGGAAGGCTGTATGTCAGTGAAGCAGGCTCATCCAATAACGATCAAGGCGCTTTCTATGTTTATGATATCAGCACACGCGGCCTTTCTCAGTTCGGACAGGAAATCCAATATGTTCATGAGAATTTAGCCCAGTTTGGTAAGGCGCCGCTTCCTTATGATGATGAAACATTGTTTGTTTCGTCCTATCGTGAGACCGATGGAGGTCTCTCCGGCGAGGTTTTTCATTATCGGTTGGATTCTGTAAGTGATGCTCTCCTGGTTAACGGCGGCTCCAAGATCGTGAAGTCTCTTAATGTTCTGCTCGATCTTTCAGTCGAGGAAAAGCTGTCTGACATCAATGATTTGCTGATCGCCTTTTCTAGTGACGTGGTTACATATGGCTCTTTTCAGCCCTTTGACCTACCTGTGCCCTATTCTTTAAAGGCTGGCAGTGATGGAGAGCGGAAAATATGGGCACGCTTGAAAGATCAGGCGGGAAATATCAATTCCTTTCAGACAACCGTCATTCTAGACAGACAGAAACCCACAGTTCCTGAGGGGCGTAGCGGCATTTTGATCAGTTCCGGAGCTTCTTATACTAACGAAACATTCCCTGTTTTGAGTTTGGATATTCAGGATGACCGCTCGGCGGTGGAAAATATTGAAATGGCCATTTCGCTGAACGGCGTGAATTTTACGGATTTCGTCCCTTTTCAAGGGCAAATTACTTCACCAGTTAGGCTCTCCTCTCCAGATGGGGAAAAAACCTTATACGTAAAATTCCGTGATCAGGCCGGCAATGAAAGTAATGTATATCAGGATAAAATTGTATTTGAACAAACTGCACCCGTTATTCAATCCGTTCAAATTGACGGGGGAGCTGCGACTACCGATAAGCTTGATTTACAAGTAGCGGTGAGCGCTTCTGATGGTTTAAGCGGTCTGCAATCAATCCGGTTTATGGTTACGAGCCCGGGTGTGCAGGGGACATGGAGCTCCTGGGAGAATTTTACTTCCAATAAAATAGTACAAGCGCCTCCCATTCCCGGTGTCATCGAAGTCCTTGTCCAGGTCAGGGATGCCGCTGGAAACATTTCCGCCTTCCAAACGGATACAATCCGTCTGGAAGCAAAGACAAATGTGGGACCGTTTAAATTTATTAAAAATGGTCTGTATGATCTCGATCTCGGCCAGGAGTTCAAGGACCTCATGGCCCGGCTGATACCGTCGTCGCTTGCCAACCGTTTTTCTTCCGAAAAGCTGCTCTCCGTCGAGTTCGCGGCTCTGTTCAGTTACCTTCAGGAAAAGATGGCCGATGTTGTTGATTTTGTCGTCGCTTTTCCGACGATTGCTTCCATTCAGGAACATCTGAAAAATTTTGCCAAGGTTGGTTTGGGAACCATCCTGGGGCTGGGCGCGCCGGTGGATGAAGATATCGGAGGCATCGGGCTGGGTGAGGATGACCCGGCACTCCAGGAAGTCGTGGATGCTTTTACTCCGGGGTTTGAAAAGAACTTCAATGCGTTCCTGCAGGCGGTTCTTGCCAATGGAGCGCGGAAGCAGGGAACCGCGCTGCTCGATATAGGCTCCATCCTGAATGATCTGAATTTTAACGACTATGTCGACAGGGTGCTTCTCGAAGAGCTTGCGCACCGCTGGCTGGTTCATCTCGGAAGCGGTTTATCTTCGGACAACGATCCCCTGAATATCCTGGGCCGGGACAATGGCCACTGGAGCGCTTTCTTTAACGCGGGGATTTCACCGCTCGACGGTATTGAATGGCGCAACAACGGAAACGGCACCTTTACGATGGTCCGTTTTTTCGGGATCGACATGCAGGTCCTCGCCGATTATTCGCTGGGAAAACGCAGCACGCTGCCGATGAATGCGGAGTTCAATGATTTCGATCTTTATGCCATGGGGCTTCTCGACGCGGATTCCGTGGATCCCTCTTTTGCGATTGATAGCCCCCGTACCTTGTCGGGCGCGGCATTGACGGAAGACAACTATATCGACCTCCTTTTTTCGGACCCGAACTTTTTTACGGGCGGCAGTAAATTCACGATTCGCGGTCAAGCCCGGACGGTCACCGTGGAAGATATCATCGCGATCGAAGGGCCGAGAGATCCTCTTTCCGCGGATGCCCAGAAGGACTTCACCGCTGCGCTGGTGCTGGTCAAAGATGTGAATCAATCCTCAAGTGCAAGCGAAGTGACGCGTGTCAGAACCCAGGTGAACCGCCTGGCGGATGAACTTTCCTCTCTCTGGAGTTCCGCGACCCGCGGCCTTTCAAAGATGACCCTGGGTCCGGCCGCAGGTGCTTTTGATTTATTTAAAAACAGAGTTTTGGATACCTTTGACGATCAATCCGGCGGCGCGGGTGAGGGTGATCCTGCGGAAGTTTCTGAGGGTAAGACTAATCTGACAGTCCTTGGTCAGGCGGACGCTCTCATTGTACAGGTGGAGGCTGCATTGGCACCGCTGGTTGCAAGAAGCGCAGCCGAACCGTTGGTTGCTAATTACATCAAAGGCGTAGCTGACCAGATCGCGGCATTTAAGACACAGCTGGCGCAATTGCGTTCGGCATTGCAGACGGCGTTGGATAATGCGGAGGCCGGCGATGATTTATTTAAGCAAAAACGTGATGCTTTGGCAGCTCTGGTTTCGCAGGCAAGCGTCACCGGTCTCTTGCCTGAGGGATTCGGACCGGCAGCCGAAGACCTGATTGATCAGGTTAAAAATATCTTCACCGGCCTGGAACTTGTGAATGATGATTTTGCGTTGAAGGTGCCTGGAGTGAAAGCTGATCTGGATGCTTTGCTGGTCCGGCTGAAAGGACCTATCAAAGGAAAGTCGTTTACTCCTGTTGATCAAGCGCATATGGATTCCGCAGATGCGAAGTTTGGAGACACATCCTTTAGTTTTGACGGCCGGGGAGATTATGTGAGCACGCCTGATCACGCGGACTTTGATTTCGGCAGCGGGAATTTCACGATCGACGGCTGGGTCAAGCTGGATGCTGAAAGCCACGGAGCGGTGACGGTGGCCAGCAAGTATGCCGGCGGTGTGGGCTGGATTTTCCAGGTAGACCCGTGGGATGACAAGCTGGTGATTTTTGACAGCGGCGGGAGCTTTCGCAGAGTCAATACAAACGTGGATATGAAAGCCAACGAGTGGTACCACGTAGCGGTTGTAAGAGACGGAAATGCGATTAAGTTTTTCTTAAACGGCGTGCAGCAGGGAAGTAATCAAGCGGCTGCCCAAACTTATAACGGCGCCAAAACGGCGTTAGCTATCGGCTCGTATGATAATTCATCCTTCATGAAGGGCCGAATGGATGAGGTCAGGATCTCCAAGGGAGTTGCCCGCTGGTCGACGAATTTCACACCGCCTGCGGATGAGCATACCCGAGACACAAACACGAGCTTCTTACTGCATTTCTCTCAGGAAGAGTTTGACGCGCTTGCGGAGGTCGACCCCAAACCGAAGACACCGGATACAGAGAATCCTACAGGGAGCGTGAGTATTAATGCCGGTGCGGTTAAAACCACAAGCCGGACTGTAACCTTAACGTTGAGCGGCTCGGATAACCGTACGAGTAATGCAAAACTGCAGATGGCGGTTTCGGTAAATGGCGGCTCGAGTTTCTCAAGCTATGAAGCCTTCAGCACGTCCAAATCGGTGACTCTGCCCGACGGTGACGGCACGAAGACGGTGGTGGTGAGATATAAAGACGAAGCGGGCAACACAGCCGATTTCCAGGACACGATCACTTACGAAGCCCCGATTCCAGACACTCAGAAGCCTGCAGGCAGCGTCAGTATCAACGCTGGAGCCGCTAAGGCAACAGTGAGAGATGTGACACTCACTTTAACGGGCAGCGACAACATCACGAGCAATGCGAATCTTCAAATGGCCGTTTCCGTGGATGGCGGGTCAACGTTTTCAAGTTATGAGAGTTTTAAGACAAGCAAGAGTGTGAGCCTGACGGGTGAGAATGGCACGAAGACGGTGGTTGTAAGACTTAAAGACGAAGCCGGTAACACGATTGATGTCCAGGACACGATTAATTTAGATATCCCGGAGCCTGCTTATGACGCAAAGACCCTGAGTATCAAGGGCGATACATCGGTTAATTCCGCGGATCCAAAGTTTGGAGACACGTCCTTTAGTTTTGACGGCCGGGGAGATTATGTGAGCACGCCTGATCACGCGGACT
>CAYRBY010000052.1:6482-13971 GCA_964422635.1 uncultured bacterium
CGCCTGCGGATGAGCATACCCGAGACACAAACACGAGCTTCTTACTGCATTTCTCGCAAGCTGAGTTTTCTTCAAACTCAGAGGTTTAAATATAGGGGGATTAGACCCCCTAGGGCCGAAGTTCCAATGACTTCAGCGGCTTGACGATGCTTGGAAGCGCCGTCGTTCGCACGGGCAGGTCTGTATAGCAGAATATAGCGTGCGGGGAAGTTCTGTTGTGGCGGGGCGGTGGTAGTTTAAGTAGAATGAGTAGCTTTAAGAGATTCGCTAGTAACGAGGCGTAATGATAGTACCGCTGGATCGGGTTGAATTCCCTCCTCAAAGAAAATATCTGAGGAGGGTTTTTTTATGCCTAAGCGCGTTCGACGTCGCTGCTTTATGAAGGATATTACACTCATGTGGTTTCACGTGCGCTTGACAAGCGGTTTATTTACCGGGTACCAATAAAATAACCGGACCCGATCCCGTAATATAAACCGGCTTGTTTTGGAGGGGTGATGCTGAAAGTCTTTAGCTGTGTTTTTGCTTTACGGATGATGATCACCAACGTGGGTTCAATACGCTCTTCTTCGTTATTAGAGCCTATGCCGCTTTGGCTGTTTGTCTGCGGATCGCTGTGTATTGTTTTTATGCTTTATTTTTTTAAAGATCAAATTCGTGAAAAGTTTGAATCCTTCTTCAAAAAGCCGGATAATCCTCGCGATCCCGATGAATTTGATAAGTAGAAAAATCGGTACCCCTTCCAAAAGTGCCGGGTTTAAAAATAAGGAGAGAAGTATGAATCGAGTTTTTTCGTTTTTAGCAGCCGCGATCACTTTGTTTTTGATGATGACGACCGTTCCCAAAGCGTTTGCCTCGGATACGATTGCTTCCGGGCCAAGGGTTTCGGCTGTGGGGAATTATTTCTGCATGGCGCTTGAAGACCCTACTCCGGCAGCCCCGAAAGGAAAAGCTTATTTTAGCGGTATTTTCGCGGCCGAGGGAAATACCCTTAATCCGGTCCGCGGTGCTTTTGCCAAATTTCTCCAGGGAAAATATGCTTATGCCCAGGACCCGACGACTTTCGATTCCAGCATTCAGTGCACAGGATTGCAAAGCAATGAAGAAGCTGTAACCATCCGGGAAGCCCGCATGAAGCCCGGCAAACAGCTGAATCCCGATGGTACGTTTGACACAGGCTGGACCTACTCGGCATAGTTAAGAAAAACCGATACCTCTTCCAATAGTGCCGGATTCCAAGAGAGGAATGATCGATGAACAAGAACACAATCTGCCTTTGGTATAACTATGATGCGGAAGAAGCCGCACGATTTTATGCGCGCACGTTTCCCAATAGCTCTGTCGGTGATGTGACCCGGGCGCCGTCCAATTACCCGGGCGGCAGGGCGGGGCAAGTGCTGGTGGTTGAGTTTGTGGTGTGCGGCATCCCTTGCCTTGGCATTAATGGCGGCGATGCGTTTAAGCACAGTGAGGCGTTCTCTTTTCAAATTTCTACCGAGGATCAGGCCGAGACCGACCGTTACTGGAATGCGATCGTGGGTAATGGCGGTACGGAGAGTGCCTGTGGCTGGTGCAAGGACAAGTGGGGCATCTCATGGCAAATCACTCCGCGCGTTCTGATGGATGCGATGGCAAGGGGCGGCGATGAGGCCAAGCGTGCGTTTGAGGCGATGATGGACATGGGGAAAATTGACGTGGCCAAAATCCAGGCCGCGGTGCGCGGTGAGATTACTACCGGTACAGTTTCCAAAAGCACCCCGAAAGGGTGCAAGCCCTAGTAAACAGGTGGGAATCGCCCTTTTGTTAGAGCCTTCTGAAAAAGGGCGGGGCAAAAATAAGTTTGAATGAACGAGAAACTGGGACGTCTTTGGTATGGAAAAGTGCTGGGTCCATCCACAAAGCCGCAAGGGGGGCAGCCCCCAATGATTAGTTTATAATTACTCGTGATTTTGATAAATTTTTGTACGAAAATAGGGGGTAGCGGGAAACCCTGTCCCATGAATGTTTTTAAACCCGAAAGGATCACAGGATATGAAGAAAGTGGTGATGGTTTTGGTGTTGATGATGTCGGCTCAAAGTCTTTTTGCCGCGGACAAGGCTCTTAACAAGGATCAATTCAAGGCTCCTTCGCCGGGTTCTTCGCCCAAATCGGGAGGCCCTGTCGTGGGTGGATTGCCGGTAGGTACACCAGCACCGGCTGTGAAGGATGCGGGAATTCAGGGGCTTCAGAGTGACGCTGAACTGCAAGCGTGGCAAAGCGCGCCTGAGCGTGTGCCGGCAACGCCCCAGGGTTCAGACAAGTTTACGTGTCCGCGTGGTTACTTTTGCGAGGCCTATATGACTCGTACCCCGCCCAGCACATGCGTAAAAGACAGTTTTCTTTTCAGTACTCATGAAGGCGGTTACTGCAGCAAAAGTCTTGATGGAATGTGGTACGGCGGCCGTGACAAGGCGGAACGCGTTGCGTAAGCTGTAAGCGGGCAGTCTTCCGGGGACAACAATTCTTCTCACAATAAAGTCTGCCGCTGTTTGCTGCATAAAAAGTGCAGGGCGCTCCAGGCGGCAATTGATAACCCCCATTTTTTTTGATGCAGGCAATGACGGCAAAAAGAGATAAGAATCCCTTTTATTTAAAGAGGAGAGGTATGGTGAGAACATTAAAGGTTTGTGCCGGGTTGTTTCTGTTTGTGTCCGCGAGTGTTTTTTCTTTAATGGCGGCCCCGGCTGCGAGTAACAGTACTGGAAAAAACACTACCGGCATTGTGCTGCGAGGGAACAACAGCGATACGACGATTGACCCCGCTAAGGGACAGCCCAAACCCATCACTGGAACCGGCGTTACGCCTGTGGCGGAAGGGAACAGGATCGGCGGTTCCGTAACGGTAGATACGCCGCGCAGAATTTGTTCGGGGTATCAATATGCGGGACCTAGTGTGAGGCCTAATCGCGCCAGCGCGGGAGGCTACGAGTGCCCGGCCGGGTATCTGTGCCATGCCAATGGTATTAGTTTTGAATGCCGTCTTATGGATGGCCTTACTCCGACAACCGTTCTTTATGCTGATGATTCACGATGCAGCAGCCGCTACTGCGTTCCCGATTAGCCGTCTGGAATATATAGAAAGTGTGATAGATCACCTGGGGATATTGTTTTTTCCGTGACGGAAAATCCAATGCATTATGTTCTTTACGCCTTTCACTTTGGCCCCTAAGTCTGCCGCAAGACGGTATCTCAGCCTGACGCTGTTTGTTTTCACGCAGGTTGCTTCCAGTATCCTTCCAAAGCGGCGTGCTCAAAGACGTTTTTTATAGCCTCTCCCCATGCGGCGCCCAAGCGGACGGGGATTTTCGTTTCGATTGGTGTGACGCTGCTCACATTAAAGACGGGCGATCTTTGATAAATGTGCACGCCTATACATCAGCGTTTCCCGCGATTTTTAACCTTTATCCCCCCTGACCTCGAGAATTCAGATGACCGAGAATCCCAAAACATATGCCTCTTATCAACGCGGTGCACAGCCCCGCATTCTTTTAACCAGCGTCTTCGGCCCTTATGCTCAGGATGACGAGTTCGGCAGCCGGAAAATCAATCCGATGGAGCTCTACCATAATCAGGTCACCCGCACCCAGGGGCCTTTTTCCCTCCGTATGTTTCACCGTTCCTGGGGCTTGATGATGATTCAGGCCAACATCCAGGCGCCCTGCATCGTTCTGGATTTTCCTGTTCGTGAGCGTTTTATTCAGGAGATCACCGAGCAAAAGTATGACGTGATCGGCATCAGCGCCATCATGCCCAATATCGGCAAAGTCCGTGAGATGTGCCGCTTGATCCGTCAGCATCAGCCCGACGCTCTCATCGTTGTGGGGGGGCATATCTCCAACATGACCGATATTAACATCCGGATTGATGCCGATCTTATTGCCCGGGGAGACGGAGTTCATTGGTTCCGCCATTTTTTGGGTGAAGATGTTTCTCAACCGATCCGCCATCCGCTCATCCTTTCCGGCATCAATACCCGCACCATGGGGCTTAATGTGAGAAGAAAAAAGGGCGAGGTTGCGGCAACGCTTATTCCTTCTGTCGGCTGTCCCATGGGGTGTAATTTTTGTGCCACGACGGCGATGTTCGGAGGGAAAGGGAAGTTTGTGAGTTTTTATGAAACAGGAGATGAGCTTTTCCACATTATGTGCGGCCTTGAAAAGGAGCTCGAAGTCCGGTCTTTTTTTGTGATGGATGAAAACTTCCTGCTGCACCGCAAGCGTGCTTTGCGTGTGCTTGAACTGATGGAACAACATCAAAAGTCCTGGTCTCTTTATGTTTTTAGTTCCGCACGTGTGCTTTTGTCTTACACCATTGAGCAGCTTGTCGGCCTTGGCATCTCCTGGGTCTGGATGGGGCTTGAAGGGAAAGAAAGCCAGTATGTGAAGCTCTCGGGGGTGGATACTTTTGAACTTGTGAGAAACTTTCATTCTCACGGAATCCGGATTTTGGGTTCCAGCATTATCGGCCTTGAAGAACATACACCGGAAAATATCGATGAGGTGATTGATTATGCGGTGGCTCATGACACCGATTTCCATCAGTTTATGCTCTATACGCCTATTCCGGGGACTCCACTTCATGCTGAACATGCGGCCCAAGGCTCGCTTTTAGCGCTTGAGAGTTTTGACGAAGCAGATATTCACGGTCAGCTGAAATTCAATTACAAGCATGCGCATATTCGCGAAGGCGAGGAGTCTGAATTTGTGGTGAGGGCTTTTGACCGTGATTTCCACGTCAATGGACCGAGCGTGCTGAGAATTGCCCGTACGACCCTGGAAGGGTGGATCCGTTACAAGAACCATCCCAATCCCCGCATCCGGGCCCGCTTTGCTTATGAAGCCAGAGAATTATGGATCAAATATGCGGGTTCCCTTTGGGCTGCTCAGAAATGGTTCCACGACAATCCCGGGCTATTGAAAAAAATTCAGGGCGTTTTGGACGATATTAAAAAGGAGTTCGGGTGGAAGACGCGTCTTATGACTCCTATTGCGGGGCGTGTGATTTTGTCAAAGATACGCAAGGAAGCCCGGTTTCTTTCGGAAGGAAAAACCTACGAACCTCCGACTTATTATGAGTCAAACCCTGCCATGGCGGCGCTCCTTAAGACAAGCAGGCCGGAGCTTAAAAGCGCCCGCTGGATTTTGCCTCTCCAATCCGCTTAAAACAGGAAACTCTGCTTTCAGTTAGCGCGGAGTTACATCCCAGCTGAAACTTTTGAGGCCTTTTTCCATGAAAAAGGTAAACTAATCGAACAAAAATATGAAATAATCTCGCCGCGCGTGGTTTTAAAGAACGGAATAAAAGACGAGTCATAATACAGTACGCCTTGGGTATCACGATGGCGCGCAAGAGGCCGCGGGTTTTCAGGCCTGTATGCTTTCTAACAGCTTTGCGGGAACTGAGGGTATAACTGTGCTTTTGACTGCTGTTTTTCACGGACAGCGGTAGGCCTGCAGGGCTGCAGGGATAGAGCCCTTTAAATGACTTCATGAATTTTGTTTGCGGGGATGCGTCCTAGATGCCATCAAAGAGCCGCTTCATTTAAAGTGGAGAAAACATGAAGGTAAAACGCAATGAACGGGCTTCCGGATTTTAGAATTTGAAGAATAAAAAAGAATTTAACCCCCAGGAGAAAACGATGAACAAGTCTATGAAAATTTATACATTGATGGTCCTTTTTGTCATGACATGGGCTTTTTCTTTGGCGGCGGCTCCAGCCGCGAGTAACAGTACTGGAAAAAACACTACCGGTATTGTGCTGGGAGGGAACAACAGCGATACGACGATTGACCCCACGAAGGGACAGCCCAAACCTATCACTGGAACCGGCGTAGCTGCCGTAGCGGAAGGTAACCGCATCGGCGGTTCTGTGACAGTCGATACACCTCGCAGGATCTGCTCGGATTATGAATATCTGGGATCCAATGCCCGGCCGTTAGAAACCCCCGATGGTAAGCACGCGTGTCCACCGGGGTACAGCTGCCATACAAGCGGTCTCGTTCTTGAATGCCGCCTTCGTGATGATATTACACCCACGACCGTTGTTTATGCGGACGAACCCCGTTGTGCCAGAGCGCGCTGCGTAATTTAAGAAGTCATAAGGAAGATGGGCCCATTCAAGACGCCTTTGGAGTGGATAGCTTCAAGCTTGATTTCACAGCAATTCAAACGCGGAGGAAGTATCCGATGAATTTTTTTAAAAGAGGGCTCACAGTTGGTCTTGTTTTCTTGTCATGCAGTTTGCCGGCTGCCGCAGCGGAAACTTCGAAGGATGAGACGCGGTATCCGGTCGGAACGGTCACAGGTAAGGATGGTAAACCTGTAACTGGCGGGCAGCCCGGAGCCCCTGCGCCGGATTTGATTCCCTCCAAAATACCTGTTGTCAAGCTGTCAAACACGGGACCCGCCAATGCAACGGTGAACCCTCAGCCTGCGGTCAACGTCCCGCTTCCACGACAGGTGCTGCCGCATGTGGCCCAAAACGGGCATCATGTGTGCGACCATCCTTATCATTGCAAGGCGACGGGTTTTGGTTATATGGCTTTTACTTGCGAAGCGCCGCCGCCGGGACTGGCCTGGAACGACTGCGAAGAGGTTCAGCAGTTTTGCCGGGACGAAACCGCGCGTCCTGAACCGTATGAACCTCAGTTGTACCGCCAGCACTGCTTTGCGTAATCTCAAACCAGCCGCGAGCGTGTGACTGGCTGATGACAATGAAAGGACGATTCGATGGCCACTCATTTTTTTGATTCCAAAGGGGAGCCGGTCGCTTACAGCGAAGATGGTGTGCATATTTATTTCTTTTCCGGAACCCCGGCTGCTTACATTGAGGGAGACAGCATTTTTGACTATGAAGGGCGTCATCTGGGCTGGTATGAGGACGGCTGGGTCGTGGGAGAGGGCGGGAAGTCTGTCTGTTTTACGGAGAGCGCTGTGGGGGGGATTCCAAGACCACTAAAAAAAATGCTGCCCTTGAAAAGCATGAAGTCGGCCTTGCCCATGAAAAAGGCCAAAACACTCAAGCCGCTGAAGCCGATGCGTTCGGCAGCCTGGTCAGAAGTTCCGAGCGGCGCGTTTTTCCTGAACAGCTGAAGCGTTAAAAAACGGAATCTTCCGGTTAGCCTTTCATGATATCGTCGAGTTGTTTGTTCCGTTCTTCCTGTTTTTCCTGAATCTTTGAGATGTCCTTCTTAAGCTTTTCCATCTGCTCGAGCTTATCCACCTGAGTCAATGTTTTTAAAGCACTCGTCGTGCCCTTGTCCAGTGCGGCTGCTGCGGAGGTGCCCTTTTTCTTTGAGATCAGAGGGTGCGATTTGTTTTGGGTCCGGAGGGTTTGGAGATATTGAGTGAAAAAATCTTTGCTTGCGGAAGCGTGCGTGGCCTTGATCTGGCTGCGGGGGAAGGTTGTGATGACGCCGCTCATGTTAACGCGGATGGAGTCTTGAGTTT
>CAYRBY010000053.1:0-10282 GCA_964422635.1 uncultured bacterium
TATCCGGCAAAGCGCTGGTATGGCGGCTGCGAAAATGTCGATGTCGTGGAAACGCTGGCTATCGAGCGAGCCAAAGCGCTGTTTGGTGCGGAACATGCCAATGTTCAGCCGCATTCTGGAACGTCCGCCAACATTGCTGTTTTTATGGCCCTTTTGCAGCATGGCGATAAAATCCTCGCGATGGATCTTTCGCATGGCGGCCATTTGTCGCATGGGCACAAGATGAACTTTTCCGGAAAGTATTTTGAGATTATTTCTTATGGTGTCAGCCAAAAGGACGAGCGCATCGACTATGATCAACTCGAGAAACTGGCACTTGAGCACAAACCTAAAATGATACTTCTCGGGGCCTCTGCCTATCCCCGTATCATTGATTTTAAAAGAGGCCGTGAAATTGCTGATAAAATCGGTGCTCTTTTGATGGCGGATATTGCGCATTTTGCCGGATTGGTGGTTTCCGGACACCATCCGAGCCCCATTCCGTATTGTGATATCGTCACCACGACTACGCATAAAACTCTTCGAGGGCCCCGTTCAGGTCTGATCATGTGCAAGGAAGCTTATGCGAAAGCTATTGATTCTGCGGTGTTTCCGGGAACTCAAGGCGGGCCTTTAATGCATATCATTGCTGCCAAGGCAGTTGCTTTTAAGGAAGCCCTTCAGCCTGACTTTAAGGTTTACGGCGAGCAGATAGTCAAGAACGCAAAAGCGCTTGCGGAAGCCATGGTGGGGCGGGGTTACCGGCTCGTTTCCGGCGGAACAGATAATCATCTGATGCTTGTGGACGTTACCGTGAAGGGCATGAACGGTAAGGATACCCAGGATCTTCTGGATCGGGTTAAAATTACGGTTAACAAAAACATGATTCCTTTTGATACGGCTTCGCCCTTTAAAGGATCTGGAATCCGCCTTGGTACACCGGCTGTGACAACCCGAGGGATGAAAGAAAACGAGATGCGTGAAATTGCCGGGCTTATTGATGACGCAATCGTGTCTCGGGATGATGAGTCAAAGCTGGCCTCGGTTCGCACCCGTGTGGAAGCACTGACCAAAAAGTTCCCCCTCTACCCTGAGCTTTTGGAGAAATACCGTTAACTTATGCGATGCCCATTCTGCAAAGCTGAAAACGATAAAGTGATAGATTCCCGCACGGCCAATGAGGGGACTGTGATCCGCCGCCGTCGCGAGTGTGAAGACTGCACCCGCCGGTATACGACCTATGAAAGGATTGAAGAGATTCCTCTTCATGTGGTCAAAAAGGATGGCCGCAGAGAGCCGTACGACCGGGCCAAGGCCTTGGATGGAATCTACAAGGCCTGTGGAAAGAGACCCATAGCGCTCTCAGAACAGGATTTGATTGTCGACGAACTCGAAAAATTTCTACGTGACAAGTACGACAAAGAGGTTCCGTCCTCAATCCTGGGTGAGTTTATCATGAAGCGTCTGGGCAAACTTGACCAGGTTGCCTATGTCCGTTTCGCCAGTGTTTACCGCGAGTTTCAGGATGTCAGCCATTTTATGAAAGAGCTGAAATCCCTTCTCGTTAAATAAGATAGAACGTTTTCATAAAAAAAGGTTGTAGAATTCTAAGGAAAAAGGCAGACTAACCCACCAGTTTGATCACCCGCTTCATTTATGATGAAGTGTTAACATGAAAAAGGAGAGAATAGAACATGGCAAAAGGCTCAGCACTTTCCAAGCCCCTGAAACTCAGCTCCGAGATTGAAGCAGTTGTCGGCAAAGGTCCGATGGCCCGCAGTGAAGTTGTGAAAAAGCTCTGGGATTACATCAAGAAGAACAAGCTTCAGGATGCAAAGAACAAGCGTAACATCAATGCTGACGACAAGCTCAAGACCGTGTTTGGCGGCAAGGGCGTGGTCAACATGTTTGAAATGACGAAATTGGTGTCAAAGCACCTTTCGTAAGAAGTCTGGATGATACGTCTGAAAGATTTCCAGTTGCCATCGGTGGTTGTCCAATCACCGATGGCAAACTGTACCGACCTTCCTTTCCGGCTCATAGCCCGCCAAAAAGGAATGAAGTTTGCCTACCTTGAAATGGTTTCTGCTCACGCCCTCGTGAATGAGAATCGAAAAACCTTTGAATTGATGAAAACCCTGCCTGAAGACCGCCCTGTGGGAGCGCAGCTTGTTGGCTGTGATCCTGAGATTATGGGGAAAGCTGCATCCATGATCGAAGACATGGGGTGCTATGACCTCATTGACATCAATTTTGGATGCCCTGTTCCCAAAATAACCGGGAACGGGGGAGGCTCCTCGCTTTTGCGCGAGCCTGATAAAGCACGTGCCATTTTCAGGTCGATTGTCAGGAATGTGAAATTCCTCCCTGTAACTGTCAAAATGCGCCTTGGTTACAGTGATGCCAGCGGGCATGAAGCCAGTGTGATCGCGAAGATTGCAGAGGAGGAAGGCCTGGATGCCATCGCGGTACATGGACGGACGCGGGAGCAAAAGTATCAGGGAAAAGCCGATTATGAAGCCATCAAAAGAGTCAAAGGAAGTGTTAAAATTCCGGTTTTTGGGAATGGCGATGTTATGGACGGCGCCAGTGCTCTCCGTCTGAAGGCCGTTGCGGGCGTCGACGGAGTGATGATTGGACGAGGCGCTTTGGGGAATCCCTGGATTTACCGTGAGGTCGAAGCGGCTCTTCAAGGAGAGGCCCCGCCTCCTTCACCTACTTTTGAGGATAAAAAACAGACTCTGCTCGACCATCTGGAACTCGAAATCAAGCACAATCCCCGCAGTGCCCATTTGCAGATGCGCAGAGTTGCTTGCTGGTATTTCAAGGATATGCCAAACGCTGCAAGATTTCGCGAGAGAGTGAACACCTCTCTTTCGGGGGATGAGCTTCGCCAGGCTATCTTGGACTTCGATCCTTCCCGCCATGAGAAAGCGGGTCTGCCTGCCTCTTTAGATGCGCCTGATATTCAGCCGGAGTCCGGTCTCTAAGGCGTTGCAAAGCCATAGGCCTTGTGTTAGGATACGACCCATTCCATACACTTAAGGAGCATGCATGTCCTCCATTTACGAGTCCCTTTCCAAAGCCAGCAGCCTGAAGCCTGAGCAGGAAAACGTTCACCTCAATATTCCGCGTCATCCTCAAATTATTAAGCCGCCCAAAGAAAGCGCTTCATCTGGCGGTTCTCGTGCAGCTTACGCATTGCTTTTTGTTCTGGCCGCTCTGGCTTTGGGAGCAGCTGCCTATTGCTTTCTGGTTCTTACCACGGGACAGCAAAAACAGCAGACGCTGGAAACGAAGTATCAGCAGTTGATGGGCTTCTCTCAAAGCCTTGAAGCCCGTACGGCTGAATATCGAAATGAAATTGAACAGGTTCGCAATCAGCTGGATACAATGTCTGTCGAAAAGGCGGACCTTCAAAAAGAAGTAAGCCGCAGCCGCATTGAGATTTCAAATCTTGAAAAAACAGTGCTTGATATTCAGGAGAGAAACCGCAAGCTTGACCAGGAAGCTGCCCGTTTGAAGCAGGCTGCCGCTGGCGTTTTGGGCGAAGGCGTTTCCCTGGCTGAAAACATTCAAGCAACGCCGGTCTCTTTCCAGCCCGTTCTTCAGCAGTCCGCAGTCCCAGCTCCGCTGGTTCCTGCAGCGCCAGGCTCCTCAGCGCCTGCAGCAGTGGAAAAAAAGCCTGCTGAAACAGTAGCGCTTCAAGGAACTCCGGCGATTACAAGCCCGCAGGTGATGACCGTGAACCGTAAGTTTAATTTTGCTGTTATCAATATTGGAATGAAAGATAAATTAAAAATGGGCGACCGTCTCCGTGTGGAGCGCGGGGGAAAGAGTATCGGGACCGTTGAAGTTGAAAAGCTCTACGATAGTTTTTCTGCGGCCACAATTATTGAAGAAAAGAAAAGCCAGCCTATCCAAGAGGGCGATTCCGTTGAAAAGGCCTGATTTTCTTTTCCGGTGCGCTTTTGCTGTGTTTTTTTTCTCCGCTGCGATTGCATGGGCAGATGCACCTCCTGTAACCGGTACCCAGACCTCGCCTTTGCTGGACAAGATGCGCAAGCTGGATGACAGGCTTGAAAAAATCGAAAAAGACCAGGCTGAAATTCTGGAAAATCAAAAAGAGATTCTTAAACAGATCTCAAGCCTCAAGATCATCGTTCGAAGAAGCTAAGAATTACGATGCCCTCCTCAGTGACATTGTCTCAACATCCCCGAACATTGAAAGGCCGCTACCGTCCTCCTGGTGATAAATCGATTTCGCACCGGGCAGTGATGTTTGGCGCACTAGCTTCAGGCCGAAGTGTTTATACCCATTTTTTGCAGGCCGAAGATTGTCTTCACACTCTACAGGCGTTTCAAGCGATGGGTGTCTCTGCCGATCTTAACCGGTCGACAGGGACTTTGACCGTGGATGGAGTAGGCGTTCGCGGGCTAAAACCACCTGCCGGAGAACTGTACTTGGGTAACTCCGGGACATCGATGCGTCTCATGCTGGGAATTCTTGCCGGGCAAAAGTTCGAGACTATTCTGACGGGGGATCCTTCGTTATCTTCCAGACCAATGAAGCGTGTCACTGTCCCTCTCAAATCCATGGGCGCTCAAATAAAAGGCAAAGACAACGGTAATTTTGCGCCTCTTACGATTCGCGGCGGTAAGCTGAAAGCCATTGAGTTTGAAAATCATCTCCGAAGCGCCCAGGTGAAGTCGGCGATTTTATTTGCAGGTATGTATGCTGAAGGTTTGACCCGTATTCATGAACCGGTCCTTTCCCGGGATCATTCAGAGCGATTTCTTTCTGCCTCAGGCGCCTCTTTCCAGCAAAAGGGGGAATGGCTTGAGATTTCGCAAACCGCCTCGCTGAAGCCTCTTTCTGCCGCCATTCCTGGTGATATGTCATCGGCGGCATTTTTCCTTGTTGGCGCGGCTATGACGCCTGGTTCTGACGTTACGGTAGAGGGAGTTTGTTTAAATCCAACCCGGACAGGTGTTTTGAAGGTTTTGGAGCGTATGGGAGCCAAGGTTGAGGTTTTGGAAACTCAGCGGGAGCCGGAGCCTCTGGGGACAGTTCATGTGACGGGAACACGTCTAAAAGGTGTCCGCATCATGGCGGATGAAGTCCCAAGCCTCATTGATGAACTGCCGATTCTGATGACGGCAATGGCCTTGGCGGATGGGGAAAGTCTGGTTTCAGGGGCTGAAGAGCTTCGCGTTAAAGAAACCGACCGTATTCTTTCGATGGCTAAGAATTTAAAAGCGGTGGGCGGCCATGTTGAGGAACTTCCGGACGGATGCCTCATACGGGGGGTGGAACGGTTTAAAGGGGCTCGTGTAGAGAGTTTTGGAGACCACCGTACCGCTATGAGCCTTGCGATTGCGACACTTGCCATGGAGGGCGACCTGGAAATAGAAGATACAGCTTGCGTTGCAACTTCTTTCCCGTCTTTTTTCGAAGATTTTAACCGTTTAAAGGGTTGATTTTTAGCAGTTCTGGCAGGGGAAAGTCGTTGACACAAATTCTTGGCTTCGATATACTTTGCGAACTTCGGTCGTCTCCAAAGTCCCTAAAATTTTTAGTGCGGAAAACTTCCCTGAACAAAGGATAAGGATCCTGCATGTTGCTTCTTGATCGTCTTCTTGGTTTCTTTTCTAGTGATATCGGTATTGACCTCGGAACAGCCAACACGCTTGTTTACGTGAAGGGGCAGGGTGTTGTTCTTTGCGAACCCTCCGTTGTTGCTATCGACAAGGTGACCCATACGGTCCTTGCTGTCGGAGAAGAAGCGAAGCGAATGCTTGGACGCACCCCGGGAAACATTGTCGCGATTCGCCCCATGAAGGATGGTGTCATTGCAGACTTTGATATCACCGAAGCTATGCTGAGATATTTTATCCGGAAAGTACACCGCAAAAGCAGCCTCGTTAGTCCTCGCGTTGTCATCGCTGTTCCCAGCGGTATTACCGAAGTCGAAAAGCGTGCGGTGAAAGATTCCGCAGAGCGGGCTGGAGCTCGCAACCCTGTTTATCTTGTCGAAGAACCGATTGCCGCCGCCATTGGAGTGGGCCTTCCTATTCAGGAACCGGCCGGCAATATGATTGTTGATATCGGCGGTGGAACCACAGAAATCGCCGTCATCTCTCTCTCCGGAATTGTGTTTTCGAAGAGCATCCGCATTGGTGGAGATGAATTTGATGAGGCGATCATCACCCACCTCAAAAAGACCTACAATTTGATGATCGGTGAACGTACGGCAGAAGAAATTAAAATCCGCATAGGATCTGCATACCCCCTTGAGGAAGAAACAACATTGGATGTTAAAGGGCGTGACATTCTTGCGGGCCTTCCCAAAACTGTGACAATCACGAGCGAGGAAATCCGCGAGGCTCTTTCTGAACCGCTGTCTTCGATTCTTGAAGCTGCGCGCATCGCACTTGAAAGAACACCCCCTGAACTTTCTGCAGATTTGATTGACCGGGGGATTGTTCTGGCTGGCGGCGGAGCGCTTTTGAGAGGCTTGGATAAACTTTTGAGTGAGGAAACGGGACTTCCGGTTCATATCGCTGATGATCCTCTGACTGCCATTGCTCTTGGTACAGGACGATATCTCAATGAGTTTCATCTCCTGAAGCGTCTTGCAGTCAACAATAGCCACGCGAATAAAGAATACTAAGCAGTTCCCGCCAGGCTCCGGTTGACGGTGATATCCTTCCAGCCCCGGACAAAGCCTCTCCAATTACAGACAAGCAAGTAGACCGGCCGGTTTAAGACCCACGGCGAAAAACAGGAAACGATCAGCTTTCCAATGAACATAAAGCGGAAGTATTATTTTCTTGCCCTCTTTATTCTCCCTGTGTTGTTTATTCTCCGGGCTCCTGGAGTGACTCCCAAGACCAACATGGTCGCTCAATCGCTTTTTAAACCGTTTCTTACTGCAGGCAGCAGTTTCTCGGATTCCTTCTCACATTTTTTTGATTACTTTGCGCTCTTCTGGAAAACCTTCGAGGAACAGCAGCAAAACCGCACCCGGATTACTGAGCTTGAATCCAAGCTGGAGCTTTATCAAGAAGCGGTTCATGAAAATCAGCGTCTGAAGAAGCTGCTCGATTTTAAAAGTACCGTTCAGGGAAACTCCGTAGCTGCACGTGTCATAGGCTGGGATTTGACTCCCTGGCGAAAAATGGTGATTCTCGATAAGGGAAGCAGACAAGGTGTGAAGCCCGATATGGCGGTGGTTGTTCCAGAGGGGCTTATAGGCAGGATACTGGAAGTGGGCTCTTCGACCTCTCGAGTGATATTGTTAATTGATCCCGAGGCTCGAGTGAGCGGTATTGCTTCTGACAGCCGTGGAAACGGCCTTGTTGCAGGCAATGGCAAGAACATTCTGGAGTTTCGCTTTTTAGACATGGATGCAGGCGTAGCTGTTGAAGAAACAGTGCTTACCTCCGGTGTCACTCAGCTTTTCCCCAAAGGAATTCGGATTGGGAAAATAAAATCATTAAGCAAAGACAGAGACGGTCTTCATTTGACAGCCCAAGTCATTCCTTTTGCATCCTTTTCAAAACTTGAAGAAGTTTTATGCATCGCATCTTCTCAATCCCGGTAATTTGTTTTTTTCTTCTGCTGCATGTTCTTGATCTGACCTTTGCTCCTGCCTTGCCCTTTTCAAGTGCCCGTATTGTTTTTCTTTACCTGTTCGTTCTCTATGGAGCTTTTGCCTGGGAAGGAAGCCGGGCAATCCCGCTGGCTGTAATCGCAGGGCTGCTTCGCGATTTTACAAGTGTGGAATACCTAGGCTTGGAAACCTTGAGTCTTGTTGCCGGAGCCATTCTTTTGGACTGGGCTGTCCACAAAGTCGACAGACGTTCACAGCTTATACGCGGTTTATCGGCTTTTCTCTTTTTTCTAGGCGTTCAAATTCTTCAAGTTTGTCTCGTAAGCCTGCTCTCCGCTCAAGGCCGGTTAAATGTTTCCGCGATGGGGATGATTTTGAAGACATCTCTTTGGAATGCCCTGGTGACGCCCGTTTTCTTCTATCTTTCGGCTGTATGGTTTCGTGACAAGAAACCATTGCGGCAATACGAACTATTCAGGTAAACATGCGTTTTGTCATTTTCAGAATAGGCATTTTCATCGGGATCAGTATTCTGTTGGCAGGCCTTTTTTACACGCAAGTGATACAAGGCAGCTACTACCATGCTCTCGGTGATAAAAATAGAATCCGACTGATTCCGTTGGAAGCCCCGCGCGGGAGGGTTTTTGACCGGAATGGAAAGCTCCTTGCCACCAACCGCCCGGCCTATGATCTGGTCGGGACGCCTGAAGATATGGAGCCTGAGACGATTCCTCTTCTCGCCAAACTTCTCGATATTTCCGAAAAGGAAGTGAAAGACCGTTTAAAGGCACCTCGGGAATACCCCTTCGCACCGGCGATGATTCAGGAAGATATTTCGCGGGAGCTTGCTTTTAAGGTCGAAGAATACCGCCCGGAGCTTTCTGGGGTCGATATTGTTGTTTCAGGCCTCAGAAATTATCCCAATGAAGAAACAGCTTCCCATGTCATTGGATTTATCGGGAAGATCAACCGTGAAGAGTATCTGGAGAGCCGTGAGAATCAGGAACAGTTTGGGCTTAATTCGACCGTGGGCCGGGCCGGTCTTGAAAAACTTTATGATTCAGAGCTTCGAGGCTGGCGAGGCGGCAAGCAAATTGAAGTCAATGCCCGCGGGAAAATGATCAAGGTGCTTTCTGAGAGAGATCCGGAGCCGGGCCGTGATTTGACCGTTACACTTGACCTTGAGCTTCAGCATAAGGTCATTGAACTGATCGGAGAAAAGACGGCTGCTGTTTTGCTGATGGATCTTGCCAACGATGAACTGTTAGTGATGGCAAGCACTCCGGGTTTTGACCCGAATGTCTTCGTTTCGCCTTCCTCGGCTAAGGAACGCTTGACGTATCTCAATGATAAATCTGCACCGCTTCTTGACCGAAGCGTTAGCTCTGCGTACCCACCGGGTTCCATTTTTAAGCTCATTACAGCGTTGACCGCCTTGTCTACCGGCAAAATTAATACTAATACTCATTTTTTCTGCTCGGGACAGTACCGCTTGACGCCCAACACTTCACCTCGCAAATGCTGGTTTGCGCGAGGGCACGGCAGTCTCAGTATCTATCAGGCTTTGGAGCGTTCCTGTAACGTATTCTTTTATAATGTGGGTTCTAAACTTACGGCGGATCAAATTTCCGATTACGCTCACCGGTTTGGGCTTGGTGAGATTGTTCCTGTTGAAGCGACCAATATATCTCCTGGCCTTGTTCCGAATACAGCTTGGAAGAAGAAGCAGTTTAAAGACAAGTGGTATCAAGGAGAAACCCTGAGTTTTGCCATTGGGCAAAGTTATCTTTTAACAACGCCGATGCAGATCCTTCGAATGACAGCGACAATCGCCAAAGACGGTCTCCTTGCGGAACCGCATCTGGTTCGCGATAAAAACAGAAAGTCTGAAGAGCACAGGGTGGATGTAAAAAAAGAGAACTTTGATATTGTTAAAAAGGGAATGCTGCAGGTGGTTCAATCCGATTATGGCACCGGCCAGCTTGCGCGTGTGGACTTCGGAGAGATGGCTGCAAAAACCGGAACTGCGCAGGCACCGCCCAAGAATGCTCATGGATGGATTACGGGTTTTTTCCCTTACGATAAACCGCAAGTGGCGTTTACGGTGTTTGTTGAGCATGGGGGCTCAGGCGGTCTTGCGGGTGCCCCGATTGTCAAAGGAATGCTGCAAGCCTGGAGGGATCTGAATGCTCAAAAAGTGGCTTAGGGATATTCATTGGCCCCTGGTTTTTGCCATGCTCGGCTTGGCGGCCTTGGGGACTTTATTTATTTACAGCTCTTCGTATCGTGACCCGGGAGAATTTCATCTGAAACAGCTTTTTTGGGCAGCTGTAGGATTTGTTGTTTTTTTTCTGATGCCGCTTGTGGGATACCGGACCTTTTTGAGCTCTTCTTACCTTCTCTATGTGATTTCTCTTTTTCTTTTGGTCTGGGTCGATATTGCCGGGCATACAAGGCTTGGTGCACAGCGCTGGATTATCATCGGCCCTATCGTGATCCAGCCCTCTGAGTTTGCAAAATTGACAACGGTACTGGCACTTTCCAACTTTCTTGGATCTCACCATTCCTGGGAAAAGGAGAATCGAATTATTCTTGCCGCGATCGGACTGACATTAGTTCCAATGTTTTTGATTATGAAACAGCCTGATCTGGGCTCCTCACTGCTTTTTGTCCCTATGCTGGTCGTG
>CAYRBY010000053.1:10382-13908 GCA_964422635.1 uncultured bacterium
GGGGAGGAATGGGGTTTTTTGGGCTCTATACTGTTGCTTTTTCTCTACGGCTACCTCTTTAATGCCCTTTTTCAGGTCATCACCCATACCACGGATTTTAAGGCGAAACTTCTTTGTTCAGGCATACTGACGGTGCTTTTTGCGCAGGTTTTTATCAATATCGGGATGAGTATTGGTTTGATGCCGGTGACAGGGCTAACCCTCCCGCTTATCAGCTATGGGGGATCGTCCTTTGTCGCTACAGCCATTGCTTTAGGGCTGGCCCTTAGTATTCATAAGGAAAGGTCTATCTTTTAGACCATGCTGTGAATTCAGTACCCCGGTTTTTTGTTTTGTGATAGATTTTGAAGTCCCTTTGACGGGGCGTGGCTCAGTCTGGCTAGAGCGCCTGCTTTGGGAGCAGGATGTCGCAGGTTCAAATCCTGCCGCCCCGACCATTTTCCTTACAAGAAACGGGCCGTTTAAGTAAGTTACCTCCGGTTTATTTAGATTCTCACTGCAGACTCTATTCTGCAGATGGGGATGAAGTTATAGAAAGAGAGGAGTCATCATGAGTATGCCAGGACCGCTTGAAATTGTTGTAATTCTTGTTGTCGTGCTGCTGCTTTTTGGCGCGAAACGGTTACCAGAGATCGGTCGTGCGCTCGGAGAAGGAATCCGGGAGTTCAAAAAATCGATCAAAGATATTGATGGCAACGGCCCCGAGAAAAAAAATCCAGGCGCCTGACACCGCAGGCCGCTGGATCAAACAACTCGCGTTAAAGCCCCATCCTGAAGGGGGCTTTTTTCGCGAGACCTATAGAAGCTTCGGCAAACTGTCCGGAACTGCTCTAAACCCGCCTCGCAAGGGAAGCCGCACTTTTTCTACAGCCATTTACTTCCTGCTGAAAAAAAAGCAAGTCTCTCACTTTCACAGGATTCTTTCTGATGAGATTTGGCACTTTTATCATGGTGACCCTCTCCGGATTCACTTTCTTTTTCCAGACGGCAATTACGCTTTTCAGGATTTGGGAAAGGATTCTTCCCAAGCATCTTTTCAAGCCATCGTACCTGCTGGCGTTTGGTTCGGCGCTTCCCTGCATCCCGCCAGCCGGTATGCGCTTATGGGCTGCACCGTGGCCCCCGGGTTTGACTTCTCTGACTTTGAACTGGCAAACCGGAAAGAACTTCTCAAACAATACCCCGATCACAAATCCATAATCCATGCATTGACTTGAAAAGAGGTGATCTGTGAAAGTGATTCTTGGTATGGACCTTGGAACCACAGGCAATCGTGTGGCCGCTTTTACAAAGGACGGCCGAGTCGTCGCGTCCGCTTATTATGAGTTCCCTCAAGTTTTTCCGAAGCCAGGCTGGGTCGAGCATGACCCCGTAGAAATTTTGGAAAGTGCACTTCGAGCGCTGAAAGAAGTTGTAGGAAAAGTAGGCGTGGAGAATATTCAAGGGCTGGGGATTACTAACCAGCGTGAAACTACTATTCTGTGGGACAAGAAAACAGGGGCTCCTGTTTACAATGCAATCGTTTGGCAATGCCGCAGGACGGCTGATTTATGTGATGCGCTGCGCGGTTCCGCAGCGGACATTAAATCCCGCACAGGGCTTTCTCTCGATCCCTATTTTTCGGCCACCAAAATACGCTGGATACTGGATCATGTTCCGGGGGTTCGCGATAAAGCCGCCCGTGGTGAAATCCTTTTCGGGACAGTCGACACCTGGATGCTTTGGAATCTTACGAAGGGAAAGACGCACGCGACGGAACCTAGTAATGCATCGCGTACGTTATGTTTGAATATCCAAAAACTCTCCTACGACGCTGAAATGCTTAAACTGTTTGGTATCCCGGAGAATATTTTTCCGGAAGTCCGCGACAGCGGCGGGCTGTTTGGTGTCCTCGACAAAGCTATTTTGGGCCGGGAGATTCCTATTTTAGCTATCTTGGGGGACCAGCAGGCTGCATTTTTCGCTCAAGGAGGATGGCAGGAAGGGGTGGTGAAGAACACTTACGGCACGGGGCTTTTTTTGATGGCTGCTACCGGTAAGACCATCCCTGAATCAGGTTCTCTGATCAATACGGTCGCTTGGAGATTGCGCGGCGATGTTCTTTACGCTATCGAAGGCAGTGTTTTTGTGGGGGGGGCAGCTATTCAGTGGCTGCGCGATGGTCTTAAAATTATTTCATCAGCAGCTGAAACGGAAGCCCTTGCGTTGAGTCTCAAATCTAACGAAGGTGTTTATTTTGTGCCTGCTCTGACTGGGCTGGGAGCTCCTTATTGGGATCCTGATGCCAGGGGGCTTTTGATCGGTTTGACCCGAGGCACGACACCCGCGCATTTCGTTCGTGCCGCGTTGGAGTCCTTGGCGTATCAGACCCGGGATGTGATTGGGGAAATGAAGCGTTTGACCACGACTCATACGTTCAACACCTTGCGGGTCGATGGCGGGGCCGTCAAAAATAATTTTCTTATGCAGTTCCAGGCCGATATTCTCGGCTTTAACGTGGAAAGACCTGAGCAGATAGAGACGACCGTTCTTGGCGCCGCTGCGCTGGCGGGTATGGAGGCTGGGTTCTGGACACAGGAGGAATTTCTTTCTGCCCGGCGTGTGGAGCGGGTATTCCAGCCGATGATGGAGGTAAATGAACGGCAGAAACTTTATCAAGCCTGGCTTTCTGCTGCCGCGAAGTCTCTGGGGTGGGCGAAGCCCTTTCAAATGGGGCCAGCATGAATCGCATTGTAACACTTACAATGAACCCCTGTATCGATAAGAGCACTTCTGTTGATCGTGTTGAGACGGAAAATAAACTTCGCTGTGAACGGCCCAATTTTCACCCGGGGGGAGGGGGAATCAATGTGTCCCGAGCCATTCGGAAGCTCGGCGGGCATTCCTTAGCTTTGTATCCTCAAGGCGGGCCCCCGGGGATTATGATGAAGCAATTTCTTGAAAAGGAAGGCGTTGCTCAAAGCCCCTTTCTTATTCAAGATTGGATACGGGAAAATTTTATCGTTTTTGAAAAATCTACGGAGCTTCAATATCGCTTTGGTCTTCCCGGGCCGGGGCTTTATGAAACTGAGTGGCGCAAAATTTTGCAAGAACTTGAAAGCCTTTATCCCTATCCGGAATATCTGGTTTTGAGCGGCAGTCTGCCGCAGCGCGTACCCGTCGACTTTTATACCCGTGCCATACGGATTGGAAAAAACGGAGGCGCCCGCATTGTTCTTGATGCTTCAAAGGAGCCGCTCAGAGAGGCTTTTCGTGAAGGAGTTTTTTTAATAAAACCTAACCTTGTTGAGCTGGAAGAGATTTCAGGAGGGCCATTGAATGACCTCCCAAGTCAAAAAAAGGCGCTTTTGAATCTTGTCCGGAAGGGGGTCGCTGAATATGCAGTGGTCTCTTTGGGCGGGCAAGGTGCTTTGGGTGCGTTTCAGGAGAATTGCTATTTCGTGCAAGCGCCCCAGGTCAAAATAAAAAGCAAAGTCGGAGCAGGGGACAGTATGGTCGGCGGTTTGGTGTATGGATTTTCGAAAGG
>CAYRBY010000054.1:0-13754 GCA_964422635.1 uncultured bacterium
CGCTCCGGGCTTTCCATGAAAGACATCCAGCTTTTTGAAATAAATGAAGCCTTTGCTGTTCAGGTTCTGGCTTGCTTGGATGCCTTGGCGTGCAAGAAGTTTGCTGAGGAAAATTTTGGAGAAAGTCAGGCTATCGGGGAGCTTGATCCCAAGCTTCTTAATGTTAACGGAGGAGGGATTGCCCTCGGCCATCCCGTGGGGGTCAGCGGGTCTCGTTTGATTCTCACGTGTTTGAAAGAAATGAAGCGGCGATCGCTTAAGCGGGGGCTTGTCTCCCTCTGCATTGGCGGTGGGCAGGGCGGCGCCGTTCTTCTGGAGAGGAACGTATGAGCAGCGTTTGGAAACTTTCAGTCCGCGATGGCATTGGCAACCTTGAGCTTGATCTCCCCGGCACAGACGTCAATGTGCTCACATCCGAAGGGCTGATGGAATTAAAGACCTTGCTCGGTGAGCTCGGAAGCCGGACCGATCTTCAGGCGCTTCTTGTAACCAGTGCGAAGAAGCGTATTTTTATTGCGGGCGCAGATATTAAAGAGATCAACGGGATTGTGACCAAGGAGGATGCGTTTCAAAAAGCGGAGCAGGGAAAAGAGGTTCTGCAGCTTCTTGAAGACTTGAAATATCCCACAATTGCGGTGATCAATGGAGCCTGTCTGGGCGGAGGCTATGAGCTCGCGCTTTCATGTACCTTTCGCGTGGCTTCTTTTTCAAATCAGGTAAAAATCGGATTGCCGGAAGTGAATCTAGGGATTTTGCCGGGTTTTGGCGGAAGCATTCGTTTGCCGCGTTTGGTGGGGCTGATGAAAGGGCTGCCGTTGATCCTGGCCGGAAAAGTGGTATCTGCCGAGGATGCCTTGAAAAACGGAATGGTGGATCGTCTTTTTCCGGAGAAAACCCTGCGCGAAGACGCTTTCCGCTATGCACAGGAAATTATTTCCAAGGGAGGAAAGAAGGCTCGCAAAAAGGCGAAGAAAAAAACACTGGATTGGTTTTTTGAAGATACGCCGGCCGGTCGTTCTCTTGTCTACCGCCGGGCCCGCCGGGATGTTCTGGAAAAGAGTAAAGGCTTTTACCCCGCCCCTCTGGAAGTGATTGAACTGATCCAGAAAACCTATGGCCATGCAGGGAAAGAAGCCTACCGGATGGAAAGTGAACATTTTTCAAAGCTCGGTACCACGGACGTTTCAAAGTCCCTGATCAAGGTATTCTTCTTAAGCGAAAAATACAAGAAATTCGCCTGGACCTCCGCGAAAGTCCCTCCTGTTGAGTTTAAAAAATGCGGGGTCATTGGTGCGGGCGTCATGGGCGGCGGCATTGCCCAGCTTGTAAGCGCGAAAGATCTTCCTGTGCGGGTTAAGGATTTGAATGAAAAGGCCTTGGGCGGTGCTCTCAAAGAAGCCTACTCGATTTATAAAGGGGCGCTAAAACGCAGACGTTTAAAAAAATCGGATGTCGAAAGGAAAATGTGCCTGATTTCCGTGGGGCTCACAAATGACGGCTTGAAGAACTGTGATGTCATTATTGAAGCCGTCGTTGAAGACATGAAAATCAAGCAGCGCGTTTTTCACGACCTTAGCGAAGTGGCAAGGCCGGATGCTATTCTTGCATCCAACACATCGTCTCTTTCCGTTTCACAGATGGCTTCTGTTGCAAAAAATCCTGAGCGGGTTGTGGGGCTTCATTTCTTTAACCCCGTCCACCGCATGCCGCTTGTGGAAGTGATCCGTGCGTCCCAGACATCAGATGAAACTATGGAGCGTATTGTCCAGTTTGCACGAGGCCTTGGAAAGACGGTCATCGTAACCAAGGATGCGCCGGGATTTCTAGTCAACCGCCTGCTTCTTCCGTACCTCAACGAGGCCGCATACTTGATGGAAGAGGGGATGAGTCCGGAAGTGCTGGATCGTATAGCGACCGCGTTTGGAATGCCTATGGGGCCTGTAGAACTTGTGGATCAAGTCGGTATCGATGTGGGGTATAAAGTAGCCCATGTTCTCCAGGATGCGTTTGGAACCAGGATGCAGGTTTCGCCCCTGCTTGAAGATGTCAAAGCTAAGGGCCTGCTTGGGAAAAAATCCGGGAAAGGCTTTTACCTTTATGACGCCAAGAAAAAGCGCATGAATCCCGAGGTCAAAATTGGAACCAAGCCGCGGTCTGTTTCCGAAGAGGACGCGCTTAAACGAATGATGTTTATTATGATTAATGAAGCGGCCCGATGCCTTGAAGAAGGCGTTATTGATTCGGCCGCTACCGTGGACATTGGGATGATTATGGGAACCGGGTTCCCTCCATTTCGCGGCGGACTGCTTAGCTATGCGGATTCTGTGGGTTGCTCGAAGATAGCAGAAGATCTTGAGCGTTTTTCAAAAGAAGTCAGCGCGGCTCGTTTTACACCGTGCGGCTATCTGGCCAGCCTTGCTTCGAAGGGAGCCCGGTTTCATGCTTGAGAAAGTCATTTGCATAACCCTTGGAAGTATTGCGGGGGGATTATCGCGGTTTTTCCTTGCGGGCTGGGGTAATCGTTTCGGAAATGGCAGCTTTCCCTATGGGACCGTAAGCGTGAACCTCGCCGGATGCTTCCTGATTGGTTTTTTTGCATCGCTTGCGGAAGAGAAAATCCCATTGGGAGTTCATGGTAAGCTGCTTCTGATGACGGGTTTTTGCGGTGCTTTCACAACCTTCTCTGCGTTCATTCTGGAAACAGATCAGCTATTAAAGGCCGGAAATGCTTTGGCTGCTTTTGCAAACCTTTCCATCAGCCTGATTGTCGGGTATATTTTCTTTTGCGGCGGATTGACGCTGGGGAAAAACTTCTAACAAAATACGCGTTTTGGCGCGTTCAAAAAAAGACGAGCGTTATGATAACTTGGATTGGACTTTGTGCAGGAGAAGTTTGGAGGACTCTTGATCGCCGAGATGGAACCGCATCTTTGAAAACGCTGTACTCGGATATCAAGGCACCGAAAGATACGATTATGATGGCCGTAGGATGGCTGGCTCGCGAAGGTTTTGTATTTATCGAAGGCGATCTTCCGGATTTTAAGGTTCGTTTGAACCCGAAGCCCCCCAAAAAATAGACCCGCAGCTTGAAAGCTGAGCCGATGCCGGGCAAACTATTGTAGGAAAAAACTCACGTTCTAACAGATTCATTTGCGATGTTAACCAAGGAGCCATGAAATGCCTGAAGAACATGCCCCTTCCCAACAGCCTGCAACCCCTAAAAAACCGGAACGGAAGTATATTGAGACCGGAGAGCCTGAAAATAAGGGGCTCATGATCGGTGTGGGCGTTGTGGTTCTGATTGTTTTTGGAATTTTTGTGTATTTTATGCTCTTTCATTTCCACGATATGTTTTTTCAAAAAGTCGTTGTCGAGAAATAGCGATTCCGCCCCGGGCGTCGTCCCGGGGCCATCCTCTCCAGCCGTCAGTTCACTCAAATTTAAGAATTTCCAAGGCCCTGTTTAAAAAGGGCGGCATGCGTTGTTTTGACGGATTCTTCCGCCTGTGCTAGTTTAAACGCACCCCAGCCACCAGAATCAATACAAGGAGTTCATAATATGGAAGAAAAGGCAGACAAGCTGTTTCAGCTGATTTCAACGTATGGGCTTAACCTGATCGCTGCGGCGGTTATTTTTGTTGCGGGCCGCTGGGCCGTAGAGGTTGTCTCGCGTCTTACAGAGCGCATTCTTAAACAGCAGAAGGTCGACGAGACGCTGGCCGTTTTTACTCAAAAGATGATCTATTACGGGCTGATGACATTTGTCGTCGTTGCGGTTCTTGGTAAGCTGGGAATTCAGACAGCTTCTTTCGTTGCTGTGATCGGAGCGACAGGTCTCGCCATCGGACTTGCGCTGCAGGGATCCCTCTCCAATTTTGCCGCCGGAGTGCTGATTATAATTTTTAGGCCCTTCAGCGTCGGCGATGTGATTACCGCCGCAGGTACGACTGGGAAAGTTGCGGAGATTGAAATTTTCAACACCGTGATTCTTCCGGGGGACGGGATTAAAATCGTTATTCCCAACTCCCAGGTTACGGGTACGGTCATTCAGAATTTCACAGAATTGAAGCGCCGGCGTGTGGATTTGACCGTGGGCGTTTCTTACAAGGATGACCTTCAGAAGGTCAAAAAAGTTCTACAGGAAGTGGTTAACTCGGAGATCCGGGTTCTTAAAGATCCCGCACCTGTGATTGCGGTTTCTGCCTTGGCGGATAGCAGTGTCAACCTTGTGGTGCGGCCATGGGTGCTTGCGGGCGACTATTGGGATGTGTACTTTGCTTTAACCGAGAAGATTAAGGAGAGCTTTGATAAAAACGGAATCAGTATTCCATATCCGCAGCGTGAGGTTCACGTGTATCAGCACTCCGCAGGCGGCGGCGGGTTCACCAGCTCCCTGGTTACGGATTAAAAACGGTATGACTCGAAACGTATCGCGGTTTCTTTTTGCCGTTGTCATTCTTTTTGCCGCTGCATGCACTCCAGCAGGAGCAGCCGATGAGCAGTCCGCTTCTCAGATGGAGTTCGAGAAAGCTACTTTTGCAGGCGGCTGCTTTTGGTGCGTCGAGTCTTTTTTTGATAAAACACCGGGTGTGATTTCAACGACATCCGGTTATGCGGGGGGACATGTTCCTAACCCGACTTATGAACAGGTTTCTACCGGCACCACCGGGCATGCGGAATCGGTCGAACTGGTTTTTGATCCCTCCAAGGTTACCTACAGTCAGCTCGTGGATACGTTCTTTAAAAATATAGATCCCACGGCCGAGAATCAGCAGTTTCATGATGTGGGGACTCAATACAGGACCGTAATTTTTTATCACTCAGAGGAACAAAAGCGTCTTGCTGAAGCGGCTAAAGAGGCATTGGAAAAATCGGGGAAGTTTGACAAGCCGATTCGAACCGAAATAGCTTCGGCCGGAGAGTTTTATCCTGCCGAAAGCTATCATCAGGATTATCACGCAAAAAACCCGCTAGGGTATGGACTTTACAGCGCAGCGTCGGGCAGGGAGAACTTCCTTAAAAAGACCTGGGGATCCAAAAAGGATTAATTAGCTGGAGTTTCGAGGCTGGAAGTGTCGCAGATGGAGTCCAGCTGATCCAATTCTTCAAGAAGAAGATCTCTTGCGGATCGCAGGCTGCCATCCTTGTACTTTACCAAAACAGGCTCGCCGGAACCCAAGCTCCGGTAACACCACTTTGAAAGCCAGCCCTCTGCGGAGTCTTTTTTGTCATAATGCTGGCTGAGATACCAGCGGGCAACGGGAAGAACCAGTTTTGAGTAATAAGTGTTCTTCTCGTAAACGATTTGAACATCGGTTTCTCCGAGACGGTCCACGAGATAAAGCAGCTTTGACAATTCTGAAACAGGCCTGTTTTGAAAACGCTGAAGGGCCCGGCTTTGAGGCATCGGTCCGGGTATCTGCAGGCCAGGTGTTGATGAAGGAGGGGTTGGAACTTCCGATGCGAAAAGATTTGCCGATAAAGCAAAAAGGGTCAAGAGCGCCAAAGCGCTGGGGGTTACTACTTTTCTCATCCGTTAATTTCCTTTCAAGGGGTTACGGAAAGAAGGCTTAAATGCGGGTTTGCATCTATATCGGCTATTTTCTCTTTCTTTTAAGAGAAATAAAAGATGAAAAAGTAAATTTTTTGTAAACTTTACACTTTTCAGCGCTGAAGACACATTTATGTTAGTTAATAATGCATCAGGGGTCAATCTTTGAATTCGTATTTTTTAAATTGAAAACCCATCATAGATCATACTTCCCCGAGTCATCAAAAATTGGAGTGTTATGGCCAGAGTGCCTCAGCCGAACAGAAAAAAAGAAGGGCGTGGACTTTTTATACTGCTCCTTCTTGCACTTGCCTTCTATGGAATCTGCGGGGTTCTTACGGATTTGGCATCACAGCATTACCTACCAGCCATTATTAGAAGCGGAGCCAAATCCGGCGTCGAAATCTCCCAAGTGTCTTTTCAAAACCCGGGCCTCGCCTCCCCGGTATCGGTAAAATGGGAGAGTGTCGCTGCGCATTTGAAACCGTTTAAAACGGCAAGACCGGGCCACGAATACTCTCTCACGATTGACCGTTTGGAACTGAATTTTTCGGGTTTTCTTGACGGTTATTTTTCCCTCAAGGCCTCAAATATGAGTCTTTCGCAGCTTCCTGCACCTTTGGGCTCTGGAAAGCCCGAGCCCCGGGAAGTGAAAAGCATTCAAGGGCAGTTCCTTTATCAGTTCAAGATTGATCCCTTGACTTCCAGCGGTGTTGTCCAGGCAATCAGGAAGGCAACAGCAGATTTATCCCGCCTCATCCGTGAAGGCCGTTCGGAGGCCCGTCTTGAATACCGGGGGACAAGTTACTTTACTCTTCGCGGGACAAGATTTTTTGCCGAGCTTTATACTGTTCGCGAGGGAGAAAACGTGCGCCTTGTGATGAGCGCAGATAACGTTGAAAGGATTGCTATGCAGCTCGATGAGGATCTGACGCCTGCGGAGGTGCTCTTGATTTCACGTAATCCTGTCCGTGCTCCCAGGCTTTTCGCAATTAAGGAGTATTCTAAAAAGAAAGCCGCAGAGGCCGCGCAAAAGGACGCAGAAATTCCGGAAGATGCTTATAAACATGTTTTGTGGAGTTACCTTTTGACAAAAGAGTATGATGCTGCTTTTGCCAAGGAGGTGACGGATGCCCATGAGGAGGGTGCCCGGAAAAATACGGAAGCGGACCATATGATGGATTTTCAAAACAACGTCGTAGGGAGCCGGTATGCTCTGGAGGGCGTTGATGAAAAGGATGTACTGTCGAAACTGCTGAAGGATCCGGCTGTGGTTTTCAAGGCGGAAAAAACATCCAGAAAAAACTGATCAGCGTTTCCGGGCTTTTGAGATTTCTTTCCTGTGAGTTTTAGCCGAAGCTTCTTTGCGGTCTTCGCGGGCGATTTGTTTGACAGCTTTTTCATACTTGTTTTTGGGAAGATTAGGCGCAAAGTAAACCCTTTGCACAGGTTCACCGGTTTCAGGATGAAAGGTTAATGCCTTATCTGAAAAGCTTTGCAGTATCTCAAAGCGCCGGCCGGGTTTCCCATCGGGGCGGATTACTTCATAAACATATAGAGGCATGCCGTTTCTCCTGACAATTTGTTTATACTATCGGATAAAAACATCCGAATAAAGAGCAAGCTTTCAAGAATCCGGTTAAAATAGTGATCTGACTTATTCCTAACAGCGGAGAGACTCATGACGGCGGATGAAAAGAAAACGGAAACAGCGATTTTTGGAGCGGGGTGCTTTTGGGGCGTGGAAGAAACTTTCCGCCTGCTTAAAGGGGTTCTGTCCACGGAGGTCGGCTATGCCGGGGGCCGCCTAGATAAGCCCACATATGAGGCTGTTTGCGAAGGAAATACCGGACATGCCGAGGTGTTGAAAATCAGCTTTGATCCGGCCCGGATTTCGTATGCGGATCTTCTTGCTGTTTTCTGGAGCTGTCACAATCCGACGACCTTAAACCGGCAAGGCCCTGATGTGGGAGAGCAATACAGGTCTGTGATTTTTACCCTTTCACCCGAGCAGGAAGCCCAAGCCCTAAAGTCAAAAGAGATCCTGGATAAGGCTAAAGTGTGGCGCGATCCCGTGGTGACTCAGATTAAACCCTTTATCAATTTCTACAAGGCCGAAGAATACCATCAGCAGTACCTGTCGAAACACGGCCTCGGAAATTGCCACCTCTGATTTTGAGGGTAAAAATCCGGAAAACGCCCCCCTGTGAACATCCTTTCCCCGATGTTGACAGCCGCATATGCCCGGGCTAGTATGACGCCTTCAAAAAGGAACAAAGCCTCTCAGAATGCTGGCCGGATGACCCGCCAGTTTTTTTTTATCCAGGCAATATTGATAGTAATGATCATTTTGCTGAATCGTTTGTGATGGGAAAACTGAATGCTGATTAAAAAGGTTGATCGCCCGCGCGAGCTTAAATGGTTCCATGCCGGGGCTATGCTTTATGGTGACTGGGGCACGAGCAAGGCTTATGTTTTAGGTATCGCGTTTGCACTTTCCGGACATGCCTCCTGGTTTTTTCTCGGCATGATGTCTCTTCTGACCCTGGTGGTCGGAATGTGTTATATGGTGATCTGCCGTATCTACCCTGACGGCGGCGGCGTTTACTCTTCCGTAAAGCATCGTTCCAAGCTTTTTGCGGTGATTGGTGCTCTTCTTCTTGTTGCGGACTACGTCATCACAGCTTCCCTTAGCGCACTCGATGCATTCCACTATTTTGAATTTCAAAATCCCGAGCTTTGGGCTATGGGTGCTATTTTTCTGATTGGCGCCATCAATTGGGTTGGGCCCACCAAGGGGGGCACGATCGCAACCTGGATCGCCGTTGCAGCTTCAGCTACAGCGGGTATCCTTTTCTTTTTTACACTGCCGCATTTGCCGCACGTGGAGCTTAAGTGGCCCTCCCATGACATTCCTAAAAACTGGAGCGTGTTTGTAGGAATCGTGCTTGCTCTTTCGGGCGTGGAAGCCGTTGCCAACATGACCGGTATCATGGTTAAACCGGTTGAGAAAACTGCAAAACGCGCGATTTGGCCCGTCATGCTCGAAGTGTCTATCCTGACTTTTCTCCTTGGCATGGCTATGAACGCCATTCCCAATCTGACTGGACATACAGAAGATATGCTGCGCGCCTTGGGTGAACACTACATCGGTCCCTGGTACGGAACTGTGATTTCTATCGTGTTTGGTTTTCTGCTCCTTTCAGCAGTGAATTCTTCAATTACAGGGTTGGTGAGTGTGCAGTTCCTTCTGGCGAAGGACCGTGAACTCCCCATGGTGCTTAGCAGGCTCAACCGTTTCGGGATGCCCTGGCTGCCGCTTCTCATCGCGACTTTTGTTCCAATTCTTGTGCTTGTTCTTGAGCATGAGGTTGTTGGACTTGCGGCTCTCTATGCGATTGGCGTTGTCGGCGCAATTGCGCTAAATTTGGGTGCCTGTGCCACGAATTTTCAAATCCGCATGCCCTTTGGGGAACGCGCACTCCTCTCTGTTGCAGCATTTGTGCTTTTCTTTGTTGAAATCACCATCTGTTTTGAAAAGCACAATGCCCTGCTTTTTGCGCTTTCAGTTTTAACCGTTGGGTTGACGCTTCGGTTTATTACCAAGAAAGTTGTGCCCGCGGCTCCCGCTGAAACGATTCCCGACGTCAATGTTCTTACAGTTTCCGAGGTTCAGGAACTCGCGCCTCTTTACTCATGTTCCTTTCTTCTGGCTTTGCGGACCTTAAATATGCCGCTGCTTGAAGAGGCTGTTTTGAGAGCTAAAGCCTTGAATGAAAAGAGTATTTACATCATGGTGGTTGAGGAAGTTCCTCTAGGGAAAGGCCTTCCTTCTGAAATCAGCCCCTCCGTAGCGTCACTGACCCTGCTTGATGAAGCTGAAAAGGAGCTGGAAAAGGCCGGTATGACCGGCGTTCCGCTCTGGCAAGTGGGTACTCAGCCTGGCAAAGTCATTGCCCGAGCGGCCCGTGATCTTGGCGTGAACACCGTTCTTATTGGCACCACGCGCCGCACAGCGTTGATCAGCCTGCTTCGAGGCGATGTGTTACGCACCCTGACCCACAACCTTCCCCGCGGTATTCGCCTTATTATCTGCGGCTAGGTTTTTGCCGTTACCCTGCCCACTGCTTTCTAGAAAGCCATAGCCTAACTTCTTCCCTAATGCCGTAACTCTATTTTCTATAATGAGTTGTGATTTTTTTGATATTTTTTACATAAACCAGACTTATTTTGAATCTTTTAAGGGGCAGAACTCGTCTAATATGCACAGCGAGAGTAAAGAATCTTAGAAAATGAGCGGGGAAGGGCAATGATTTTAGTAATCGTGTTAGACATCCGATATAATCTTTCGCTGACTTCATGCTAAAAACTTTTTCCTCTCCCAGTTCCCGCAAAGTTAATTCACAACAATCCGGAGGTTTTATCATGCGTCGTTTGCTTCTTAGTGCGTCAATTTTTATGTTCTTTGCCGTGAGCCCTGCAGCTCATGCGGAGACATACACCCTTGACAAAGACCACACCACTGTAGGCTTTAAAGTCCGCCATCTGTTGTCCTGGGTCAACGGAAGTTTTAAAAATTTTGACGGAACATTCGAGTATGACTCCGCAAAACCTGAAACATGGAAAGTGAACGCAACAATCGAAGCTGCAAGTATCGATACGGCTGTCACGCCTCGCGACAAGCATCTGCGCAGCAAGGATTTTTTTGATGTGGAGCAGTTCCCCACGATTACGTTTGAGAGCACAGGCGTGAGGGAGTTTACGGGGAACACGGTAAAGCTCGATGGTAACCTCACGATCCACGGCGTGACGAAGCCTGTTACCCTGGATGTTGAAATTCTGGGAGAAGTTACAGATCCTTGGGGGAATGAACTCTCCGCGTTTTCTGCGACCACTAAAATTAACCGTACAGATTTTGGACTGACTTGGAACAAAGCCGTGGAGACAGGGCAGCTTCTTGTCGGTGAAGAAGTTGTGATCTCTCTTGAAGTTTCGGGGATGAAGAAAAAGCCCGAAGCGCCCGCCGCGTCTGTTTAAAATTTTTTTACCGCAGTACAACCAACAAAACCAGGAGGATTAAATGAAAGAAGCCAATAAAAAGAAAGCCCTTCTCGCAGCTTCAGTTGCAGGTCTTATGGTCGTTGCGGGTGCTATTTCAATGCCTGCCGCGCACGCTGAAGATGCAGCCTGCTATGGCGTGAACAAATGCAAAGGGACGGGCGAATGCGGCGGTAAAGGACATTCCTGCGCCGGTCAGAATGCCTGCAAAGGGCAGGGGTTTGTGACCATGGACAAGGATAAGTGCCTTACGACCGAGGGCGGAAGCCTTACGGCCAAGGAATAAGGCCGATTGAGATGAGTCAGGATACCGTTTTCTCAACCCCTTTTGTGGAACCTCGCGGCTGCGGGGTAGGGCTTCGCACGGAGCACTATGAGGTGATTACGCGCGACTGGCCTGCCATGGAGTGGTTTGAAGCAATCTCGGAAAACTATATGGATTCCGGAGGGCGCCCGCTCCGAATCCTCGAAGAGGTGAGAAAACGGTATCCTGTCGCACTTCATGGTGTTTCGCTTTCGATCGGTTCAGTGGACGAGCTGAACGTGCGCTACCTGGAGCGGCTGAAGGCATTAAGCGACAGGATTGAACCCTTTATTGTTTCGGACCATCTTTGCTGGACAGGCATCGATGGCGCTCAGCTGCATGATCTTATGCCGCTTCCGTTCACAGAGGAAGCGCTTCTGCACATTGTATCGCGCGTGGAGAGGGTGCAGAATTTTCTTGGCCGAAAAATCCTTCTTGAAAATGTCTCTTCGTATGTGACCTATAAGCATTCTGTGATTCCAGAATGGGAGTTTCTTTCTGAGGTTTCGCGGCGTTCGGGCTGTGGTATTTTGCTCGATTTGAATAACGTCTACGTAAATGCCCAGAATCATAAGTTCGATCCCTACACTTATCTTGAAAATATTCCAGCTGATAAGGTGGGGCAGTTCCATCTGGCCGGCCACACGGACATGGGCGATTATCTTTTTGATACGCATAGCGGGGAAGTGATTGCGCCCGTCTGGGGCTTATACCGAAAGGCCTTAGAGCTTTATGGGCCTGTCTCGACGCTGATTGAATGGGATGAGGCAATACCTGAATTCACACGTCTCTCAGAAGAAGCGGAAAGAGCGCGTGTTTATTACCGCAAGGCCGAAGCCGCGAAAAGAGTTCCTCAGAAAGATGCCGAACGTTTCAGCTCGATATCTTCCCCGCGCATTTCGGAACCTGCTCTGCAAGAGGTTCAGCGTTGGATGAAGGTTTTTGTTCAGCCGTCTTCAAAAAAACAAAACCCGGGCCGTGACAGCCTCTTAAATCCCCAGGGTAAGGCCACGGGCGTTGAACGCATGAGTGTTTATGCAGAGGGCTATGGCGTCCGAATCCATGAAGCGCTTAAGGAAGCTTTTGAAGCCGTAAGGCATGTCATTGGGGAAAAAAGTTTTTGGACCCTGGCGCAGGCTTATGCTCTTGCGTATCCTTCTCAGGAGTATAACTTGAGTTTGGCCGGAAGACACTTACCGGGATTTTTGGAAGACTCTTCCTTCGCTCATGAATATGCTTTTCTTGCCGACCTTGCGAGACTTGAATGGGCCGTGTCGGAAGCTTTTCACTCGTTTGACAAAGCACCGCAGGATTTGTCTGCCCTTTCAGGGCTTGACCTCGAAGACTGGGAAAAGGTGTCCCTCGAATTTCAGCCTTCTCTGAGGCTTATGCATTCTGCATGGCCTGTCCTTGATGTCTGGCGCGAGCGTAAAACCCCGCATGAAAAAATTAAAATTAATCTTCAAAACCGCCCGCAATGGATTGTCATCAGCCGGCTTGAGTTAAAGGTGCGTTCCGAATCGGTGGCTCCGCTTGAATATGAATGTCTTGATCTCCTCAGACAAGGCAGGGCGCTTGGAGATGTCTGTGGGGTGATTGCGGAAAAGGCGGGCGAAGAAGAGATTCCCTTGATGAACTGGTTTGCGAAGTGGTCTTCCGGCGGGATGATTTCAGGCGTTAAACTTGCAGGTGTTGAAATTTCAAAGGCCTAGCAGGACTGGCGGATCACAAGTTCCGGCATGAATTCCTTTTGAACGGGGCCCTTCTCAGTTCCCTCAATTAAAGAAATCAGCATATTGACCATCTCCCGGCCCATTTTTTCAAGCGGCTGCCGGATGGTGGTCAGAGGCGGCTCAAGATACTTACCCCGCTCCAGACCATCGTATCCAATCACAGCAACATCTTCAGGAACCTTGATCCAACACTCCTTAAGGGCGCGCATGGCGCCAATCGCGATGTCATCATTGAAACAGAGAAGTGCACGAGGCAGATTTTTTTCTTTTTGAATCATATCCAGCATTTTAAGATAGCCGTCCTCTTCAAAAAAATAGTCGCACTTGCGAAAATGCGCAGGTTCAAAGGCGATGCCGTTTTGCTCAAGGAGGTCGCGGTAAAGCTGATAGCGTTCACGGGCATCAAGAGAGTCCTGATCTGGACCTTGAAGCATTCCGATCTTCCGGAAGCCCTTGCTGATTAGATGACGGAACGCGAGGACGGTGCCGACCTTGTTGTTGCAGTAAACGATGTTGGCTTTGATGTCGGGCTGAAAGTCATTAATCAAAACTACCGGCAGATGAGACCCTTGCATCGCTTCATCAATGTATCTGGGGTGGATACGCCAGGTGAGAAGCAGGAGCCCGTCGAGGCTGTGCTCCTCGAGAATCTTTTCGCTGGGATCTGCATATTCCTCATCTTTAACCATAATCAGTTTGAGGTCGTAGTGAGTGTTACGGAGGGCGTCAATGATCCCGGCGTTAATGCGCGTGAAATATTCACTTCGGAAGATTTCCGGCGTGAAAGCGGTCAAAAGACCGACGGTTTTTCTTTTCTTTTTAATAGCAGACATTCAGAAGACCTCGTATGAGCCAAGCATACCACATGCTTTGAAACTTTTTTGAACAGGAGGTAAAGCTTTCTTCAAAGCGACCGTAATGCTTAAAGGCTTAAAGAACGAAATTTAGCACCCGTGGGAGACCCCTGCAAGATAATTTCTTCGTGCAAAGCGGGGGTGTCCGCATTAAGATAAATAAGAAGAGCGGTGCTTTTGAGTTTTAGGCCTCTCTTAAATGACGGTTATCCCGTAACATTCTTCAAAGAAATTTTATTGTGATGAGAAAACAAA
>CAYRBY010000055.1:0-10913 GCA_964422635.1 uncultured bacterium
CGTAAATACGGTCAATAAAATTATCCCGGTTCAAGGCCTCGCGCACCGCGCTTGTGCCAATCGCCTGAATCCGGTCAACGCCGTAGCTCTCCGTAACACTTTTATAATTCCGGAGAATCGCGATAGCTTCACGCATGGCAGCATTACTGATGCGGCCCGTAGTGAAGACATCTTTTCCGAAACGAACGGGTTTCTGAAGATTTTCAAGATAGCGGATATCGGTCTGAGGGTTGATTTCGGCCACCACCATGCGGATGGCGCTGGTCCCGATATCAATAACCGCCACAATTTGTTTCTGAGAGGTTCCCTCTTTCATGATTTTTTCCCCTGTGAATCCACAGCCAGTTTTGCAGCGCCCTTCACGATGGCATAATCCCCAAGCTTGGCGGCCACTACCTTCACATGGGCAGCAAGAGGCTTCATGGCATAGTCATGCATGGTCTGGCGTGCCGCGGGCAGGATCACATCGCCCAACGCTTCAACAAGCCCCCCGCCCAAAACAATAAGCTCAGGACTCAACAGGTTCACCACATTCGCCAGACAAACCCCCAGAAGCGATGCCTTGTCGGTAATCAATTCACGGACAGCTTCATCACCGCCTTCAATGGATCGCGCCAGGGCCTTGCTTTTGATTTTCCGGATGTCGTAATCCGTGATCTCAAGCAGCTTCGGCGCTTTCTGCTTCATCACAAGCAGCATGGCCTCTGAGGCAATCCTTAAACGACCCATAAAGTCTTCTACGGTTCCCGCTTTCTGGGCGCCCGGCAAAAAACTCGGAAGTGTTAAAAAGGTGTGCCCGATTTCCCCCGCCGCGCCAGTAGCACCGCGGTATAGTTTTCCGTCCAGAATTAAAGCGCCCCCCACGCCTGTGCCTAAAAAGACACCGGCCACATGTTTGAAGCCTCGGGCCGCGCCGAACTGCTGCTCGCCATACAGGCCCGCATTCACATCGTTTTCCACTATCACAGGAACTTTAAAATGACGCGCCAGTTTTTCCCGAAGCGGGTAGTTTTTTAAAAAAGAAATGTTCGGAGAAATCCGGACAACGCCCTCCGGAACTTCAATGATTCCGGGGCATCCAACCCCAATCGCGCGGACGTCTTTAATCGAGACCTTGCCGGAAAGGAGTGTGTCGATACTGTCGGTAAAATTTTTGAAGAAATAGCGCTCTCCACGGTTGGGCTCCACCGCTGTTTTGTACAGTGCTTTCACCTCGAATTTTTCATCCAGCAGCGCGGCAAGCATTTTCGTGCCGCCAAGATCCACTCCGATCACATACTTTTTACGGGCATTCGCCATAGATTCCTTTCTTCCGGCATGAAAGAACTTCAAGCCGGAGAGATTAAAAATTTTAGATTCTTTTCATGTTCCGGAATTGTCATTTTTGTGTAAATAAATTTCATTCTTCTTTCATCTTACGAAACAATGGGTTCAATCATTCCCGGTGTTACAAGCCAATGGAGACGAGCTGTCTCATTCGCCCTGCCGCGGTATGTCATTTTACAGAGAGCTGCTTTTTTGAACTCTATTTCCGAGGAGGCTTGTCCTGTCAGGAGGTATGCCGCCAGCTTCCCCAGATGGGGCTCATGCCCCGCCGCAAGAACCCGGTCTTTGTTCTTTTCAAGACTCCTCAAAAAAGAAGCGGCCTTCTGGGGATTTTCCTCCGGGAGAAATGCCGGTGAAATCCTGACCGGAACGCGCGGATAATACTCACGAAGCACTTCGACGGTTTGACAGGCTCTTCGCAAAGGACTCGAGAGAAGCAAATCTAATTTCAACCCCTGCATCTTCATCCAGCTGCCGATCATGCGGAGTTTCTTGATACCTTTTGCCGTCAGCGCCCGGTCTTTATCCGGCTTCCCGGACAGGCTTCTCTTCTCCGCAATCCCGTGTCTTAAAAGATAAATCTCCATGACTCAACGCTCTCAAAAACGCACAAAAACAACAACGGCGCATAAACGCCAGGCTGTTTCTTAATCTTTCAAAACCCCATTTAGGGTTCATTAAATATCTGTCAAAGCATAACTTATGATATTGCGTTAACCAAGAGAAAAACCGACATATAAAAGGATTCATCTGAAAGAATCAGGAATATCCAGGAAATACTTTCTTAAGCCCTTGAAAAACTCTATGGAGCATGGGAGGCTTAGATTAAGCACAGTTCTTAAAGTGCTTAAATATCTCTTCTGGAGAAGGGTATGAACCCCTCAAAACATAAAGGAAGCTTGGGACAAGCCGTGGTCGAATACGCGATGATTCTTGGCATGATTGCCATGGTGGGAATGGTGGCTCTTGAGGCTGTGGGAACCAATATGCAGAATGCCTTGCGCCAATACAGCGTCGGGAGCGCAGAGAATAGCAGGGCCCCGGGCGGGAACAATCGCCTTCAAGGCGAAACCATGGGAACCCGAGCCAATCCCAACACTTACAATCTTTAATCAGGCTTGCGCGGTCTTGTCGAAGAGGTGTTTCAGGCCATGAGTAGAAAGGCCGAAGCGGCTCATAAGCTGGGCGAGGTGTTTGGAGTAATCGGAGAAATTTGCAGGCACCAGCGCAGGATCCTGGTTCCATTTTCTGACAAGCGAAAACAAATCATTCTGCGGCTGTAAAAGCTCCAATTCCACCCCAAGCTTTTTGGAAAGCTTGTGGAGATAAATGCATTCTGCAATCAGCTTTCCTTCCTGCTGCTCTACGAATCTTGCAATTCGGGTGCTGAGTTCCGCACTAAGGAATTGCGCCACAGGCCCCTTCTGAATTTCAACATTAAAGGCCTTCGCAGTATCCATCATTCTGTAGGCAACTGTTCCCTTCTTCTGAAAACCCGAAGCCGCTAGTTTCTGGAGCTCTTCGAGAAGGCGCCGGCTTAAGACGTGCTGAGCTGCATAGCGGAACTCTGACGGGATCGGAAGATGAATGGATCCGTAAATTTCATTGATGCGGCGGCTTTCCTCGTAAACACGCTCGTAAAACTTGCTGATGCTGTCAATCTGGCGCCGGGTCAAGCGGGAAATGATGTTCATGCGGTCCTGGAGCACCAGCTCTTTCAGCGTAAAATAGCGTTCGCCGAACCGGATATCGATTTTCTTGAAAACTTCCACGATATGCGAGTTATACAAATCCTCAAAGGTGGCCTGCTCCAGCGATTCAAAATGATCATCACTCTCAAACGCCTTAACGGAGCAGCGAAAATCATAAAGCCCTGTCTGAAGAGCGAGAAAAATGATGTCTTTTTCCTCGAGTGTGATTTTAGAAATGATTTTAACCCGGCCGAAATTAAGGGTCAGCCCGCCGAAACTCTCCTTGCGCTGATACAGCACTTGAAGATTGAAGCAGTAAATGTCGAGGCTTTCTTTCTGCGGATAGTAATCTTCAAAAATGGAACCCATGGCATAGTAGCTCACAATATGCTCAAGGGTTGCCACCGATGATTTGACAAGTTTTTCATAAACGCCTCGGCCGTCTCGGAAAATCTCGACATTGCTTTTTGCTTTTTCCAGGCGCTGTAAAAATTCTTCTTCATAGCTTGCGCCCATAACCTCACGCACGAGCTGGATGGCACGGGCAGCATACTGAAGAATCTGCACCGTCTCAATGCCTGAAAGCTCGGTAAAAAACCAGCCGCAGCTGGTGTACATGAGCATCGCGTGGCGCTGCATCTCCAGGAGTTTGAGGCACGCCGTGATTTCCGCACTTTTCAAATCGTGATTGCGGTGCTTTTCCAGAAAAGCCTGAACATTATGTTCGCGCCGGTCCAAAACGACCTGAATATAACCGTCGCGGGCCGCCCAGACATCTTTTAAATAGGCGGAAGCCCTGTCTTCATACACCTTGCACAATTCGTCGCGCAGCCAGTCCAAAGCCTCGCGAAGAGGCTTGCGCCAATACTGGTTCCACTCCAAAGGCCCGCCCCCACGGCAGCCGCAATGGTCTCGCCATCGCCGAACACCGTGTGCGCAACTCCAGGCTGTGCCTTCACCGTTCTCACCGTCTTTAAGGCGAACTTCATGCTCCGGCGGATTCTCTTCCAAAAACTCACCATAATTCACAAGCCGGTAGCTTCTGCCTGGCGCCTCCACATGCGTCAGATACGCAGCGGCCCTGTCTCCAAAGGCTTTGTGATGTCCGTAGGTTTCGCCGTCTGTTGCGATATGAATGAGCTGGGGTTTGTTCCCGTAGTCAACCACTGCGCCGTCAATACGGGCCATAAAAATCTTGGCATCAAAAAGGAGATTCTCAAAACCTGCCGCTTTAGAGATGGGCCCGTCATAGAAGAAAACATCGATGGATTTTTCGGGATTCGATTTCAAGAAGCAGCGGTAAGGACGCCTCGGATCAATGCGGCCGGGGGTCACGTCCTGCCAATCTCCTCCAAAAGTACGAAAAGCTTCGGCCTGATGCGGCTCGAGAATAATAAATTTAATTTTTTCTTCCACCAGAACTTCCAGAGTCGCTTCATTGCAGGCCGTTTCTGGGAGCCAGATGGATTCCGGGTCACGGCCAAAACGATGGCGGAACTCTTCCACACCCCAGCGGACCTGGGTAACCTTATCACGCCGGTTCGCGAGCGGCATGATCATGTGATTGTAGACTTGAGCAATGGCGTTGCCGTGGCCATGGTGGTGCTTACGGCTTTCATGATCCGCTTCGATCACACGCAGGTAGGTATCAAAATGCTTGGATTCGAGCCACGACATCAGCGTAGGCCCGAAATTAAAACTCATCTTCTCAAAGTTGTTGACGATGTCCGTGATTTTGCCGTCAGAACTCAGAACACGTGCGCGGGAATTGGGAAGGTAACACTCCGCATGGATGCGCTCGTTCCAGTCATGAAAAGGGGCGGCGCTCTCCTGGGGTTCAATGTCTTCAATCCAGGGGTTCTCTCGCGGCGGCTGGTAGAAATGACCGTGAATGCAAAGACAGGCTTTTATCACCGGCTCAGTACTTGTCCGTGCTCAAGAGTGAAATTTTAACGGTCTTCCCCGACCACTTCATGCTGATCTTGTCCTCACGGGCAAGCCAGCCCAGGGCCTGATGGAAAAGATCCGAATTAACAGGAACTGCTTTATGCAATTTAACTGCGGTGGTTTCTCCGCTTGTCTCAAGCGCTTTGTAAATCTTGCCCGCAGTCTCACCAATCAAATAGTATTCATCCTGCATGAAGCACCTCACTTAAGTCCGGATTTCCGGACGATTAATTTTCCGAGTAAACGCGGTAATCGATTCTCGGGAAAATATTGTTTCGGCTTTCAAGGCCCGCCAGCCAGCCTTCATCAATCGTTCCCCGGCGGACATCTTCATAAAGCCTGGTAAAGTTTAGCAGATGGTCCTTGGTTCGTTTTTCCGCATAAGGCACCATGGTCCCTGTGTGCATAATAAACGCCCAGTCACTGGATTGGGCCAGCAAAAGTTCACGCGCCGCCTGATTCAATGCGCGGTTTGTAAGTCCCTCCGCATGCCGGTAGGAGGATGCCAGTTCCCCCATCCGGACCGCCGCTTTGTGCAGATGTCGGTAGATCCAGTGGTTCGACCCTGAGAGCCAGGTCTCAGCATACCCTTTCCAACCCCAGCTCGAAAACGACGGCGTTGACACCTGATTCGTGGGATACTCCCGCAAATAGTCTGACGGAGTGGCCAGGCGTATGGTCTTCTGGTCAAACGCCGCTTTGCGGATCAGAAAATTCAAAAAATCAGGGCCCTCATACCACCAATGGCCATACAGCTCTGCATCATACGGCGCTACAATGATCGGCTTTCTGCCCAAAAAATCGTACAGATATTCTGCCTGTTTTTCACGGTTAAAAAGAAAGTTACCCGCATGGCTCGCGGCTTTCGCCATGGCGTTTTCACGAACATAAGGTTCTTTGTTGTTCGAGGGACCTGTAATGCGATGGTACTTGATGCCCGTGGAAACGCGAAGCCCGTCGGGTGAAATGTAGGGCCGGATATATTCGAAATCCAGGTCAAAGCCAATATCCCGGTAAAACTCCCGGTAATCAAAATCGCCGGGATAACCTTCGGCCGCAGACCAGACCTGTTTTGAAGATTCGGCATCGCGCCCAAAAGCAGCTACGCCTGTCGGACAATAAACAGGAGCAAACACGCCGTATTTCGGCCTCGGCGACGCATGAAGAATACCGTGCGTGTCTGTAAGAAAATAGCGGATCCCGGACTCTTTAAGAAAACGGTCTGCCCCGGGATAGTAACCGCATTCCGGAAGCCAGATCCCGAGAGGATTCCGCCCAAAGGTTTCTTCGTATTGCCGGACAGCCGTTACGACCTGCGCCCGGATCGAGCCCTCGGTTCTATTAATCAGCGGGAAGAAACCGTGCGTCGCGCCGCAGGTGATGATCTCCAAACGCCCGAGGTCCTGGTATTTGCGGAAAGCCTGGGTAAGATCTCTTGCGTAACGGAGAAACGTTTCGCGCGTTTTTGTGAACTGCCAGAAATAGTGAAGGGCCGTGCCGTGGTATTCCGGAAGAAAACGCGTGCGGTCCACTTCCTTGTTCGCAAGCTCAATGAGCTTGTCCAAATGTCTGATGTAGCGTTCCTGAAGCAGCGGATCGCGCAGCATGGAAATCAGAGGCGGCGTCATGGACATCGTGATGCGGAAAGGAACCTGGTCACGCTCAAGACCCTCAAACATGAGGATCAGCGGAACATAGGTTTCCGTAATCGCTTCGTAGAGCCAGTTTTCTTCAAGAAAATATTCGTGCTCTGGGTGACGGACAAAAGGAAGGTGTGCGTGCAGAACAATGGAAAGCAGTCCTTTTTCCATAACTAAGAGCCCTGGGCGGGACGTATGACAGGCTCAGGGCGGTAGGTTTCGCGCTGAACCACCGGCGTAATCACTCGCTCTTCTATCCCGTCAGCCGATTCGGCCTTGGCGTCAAAAACAAATTTGCCGTCAGGAAGAGCAAACCGGAAAGAAAAGGTTCCATCGGGACGAAGCTGGATGACCTTACCCTGAAAAGTGACCTTGGCATCAGGTTCCGTACCGCCATAGACAATCACTTCACAGTCGAGCCAGAACCAGAATTTTCTGTCCTTCGCAGGCAGGCCCTTCGCGCCCGGACTCGACATGCTTGACATTAATCCGGCCCCGGAACCTGAAGAAATTCCGCCGCTGATTTTTTCTTCCATCATTCTTCTGACTTCCATAGAACTCTTACCCGGATCAAACCCGCCCGAAAGAGCATAAACCTTGTCAAAGTCGATATCCATCCACTGCTCATCCAGAACATCCGACATCTGGGAGCGCGGCATAAGCACCGGGTTGGATTTTGCCAGGGAAGCAAACCGCCCGTCTTTGTGAAGCAGTCCTATCTCCACAAAATAGCTGCGGTTCGGCTGCGTATTCACATACCAGTGATTGGTAATCCCGCCAAGATACAAATCCTGAAAAGTCACATGCCCCTTTTCAGTGATGTCAAAAACCCGGAGAATCGTACAGATCTCATCCCACGTTCCGCCAAGACGCTTACGGGCATTCTCTACATAATGAGGCTGAAGCTCCCAATAGGCATACGCCCATGCAGGGTCACGCACCATAAAATAGATCAGATTGTCGCCATAATTCTGCGGCAGTTCAGCCGGCCTCTCAACATGCGCCGCGGGCTGGGAGGGCACGGGTTTAGGCTTCTTTCGGAGCGAAACCCGGACAGCGCCCAGCAAATCCTGCACTTTTTTCTTTTTTAATCCCGCAGAGATTGCTGAAGATTTAACCCGTGCTTTTCTGGGTTCAACAGCCGCCTGCTTCACAGCAGGCTTCCGGACAGGCAGTTTTTTCACCACAGGCTTCGGCGCCTTTTTGACCGGAATTTGTTTTACCGCAGGCTTCGCTGCTTTTGACGCGGGCGATGACTTTGCCGCGGGTTTGTCGGCTTTTGGCAACGGCGCTTTTTTTGCAGCCGCATTTGAATTTTTCAGGACAGTCTTCGTTTGAGAAGAAATGACTGATTTCATGATTTTTTTACTTGCCGGTGATGGCTGAGGCTTCGTTTTTGGAGATTTTACGGATCGAGGGGAACGAACTTGTGCGGAAATTTTCTTTTTGGGTTCGGGTAATTTTTTATTTTTAACAGAACTCCTTTTTTTAGACAAAGGCTTTGCTTTAGAAGCGACCGGCTTTTTCACCTGCCTTTTAGCAGGCTTTCGCGCAACATTTTTGGCTTTCTTTTTTGTCTTGGCGACACGCACCATACTGCCGTTTCCTAAGGGGGGTCATGAAAAGTTGGTCAGCCTTTCTAAGACTGTCGTTACTATACTGCAACGCTCGTGCCTTTTAAATAAAAACTTTCCAAAACCTTGCAGTTCTTTCTTTTTCCCCTTCTCCCAGAGGTTCTGTTAGCGGGGCTTGGGTCTTGAAAAAGGAATTTGCCAGATCTCACGGGCATATTCGGTAATCGTACGGTCACTTGAAAACTTCCCGGAACGGGCTACATTCAAAATAGCCTTTTGGGTCCATTCTTCCGGTTTCAGGTAAGCTGCAGAAATTTTATCCTGAATGCTGCAATAGGCATCAAAATCCGCACAGACCAGAAAGGGGTCGGTCTGAGACAGATTTTCCACCAGCGAAGCAAACATGCCCGGCTCCACAGGAGAGAAGAAACCGCTCTTGAGCATACGGAAGATTTCGCTGAGCAGCGGCGAACGACCGATAAAGTCCTGCGGGGCATACCCTTTTTCCTGGAGCCCGCGCACCTCATCCGCCTTCAGACCAAAGGTAAAAATATTCTCTGCCCCCACGGCCTTGGCCATTTCAATGTTGGCCCCATCCAAAGTTCCGACTGTCAGGGCTCCATTGACCATAAACTTCATGCATCCCGTTCCCGAAGCTTCCGTTCCGGCCGTTGAAATCTGTTCCGAGAGGTCACTTGCCGGAAAAATGCTTTCTGCGAGTGACACCCGGTAATTTTCCAAAAAGATGACTTTCATTTTATCTCCAATGGATTTGTCGTGATTGACCACATCCGCGATGCTGGAAATGAATTTGATCATCAATTTTGCCATGGCATAGCCCGGGGCTGCCTTGCCCGCAAATAAAAAGGTCCTCGGCACATGAGTCTTTTTACTGTTCTCCTTGAGTTTCAGATACTCTGAAATAATGTAGAACGCAAAAAGCGTCTGCCTCTTGTACTCATGAATGCGTTTGATCTGAACATCAAACATGGATTCGGGATTTACCCGGACACCGCTCAAGTCATGAATGACTTTGGAAAACTGGAGTTTGTTGTCCCTCTTGATCTTGCTCCATTTTTCCCGGAACGCAGCATCATCCTTGTGGGGCGTCAGCTTCTCAAGCTCATAGAGATCCGTCACCCACCTTCCGCCAATCGTTTCATCAATCAGGGAAGAAAGGCCGGGGTTGGCGTTTTTCAGCCAGCGGCGCTGGGTAATACCATTCGTTTTGTTATTGAATTTGTCCGGATAAAATTCATGAAAATCCCGGAAAAGGTCTGATTTCAGAAGCGTGGAGTGCAGCTCTGAAACCCCGTTCACAGAATGGCTTGCCACAATCGCGAGATAAGCCATGCGGATCCGCTTCTGGTTACCTTCCTCGATAATAGACATCCGTTTCAGACGCTGTGTATCACCAGGATAGTGATTGGCAACTTCCCTCAAAAAACGCGCATTGATTTCATAAATGAGCTGCATATGCCGGGGCAGAAGCTTTTCAAAAAGGGGAACCGCCCAGCACTCAAGGGCTTCAGGCATCACCGTGTGGTTGGTGTAGGCAAAGGTCCGGACCGTCGTGTCCCAGGCCGTATCCCAATCAAGGCGCTCCTCGTCCAGCAGGACTCTCATAAATTCCACAACCGCAAGCGCGGGATGCGTATCGTTCAGCTGAATCGCAACCTTTTCATGAATGTCGCGAAGGTCTGTATTCTCAGCCTTGAAGCGGCGGATGATGTCGGTGATAGACGCGGCTGTAAAAAAATACTCCTGCTTCAAGCGGAGTTCGCGGCCCATCGAATTGGCGTCGTTCGGATAAAGGACCTTTGAAATGTTTTCTGAAAACATTTTGTTGTAAACAGCCTTTTCGTAGTCGCCATGGTTGAAATATTCGAAATCGAATTCTTCAGAACCCCGTGCAGACCAAAGCCGGAGAGTATTCACCACATCGTTCTGGTATCCCGGCACAGGAGTGTCATACGGCATGGCAATCACGTCCTGAGTATTCTGCCACTCGACACAAAGCTTGCCGTTCTTGTCATGATACATATAGGTATCGCCGTAAAAGCGCACTGTCACGGCATATTCCGGACGTGGAAATTCCCACGGGGTCCCATGTTTCAGCCATTCGTCCGGGAACTCCACTTGATAACCTTCCACAATCTTCTGGTTGAAAATTCCGTAGTCATAACGGATTCCGTAACCATGCCCCGGAATCCCGAGCGTTGCCATGGAGTCAAGAAAGCATGCTGCCAAACGCCCCAAGCCGCCGTTGCCAAGCCCTGCATCAGGCTCTTCATCACGGATAAAATCAAGGTTCAGGTTCATCTCCTGAAGCGCTTCTTTCGCAGGCTGCAGAAGATTGAGATTAAGCATATTGTTGCTCAAAAGACGGCCGATCAAAAACTCCATCGAAAGATAGTAGACCCGTTTCACATTTTTCTTGTGATACTCCTGCTGGGTCTTGATCCACCGCTCCACAATCCGGTCACGAACCGCAATGGAAAGCGCCATAAAGTCATCGTAAGATGTGGTGGTGTAGCGGTCCTTGGCGAGCTGGTAAAAAAGGCTGGAGCTGAAGGACGTTCGGATGCCTTCTTTGGTCATATCCTTGTAAACAATTTCCCAAGGTTCCGGCGCGGGCTTATTTTTTGACATGGCTTACCTTTCTTCCTCGAAGGAAATTCTCGGGGGAAGATTAACAGATTTAAAAGGCTTCGTTCAAGAATGAATTCAAAACC
>CAYRBY010000055.1:11013-13145 GCA_964422635.1 uncultured bacterium
ACATGCTGGCGGCGGTCACGGGCCCAGCGCACAAAACTCACCACGCTGGAATCCTTATCGGAAAAATCAATCCACTGAAAACCTTCGGGTGAAAAATCCAGTTCGTGAAAGGCCGGCAGATTGCGGTGGCACTGGTTTAGATCACGGACAAGACGTCCCCATGCCTTAAAAACGGGAACCGGCGCAAGGTGCCAATCCATAGAATGACGGCAGTTCCACTCCGCAGGCTGGCCTATATCCGCCGTCATAAACAGAAGCTTTTTGCCGGGATGCGCAAACATATAGGACAAAAAAAGCCGCGCATTGGCCCATCGCTGCCAGTCATCCCCTGGCATTTTTTCAAGAAGAGATCTTTTTCCATACACGACTTCATCGTGAGAAACGGGCAGAACAAAATTCTCGGTAAAAGCATAAATCATGGAAAAGGTCAGCATGTCCTGATGGAACCGCCGGTGCACGGACTCTTTGGAAAAATAATCCAGCGTGTCATGCATCCAGCCCATGTTCCATTTCATGCTGAAGCCAAGCCCGCCCGCGTAGGTGGGGCGAGAAACACCGGTCCAGGCCGTAGACTCTTCGGCAATCGTTAAAACCCCGGGGTGTCTGGCATGTACCACCTCATTAAAGCGTTTCAGGAAGCTGATCGCTTCAAGGTTTTCATTCCCGCCGTACTGGTTCGGCTCCCACTCCCCGGATGCCCGTGAATAATCCAGGTAAATCATGGAAGCAACAGCATCCACGCGCAGGCCGTCAAGGTGGTATTGATCAAACCAGAACAGGGCGTTGGACATCAGAAAATTGCGGACCTCATTGCGGCCGTAATCAAAAACAAGAGTTCCCCATTCCCGGTGCTCGCCTTTTTTCCAATTGTCATAGGCATAAATCTGGCGCCCGTCAAAATTGGCAAGGCCATGTGCGTCTTTCGGGAAATGGGCCGGCACCCAATCGAGGATCACTCCGAGACCGTGGCGGTGGCAGGTGTCCACGAAAAACATGAAATCTTCGGGAGTGCCGAAACGGCTTGTCGGAGAAAAATAGCTGATGACTTGGTACCCCCACGACTCATCCAGCGGATGTTCGCTGACAGGCATCAATTCAAGATGGGTATAGCCCCGTTCAACCGCAAAAGGAACAAGCCTCTCGGCAAGCTCCCGGTACGTCAGGAAGTCTTCTCCCCTTTCTCCGGTACGCATCCAGGAGCCCAGATGCACCTCATAAATAGAAACAGCTCCCTCGAGAGGGTTGCGTGACTTGCGGGCATTCATCCAGGCAGAGTCCCGCCACTTGAAACACCCAAGATTAGTGACAACGGAAGCTGTTCTTGGGCGGACTTCTGTCTGAAAAGCAAAAGGGTCTGACTTGAAAAGAACATGGCCTTCGGGAGTTTCCACTGCAAACTTGTAAAATGTTCCTTCACGGATGTCAGGGATAAAAAGGGCCCAAAAACCTGAACCTGGAAACCGGCGCATCTGATGGGTCGCAGTCTTCCAGGAATTAAAATCTCCCACCACACTCACCGAACGCGCATTCGGGGCCCACAAAGCAAAATAGGTTCCGGTTTTTTCCTCGGTCTGACAGACGTGCGCACCAAGCTTTCGGTAACTGTCAAGGTGGCTGCCCTCCGACAAAAGATAAAGGTCAAAATCTGTCAGTCTGATTTCTTCCAATGAGGGTAAGTCGTTAGAGACAGGCTCTGCCGTCTTCGGGCGGCGCCCGGAGCCTGCTGGGCGGGCACGCGTTTTTCTTTTTACCACGGGGAAACCTCGCCGGGTTTTTATGTTGTAGGGGGGAATGCTGCGAATGATCCAACGGATTTTACACTGTCACCGCCGGGTGTGTCTTGGGAAGAGTAAAAATAAATTTGGCACCCTCCCCCGTTTTACTTTCTGCATAGATTCTACCGCCATGTGCCGTAACGATTCCTTTGCAAATGGCAAGGCCGAGCCCCGTTCCCTTTTCAGCGCCGGCAGGGGCATGTCCAAACTGTTCAAATTTGTTGAAAAGCTTCGCAACCCCTTCGGGAGGAATCCCGCACCCTGTATCAGAAACACTGCATTCAATTTCGTTTCCCAAGTCCTTCACAATAACCTGAATCGAACCTTTTTGGGTAAATTTTAGTGCGTTACTCAAAA
>CAYRBY010000056.1:0-4375 GCA_964422635.1 uncultured bacterium
GTTTTGGGTGGCGAGCTGTACATCCAGCTGGGCCCGGGCATCGGCCCCGTGCTTTTGTTCATAGGCATTCATGCAGGCCTGGTATTTGGGTTCTGCTTCCCCGATCCGGCGATCCAGATCCTGGAGTTGATTGACATTTGTGGGATCCAATGCGGCCATGTCGCGCGAAATGGCCGTCAGCGCCTGATATTCCGCCTGACAATCCACGGTCTCCGCCTGGAGCGGAGAGGCAAGCAGCAAACAAAGTCCTCCGAGAGCAAAAACTGTTTTCTTCATACAGCCTCCTCTAAAATGGATTGCTATTTGAAGCCTCAACACCAGGGAGTGTCTTCCCGGCAGGGCTTTTTGATGAACCAGGGCTGATGCCAGTATTCCTTGCCAAAATCACGTCCGAAATATTTTACGTAGCGGCCGCGTTCAAGGTCTACAGTAAAATCCGCAGCTTCAGCAGCGGAAACAAAAGCCAGCTTGTCCTTAAAATAATCTAGATTCGGATCATTGGAAAAGAAATCGTCCTGAATGAAAACCTTTTTCTTTTCGGTGCCTGCAAGCCGGGAAACCTCATCCAGCTTTTGTCCGCGTACAGATAAATACCGGAACCAGACAATATCCTGAGAGCCCACAAAGAAAGCATTCCCGCCGGCAAAAAGGACCGCGAGGACAATCGCGCAAAGTCTTTTGTAAGGAACCCCGCTCTCAAATGCCAGCCCCGTAAAGTGCCCCAGCAAAAGGCAGAAAGGCACCGCCGCCCAATACAGATACCTCGGGGCATACGGCAGATGCGCAGAGCTGAACATGAAAGTCCAGAAAAGGGCATTTAAAACAACTGCAGATGCTAAAAAAACAACGGCCCTCTCTTTCCTGTGGAGGATCACGGCGGCGCAGAAAAGTAAAAGCATGGCGGCCTTGAAGGGAATACTGACTTCGTACGGGCAAACCAGGTTGAGAAAAAAAACAAAGAATCCGTAAACATCCGCTTCAAATCCGGGGATTTCATTCGGGAAATACCGCCAGCTGACCGCGTTGGCCGCTATAGAAAAGGCCGCAGCTGCGCCGTATCCGGCGAGAGTCATTAAATTCAACTTCAGCAGTCCTTCACGGAGAAGGTCTTTTCTGAATACCAAAAAGTACGCCGCCGCAAACAGCAAGAACTGGTGAGCTCTCAAACTTAATAGAACCGCGCCCAGGAAAAGAAGCACGGAATAGCAGCAGCTCCGTCCGTTCTGTCTTAAATAAAGCAGAAATGCCGAAAGCAGCAGCGTGATTGTGAACGTGCAGAACAACGAGGCATACCACAAGACTTCCTGGCTGTTAAGCCGGTAGACACAAAAGAACAAGCCTGCGAGAAACGCACCGGCACTGCCCGGATTCAGCTTTTTTCCAATTTTGTAAATCAAAAAGGCATTCAGGGCATGCACGGCAATATGCAGAAGCTGATACGCTGGGAAAAAGCCGCCCAGGAGTTTATACAGGAACGCATAAAAAAGAATATGAAAAGGCTCGTAGCGCGCATGAGTGACAACATCGGAAGGCCGGAGATGAGGAAACAGAAAATCGAGATACCTGCCGTGGAAGTTTTTAACAAACTCCAGATGGATCAGGTCATCATTGATAAAATAATGATTCAGTGAAAGAAAATAAACCGCCAGCGAGACGGCAAAGAAGACACCCGGAATCCACACGCCGTCTTTTTTGCTCAACACAAAGGCACCACACCCCTGTTTTATATGCTCGCGCCGGATTTCAAATCAAACACGATTTATGATACTCCGCATTCCTGGATTCTGGAAGGGTCTATAAATCATGCCGCCAAACAAAAAAGCCACCGCGGGTTACGTGGTGGCTTTTGGAGTAGTAATTATGTTTGAAGCTGAAAACTGGTTTATTCTTTAACGATATCGCCGGCAACATCAATCCGGTAGGTACCGAACACAAGAGAAACAAATCCCACCAAAAAGTCGACAAAGTCATACTTCGTGACAATCTGCAGGTTCTGAACCGCTTCACCGGGGCCGACTTCACGGCGGGCAAGTTCATACCCGTTCAAATGGTTTTTGGGGATAAGGTAAAGGAACCAGAAAGTGGCGCGTCCGCCTCGTTCAAAATGCCGCACTACCGGGCGCGGCCCAGCAGCATCGAGCGGTCCAAAAGAAATCTTCGGAGCCGTTTTGGTATCCGGGAACTCATTGCGGATGGACATACAGCCGGAAAAAGACAAGCTGCAGATCAGGGCCAAGGCGATCGCCGGACGAAAAAAACGGTTATCAGGCTTTTTGGACAAGGTCACCGTTAAACTCCGTGTGGGTAAGATGAACAATTCCATACGTGAAGGAACTCGCCAGCCATGAAATGATGTCCCATTCCTGGTTGCTCGTCACATTGACGATGGCATCACCATTATTAATGTATTTGCTGAAAACACCGTTCTGCCCCTCGGCCTGAAACGCAACCAAGCCCCAGAAAAGATGGAACTGGTACTTGTCTTCCGAGATATGCTGCAGGAATTTATAGCCTTCAGGGGCCGCATAAGAGGTCACAGGCTTTTCAGAAGCTGACTTGTAAGGGATTTTAGCGCAGCCGGAAAATGAAAAACTTGCGGCAAGAAGCAGGAGGAAGAAAATCTTTGCGCTCTTTGTCATGGGATGCATTCTAATTTGCAAAACTCAAATGTCAACCCGTATTTCCAAAAAGCGCGCTTTCAGCTGCGCTTAAAGAATCCCGCCTACTTATTTTCAACACCTATGACAAAAAGAACGGCATAATCTTTTTTATGGCATCCGTTGACAGCGGGCATGGAAACTCCGGGAGCGACCGGGAAGTCCGCCTGCACTTTTTCCGGTGAGCATTCGGTTTTATCTGCTTCCGGGGTGTATCGCGCGGCATGGCAGGGCAAGTGCGTGACATCATAAAGTTTCGCATTCTGATCAAGATGCCAATGCTGCGCGCCCTTTTCATCGGCAGGGTCAATCGTAAGCACGGTTGTGACTTCACGTCCGCCGGTCACAACGTACTTACCGGGAGCCAGCGGAAAGGTGGGCTTCTCCATCAGCAGGCCGTGCTCCTCCAGCCACCAGTCTTTGCTGTCAAAAGCCCATTGCGCGGGAGCAACACCCGTGGTCTTTAACTGCTGATAATTGTCAAGCCTGCATCCCCGCGGGCCGGGGTCCTGATTCCACAAGCCCCAGAACTCTGCCCCCTCCCCTGAGTTTGCATCAGGATCTCCCAGAGCCACAATGTATTGCAGAGGAATATGTTTGAAGGTTGTCGGGGTTTCGGCAGCAGATGACCGGCTAAAAACGGGAGCTATCAGAATCAGCACAAAAAACAAACGCCTTAAACGCTTCACGGCCTGGCCCCTAATTCCGGCGGTCTGTGCCTGTTTCCGAATAAAGAGGTGCGTGGCTTAGGTTCCGTAACCCTTCCCCGGTCCACGGAGTCTGGCTCACTGGCGTTCCGGCCTTGAGAGGAGGATGATAATGGGCATAGCTTTTCAGGAGATCAAAAACTGAAGTGACGGGCACGGAAGTATCCAGCGCCCGCAATTTCAGCAGTTGAAAGTAAGGCAGATGCGGCCACCGGTGATGTTCATAGTGCACCCAAATCTTGTGCGGCGCAAAAAGCTGACGGTACCAAAAAGGAAGATGAACCCGGTAAGTTCCTGCGGTTCCATGATGTTCGTGATAAACGCGCACGCGGAAGAACGCCCAAAAAGAAGTCGGCATGGCGGCAAACCAGAAAGCCAGAACCCAAAGCGCCTGTACCTTATAAAGACAAAAAGCAATCAGAGACCCAAGCACCACGGGCCCGATCCAATCAATCATCTTCGCCGGCCTCGTGCTTTCAATCAAATAGATCACGGCTTTCGCACTGAGCCCGCACAAGTCCTTCACGAAATACCACAACATCCTTTTTCTCGTGATCGGCAAATCCCAATCCGGCGTTTCTTTGGCTTTAATATGAAGCTCGGTATCAAGCGGCGTTCCGGTATGCTGATGATGCTGAAAGTGAAATCTCCGGTAACCGTGAATACCGACACCGAGAGGCCACCAGCAAAGCAGGCAGGCCAGCGCATCATTCAGCCAGCGGTTTTTGGTGATCGCATAATGAGCGCCGTCATGACCGAGGACGCTCAGGGCATGCTGACGGTTCCCCACAATAAGCACCGCGAGAATATAGGCGAACCAGTTTCGGGAAGCATAGGCTGCAGCTATTGAAATACCGATAATAGTCCAGTCTACGAGCACGGCAAAGAGCCACCGGGCAAGACTTCTTTCCGCTTCCACCACATCAAGATTCTGTTTGGGATTCATACCTGAAAATTTGGGTTTCCGGCAAGGCTTAAGTCACACATTCAGCGCCTGAGCAAACTCGAAGC
>CAYRBY010000056.1:4475-12949 GCA_964422635.1 uncultured bacterium
GATTCTCGTCTAGCGGATCTCGAGGCGTTTGAGCATGGCAACACCATGAGGACTGACAGCAAGAACAGCATAGAGCCGGTTGCTGTTGCGGGCCTCTTCATAAACTTTTCCCTGGCCTTCCGGAAGAAAAAAACTTTCAATGCCGTACTCCACCCGGTACACCTGCCCGCCGTCCTGATTCATAATGCGCCCGCGCAGGAATAAACCGCTCTGTGGCGGCTTTGTTTTTAACGCGGTCAGCTTGTAAACCCCGGCATCTTCTATCAAATAAGCATAGGCGGTCTGGTTGCGGCGGAAATAATCTACATCGCTGATGCCGCCCTCCGCATTCGCCGCCGAAACCATTGAAATGTCATAATTCAAAATAACATACTCACCCCGGAACATATCCCTGGGGTCGACCGGTACCGTTTTCAAAACAATTTCGCGCCCGTGCGTCAGCTGATGCTCATGGTAGGCCCAAAGCCCGCCAATCGCGCCCACCCAAATCAGAGCAATTACGCCAAATGCCTGAACAGGTTTCATTTTAATCACGCGGCACCCCCTCGCTTCCGGCCGCAAATTTCTTTTTCTGCCGGTCAATGAATACCGCCCATGTAATCAGAAAGATGCCGCCCAGAATAAAAAAGATTGAACGCGGCATATACGCCATGAAGGAATCAAAGTAACGCGCCGTGATCAGTACCACAAAGAGACCGATGCCGCACTGATAGTAAAAGATCTTCTGAAAGCGCTGGCCCCGGACCATGAAAATAAACGCCGTAAAAAACAAAACAATGTTATTCATAAGTGAATGCACTGCATTCTGCGGCGGCACCACAAGCGTGAGAAGAACACTAAAAACAAGAAGAGACAAAACGGAAAGCACTTCAAGGTTCCGCGTATCGGTCTTGATCTCGGACACAAGACTTGGTAACGCCAGAGCCGTTCCAGCCACAAGATAAAGGAGCACCGTCATCAGGTAGAGCGGAGAGGAATAAAACATCAGCCGCGAATTTTCCGCACGGAAGCTCAATATAAAAACCATCAGCACCATCAGCACCAGCGCGCTGTTCGAAAAGAACTTTCGAAGGCCTTCCCATTCGATTTGGCCGGCCAGCCGCTGGCCCGCCCCGTAAAAAAGAATCCCCAGCGTTAAAATGTAATACGCAATCTGAAGGCTTTCCGGACCGTCAATCTCGAAGCGTGTGTGAATCTGGTGATAAAAGCAGACCTGCCAGAAAATGCAGTTGAGGGTGTTGGCTATCATCATTCCGTTTGATCGCGTCACAAGTGCGCGCCAGGTGAAATACGCCAGAGGGAGCAGATAAAACGCGTTCGGGAATTTTTCATAATTCTGCAGAAATGTTAAATTCCAGATTACGCCACCCGCCATCAGCAATGCATCAAAGAGTTTCTCCGGGTGCTTGTATCGAAGGTAAATCAACACTGCAACCCAGAGAGTGGCTGCATAGAAATCCCTGCCCGAAAGCGTGAAGACAAGCGCGGCCATCAACAGAACCAGCGTGGTTTTAAAAAACCGTTTATCTGCAATGCGGGCGGCATACGGAAAGAGAACACCTAGAAGAAGCACGGGAAAGAAAACCGACGAGTGCCCCCTGCTGGATTGATGCAGAAGATGTGCGAGAAGCCAGAGAAAAGAAGAGAAATAGACCGCAGGAAGAAAGCCCGTCAAAACCCCAAGCGGCAGAACTAAAAGCCCCCAGATTAAAGGCAGCATGTAGTGATCTGCGATCACATGATAAATCTGCCCCAGCAAAATCACATTGGCCCCAATCCCAAAAGCCGAAATCAGGAGGAGCGCTGTTCCGAGAATAGCGCCGTCTTTTTTGACATGCCGGTAATAGTACCCGGGAAAAAGAAACCCAAGGGTCAGCGTCAGCGCGCCCGTCACCTTCACCGGATTGGGAATCTTCTGCCAGTTGGACGCGATAAAAAGCACAATCCCCAACCCCACCAAAAGAGTGCCGATCCAAAGAATCGTCTGAATCAGCGAGCGTGCTTCCTTGCGGGGTTCAGCCAAACCTGCAGGCGCATCGGCGCCCATGCCGTAAGTGTTGAATAGCAGCCCCGCTTGATAAGGCAAAACTATTCCGCGCTTCAGCCACTTGGTCCCCTCGCGCTTCAGAAAAGCCTTTTCCGAGTCCTGAAGCTCCATCGGCTCAAGGTCACAATCCACGCCAAGGCTCTGCAATTTTTGGAAGAGATTCTCAGCAGCAGTTTTTTCGAGATGATTCAAAGACAAGGTAGGGCTGTTGCGCAGAACACCAAGCAGTTTGCTTTTATCAAAAGTACCGAGTGAAAGCACAGCCTCAAGAAAGGCTGGATCCTGAACTCGCTTCTTGGCCTCGTAAATAAATATCCGGTAATTCAAGCAACGCCTTTCAAACTTTGAATATTAAATATAAGTTCCGTGTCCCGTGCAAAGAGCAGAGCTTCACGCTCTCACGAGTCTGCCGAAAGTAAGAATCTTTCGGCTTTGGTAAACGGTACCATTCGACTTTTGGAAGGGGTACCGATTCTCTTTGTATTATTTACTGCGTGAAAAGGAGTCGCGGAACTGACGCCTCGATACTATCTGAAATTTCTTCCTGACAAATATTAAATGCTTTTTCAGTATAAGCACCCCCCCTGATTTCATAGCGCGTAACAACATGGACATCGCCCGGGTTTTGGGTGACATCTGTTTGGGTTTTAATGCAGCTCTTATCAATTTGCATATGTCCGCTTGTAAGACTCATATCCAGTTGGAATGCCTGCGGATAGATCACTTTTGTTTCTGTCAGAACTTTGCCCGGATATAGAATAAAGGTCGGGATCGAATACTCATCACTGCCCCGGGGCCAAAGATACAATCCTTCCCAATATTGATAAGCCGTCAGCAAAAAGCCTTTTCCAAACTTTTGAAAGGCGTCAGGAACCGTATATTTCAAACGGATTTCAAAAGGCTCTCCTCCAGTTTCAGAGTCAATAATTTTAATATCATCCGCGACCGTTGTTCCGTGAACAGCGTTAAGATTACGCTGCATATCCCGCATCATTTTTTCCTCGGAACCTGATTCAAGATTCTCTTCCATTTTCTCGCCCCAATAACCGCTCCATTTAAGATTTTCGGTCACTATCACATCCGCCCCTGCCACCGTAAGGGTTCGTTTGATTTCCAGCGTATTCATTCCATTGACCTTGCCTTTTTTCTGATTGGAGATCATTGCCAATCCGTCGAGCATTTCCTTGACTGCTTCCGAGTCGGGTGAAAGTTGCTGCGCTTTGCCAAAATCCATACGAGCTTCATCATAACGTTCCAGCGCAGTCAGGGCATAGCCGCGGTAAAAAACGACGTCGGAAGTCATGCCATATTTCTCGATATGTCGATCAATCGCCTGTACACATTCTTCGTATCGTTCTTTTTTCATGAAATGTACAAAATATTCATGCCGGATATCAGCATCATGGGGGAATTTTTCATACAGACGTTTATAGAGGTCGAAAGATTCCTGATTTTTTTCATGCTCCGAGAGAAAATCCGCAAACTGTATCTGTGCCGACCTGTCGGAGCCGACGCCGATCAAGGCGTTAAGCTTTTCGTAGGCCTTCGCTTCTTTCTTCATGTTCGTCATCAATTCCACATAGCCTTCGAGAATTTCCGAGTCTACATAGCCCTTCGCGATGAGCTTTTCATAGATTTCAGCGCCCTTGGCCCATTCACCGGAGAGGCCTGAAATTTTGGCATACATTTTCTCAATGTTTACATTATCCTGAAATTTAGCGATGTGTTTGTCTGCATATTGAAAACCCGCGTCATATTCTTCCGAAGTAAGAAAGGCCTTTAAGACGGTCTCAAAAACGGAGACGTTTTCGGGCTCCAACGAATGTGCCATCTTAAGATACCGCAATTGTTCTTCTTTATTGCCTTGCTGAAAGTACTCTTCACCAATCTGAAGATAAGCAAAAACATACCGGGAGATCTCGTTTTTCGACAGGCTGCCGCGCTCAGGCAGGACACCCGGCTCAAGGATTTCCACCATATTGCGCGCTTGCTCAAGCAAGGCAGCGTCTATATTGCCATTTGAGTCCGAGGCATGCGCCGTAATGTAATACGCAAATTTCTCGCCCCTGAGAATCTTGATTCTGTACTGATAGTGTTGGCCATCACTGTCGTTTTTACAGTTAATTTCGTAACCTTCATAAGTTCCGTTTTTAATCTCGCGGATTTGGTTCGTTTCAAGCCTTGAAAATTCTAGTTTGTTAAATTTAAGGAGTGCGGGCGCCAAAATTGAGAGCGGCGGGGGTTTCTCCCAGAAGGCCAAGGGAAAAACCCAGAGAGTTTCATCTGTACCATGTATTATGCGGTAGTCTGGCACCTGATAATCTTCCATTGCGGGCAGCCACCATTGATCCCATCCTTTATCCTTAGCATTTACCTTATAATGATAGGAAGCTGATACATAGTCTTCCTCGACTGTCTTAGCCGCCACTTTTTTGTCCGGATCGAGCATAGACGCTCCTTGGACAGCTTCACGAAATGTGTTCTCCAGAGTTTCAAGAGGGACATTCAAAGGCGCCCAGGACACAAACTGATAATAAAAACCGTTTTTCCCGCCCAGCCAGTGAATCCGGTTGATGTGAACTGCTTTAAATGCAACTTCCGATGTAAAAATCTGCCCTTTAATTCCCGCGATTTCGATCTCCTTCTTTTCGATTAGTTTATGCTTATCAAGTTTACTAATCGTCTCTGCATAGATCTGATCTGCAAATTGATTCTCAATGCCGGGCTTAACATTAAGCCCTTCCTCGGCAATAATTTGGAAATAAACAGTCGGATTCGTACGGAAAAAAGCCTTGAGAGTGACGGCACTCAATGCGTCGGCGCTCATTTCGAGCCAGGGACCTTCGGGCTGAATATATTTAAGATTAAACTGAGGAAACTCGTACACACCATTGCTTTCAGAGGGACGGGGCGATGTCTTTTGCAGACCCTGACCATGATAGGCCGCCGATTGAAAGATGACAAACGGCAAAGCGAAAATAAGCACGGTGGAAAGTACAATTTGAAAATAGGACGCCTGCTGGCTCTTCAATTTAACGAGGTTATCTTCAGCCGAAGCGGCCCGCTTGAGTTCGGCAGAAGCACAGCCAAAGCTGTAGGCGCAGCCTGTCCAAAAAAGACAGATCCAAAGGTTCATCATGACATTGGAATACTGGATCTTCGGATCGAGCGCCCCGAAAAGGCATAGTACCAATCCTGCGGTTGAAACGCTGATGCCCCCAAATGCGCTCAGCCTTTCCTTGGAATTCTTGATCAAATCCCAATGATACTTGAGGAGACACGCAAAAAAAACAAGGCCGAGTGCGCTGTAGAGAATCAGAAAAAAAAGATCAGCCTTCATGCCGCGCTCTCCGGTGTTTGCCGGTTATGCCACAGCCCGATAAGAATAAAAAGCAGGGGACCAGGCAACGCGAGCCAATCGGTAAGCCCCTTTTCGGCAGCAGCAATACTGCAAAAGCCGTCGAGGATCATTATTGGCGTAATAGCCACTGCACAAAGCCTGTAATAATCCCCGAAGCCGGCTCGAATTTTCATAAACCGGCCCGCAAGTTTTGCTAAAAGCGCATAGATCACAAGCACGACCGCCATCATGATCCAGCTAAGCGCCCAAGCGATCGGAAAAAAGATCACTGGAAGCCATCTTTCTATCTGGCTCACCCAGGACTCAATCCAGCGAGCCGTCACAACCCAATTCAATTTGGGTGGAATTACAAACACACTGGATTGATTATGATTATTCCGAAAAGCGATCTGATTGCTTGTGAGCAGCATAAATGCCGGAAGATCCTTAAAATTGACGGCCGAACTTTCTCGGTCAAACAAGACTAAAATCGACCCTTTTTCGGTATCTCGCACGGCAAGCGGGCTTTTGCCTTCGAAACTGAGCATTCCATCGGCAATCGAAACTCTGGGAATCTGATCAATAACGGGATAAATTCTTTTTGCAGCAAAATCTTCAGTCAGCCGTTGAAATCCAATCATAAAAGGAATTAAGCCCCAGACAAGCATAAACGCGAGATAGACAAGCCCCACCCCACGCCAGCGCCGGAAGACATCACGGTAGAAAGGACCGTGAAAAAGGGAATATACCAGGGCTTCAAGATAACTAAAGGTTTTACTTTCGCGTTTCTGGTCTCGTGCCTTAAGCGTCTGCTCGTGTATCTTTTTCCGTCGAGCTTCTTCGGCGAGACGGTTCGCGTCAGCAATGTCGATGCCGCAATTGGGGCAGGTCTTAAAACCTTGTGGAATATAAGTGCTGCATTGACCGCAATACAAAAAAACCTCCTCAATATGGGCAATTCTACCGCTCTATCTGTCCCCGCCAGAGCCGTCATGATCTTGCTTAGCATCAAAAAACAAAAAAACGAACCTCGCGGTCCGCTTTAGACATTCTTAAATTTTATAAAACCGTGGGGATCGGCTCATGGGGGCAGTATAGGTAAAAGCCGGATACCGGGCAACCCACTAATGCGTCTTTTTTACACTTTCACATTCCAGACAGGTATTCCCAGTCTTTGCCTGAAGGTTTCACCCTTGAGGAGTTCGGACTTCCGCTGAGGAAGATCTCCCCTTTCTGAAATATGCTGTTTGTGCCGGGCCAGCCAGAGGCTCGTGCCAAGGTGCAGTTTGTGCTTGCCGTAGAGTTCATTCACTTCGTCAATCACACGGTCAATGGAACGGAACGATTCGATTTTAGGCACATCATCAAAGAGCGAGTACTGGGCGGCGCCATCGGGTTCGATTTTTGAAAGAATAATGCCTGTCAGGCGGTACGGAACGGTCTCGCGGAAAATCTTCTCAAAGAGCTGGTTGACCAGCGGTGCGGCTTCATAGATTGAGGAAGTGGCGCGGTCAAGTTCGGCCTCTGCGCCCCAGGATTTAAATTCCTGATTGCGCACAAAGACGCAGATCCATTTGGCTCTGAGCCGGTAGCGGCGCAGTTTGATAAAAGCGGATTCCATGTTGCGGATGAGCTGGGCTCGGACAAAGTTTTTATCGGAAGACGGGGGCGTGAATGTTTTTGTTTTTCCAATGGAGGCGTAATCGGTTTTTTCGGCCGTCACTATCGGGTACACGGCGTCGCCCCGGAGTTCGTGCCAAAGCTCCACGCCGATTTTTCCCAGCAGTTGTTTGGCCCAGAGTTCCGGACGCACCGCGTAATCCCAGCAGTTTTGAATGTGGTGTTTCCTGAGCAGTGCCACGGTGTTGGGGCCAAAGCCGCAGACACGGTCGAGTTCAACCTTCGGAAGAAAATGCTGCAGTTCATTGGCTCTCACCACAACAAAGCCGTTGGGCTTCTGGTGTTTGGAGGCGATTTTAGCCAAAGTCTTGGATGCGCTGAGGCCCACGGAAACCGTGAGGCCAAGCTGGGCCTGAATGGCCTGCTTTATTTTCCAGGCAATGTCCGCATAGCCCGTTCTGTAAACACGGCGCAGGCCTGAGAGGTCGGCAAAGGCTTCATCAATGGAGTACTCCTCCACTTCAGGCGTGAACTCCCGGATGATGGCGAACATTCTTTTGGAGTAAAGCGAGTAGGTTTCATAGTCGCTTGGAAGGCAGATGAGCTGGGGCAGAAGTTTTTTTGCTTCCCAGAGGCGCATGGGACGTTTGACGCCAAGCGCCTTGGCTTCATAACTCGCGCAGGCCACGATGCCGCGCTCTTTACCCGTGACCACAGGCTTTCCCCTCAATTCCGGATGCAGGGCCTGCTCAACGGAAGTAAAAAAAGCATCGCAATCAATATGAATGACGGGGCGGGGAAAAGAAGAAAGCTGGATGAGGTTATTTGTATTTTCGGACATTGGCGACGACAACGCCCCCAATCACGAGTTCACCTTTAGGTTCAATGGACGGATATTTTTTATTGGCAGCCCTGAGAATAATTTTTCCGTTTTTCTTTTCGAGAAATTTCATGGTCCACTGCCCGTCGACCTGCGCGATGACGATATCGCCGTGCTGGGCCTGACGGCCGCGCTCGACAAGCACCAGATCACCTTCCTTGATGCCTTCGTCGATCATGGAGTCGCCGCTGACTTTCACGATGTAGGTGGCATTGGGCTTTTTGATCAGGAATTCATCGAGGGAAAGCGTATCGAGAAGTTCTTCTTCGGCAGGCGAAGGAAACCCGGCTTTAACCGAACCCAGAAGCTTGGTGCCATGAAACCCGCTTGAGGGGATGAGTTTGCCTGTGGAGTCTTTGGAGATCAGGCCGCGCTCAACCAGTTTGTTGACCAGGTAGGCCGCAGCGCCCTTGGAACGATAGCCCGCCATAGCCTGAAGCTCGGAATACGTGGGAAGGCGCTTGCTCGCCTTGTGAAAAGCCTTAAGCTTGGGAACGATTTCGGTGAGGCAGATCTCTTTAGGCATGCACCAAGTATATTAGAACAATCGTTCTAATTCAAGCAGTTCCCCAAAAAAAGCAGCTCTG
>CAYRBY010000057.1:0-12709 GCA_964422635.1 uncultured bacterium
TTCCGGATAAGCCGTATATTGTCTGATTGTGTTCAGAAAACGGGGTTCGGGACTGTCTCCGGAGCGAAGCTCAGACCGGGAAGCAGCGGCTTGTTCCTCCGCAGGGATGACCGTCCACGGCCCGGACTGTTCCTGGATCATGTCTGCAAATCCTTCAAACCGGATTTTCGTTTTTCTTTTCACAATAAAAACGCCCGTCCAAAGTACCGCGGCAGCACTCCAGAAAATAACTTCCAGGGCGAACCCGAAAACACCGGCACCCGCACCAAAAAGAAGAGACGCTGCGGCTGATGCAAGAGAAACAACGGCAGCTGTTTTGTGCGAAACACTCAGGCGGGTTTCGATAAAACGAAACGGCCAGCGTTTGAGCAGGTTGTTGGCCGAACGGATGTCCTGCAAAAAAACTGCGGCCAGAGACTGGTCGATAACCGATGTCAGGTAAGGGAAAACCCGCGCGTTGTAACGGGGGTTTGAAATCGTGACTCGGACTTGATGACTCGGTGCAGGCTCCTGCTCGACGAAGGCGTAGAGCCCTGAGATCGCGGCGACATTTTCCGTATCTTCCCTCGACCACTCACGGACAATCCCGCTTATCCGGTAACCGGACCATAGAACTTGCAGACGAAACAGAATGTTTTCAAGCGACGTTTTGCTAAAGCGGCCGTCATGCAGGCGCCGGTAAATGGATGACATGGCCAGAAAATAGTCGCGGGTCCTATGCGGCGAAATCTCCGGGTGCGCCTCTTCCCACCCGCGCCAGACATCATAGGTCCCCGCCTCGAGCTGGTCCTTGATCCGGGCCCAGGACTCCGTCACGCCGCTGTCGAAGGCAACCCAGTCGCGAAGGCTTCTTCCACCGCGTTCATAGCGGTAGGTTTTTTCGAGAAGGCTGATCATGGCATCCAAATCAGCAGGTTTCGAATCGTAGGAAAGTCTGGCTGAGGTCCGAAGAATTTCCAGAGCCGTTTCCACTTCGCGCCTGACCTCTTCATAGCGGGAATACGCCTGGCGCTCGGTCTCGTGATAAAGCCTGGCTTCCTGTTTTTTCAGCACGGCTTCGAAATAGTCCCGCGCATACCCTTCAAATGTCTGAGGATCCCACTCCTCGTCTCTCAGCTCGGAACGCCCGGAGAATTCACCTCCAGAGACTTCCGTTTCCGCAAGAAGCAGGCGGGGAGAGTTGAGCGGGTGCCCCTCGACTTCCGTTGTCTGAAGAGGTTTCCAGCGATTTCTCATGATAAGCTGAATCCGTGTTTTTGATGCTGCTTCCTCACGGTATCGGGCCAGCATTTTCCGTGCACGATCGGATATCTCCGCAGCCTCAAGAGTTTCTTCGTAATCAAGAACGCCCGGGACCTCTTCCTCCGAAAGGGCCTGGATAAATGCCGCCGCGATGATGGCTTCATATTTCGCCGGCTTCGGTATGAGTTCGCCCGCATCTAAGAATCCAATCACAAGATCAACATCTGATTCGCGCTCCAGCTCCGGCGATTCAAACTGCTTGAGGGGGCTGCCCTGAACGCGTCCGCCGACCCACGCCACCTGAACCGGATGAACGGGAAGTCCGGCCTTGCGGGCGGCATCGGCGTAAAGACGAAGCGCTTTTTGCGCCGCTCGCCGGATTCCCCGGAACGTTGTTTTATAGTTTTCTGCCTTTTCAGGTGTGACAGCACCCGCACCCAAGGCCTCATCAACCCTTCTTTCATTAATTTTCAACACATCTTCATAAGTTCTGATTTCCCTGTAGGTCTCAGGACTTTCATCCGCACGCAGTTCTGAACGGTCATCGGCCTGATCAGGTTTAGGGTTCTCTCCATCAGGAAGCCCGCTGCGAAGCTTGCCTTTCTTTTTAATCTTGGCCGGATCACGCCCAAATTCCACCAGCGCCTGGTCCCATGAACCGTATTTGGCAATCGCCGTGTTCAGAAGCCCTCCCAGCCGGAGCTTTTTGAGCGCTGCGGTATTCAGCTGTTCATCCGAAAGCCCTGCAACAACTTCTTTCATGTGCGCTTCGGTCCAGACACGGCTTTCGGCTTTTTTGCGTCCGCTCATATCTTTCTTTTTTATTTCAAGAATTGTTGCCTGTGCAAACCCCTCTGCGACAAGTGCGCGTCTTAATTTATGGATAATATCGCGCTTCTTGCCGGTGATTTGCACGCCTGAGGCGCCTCCTGTCAAACGGGCAGCATGCCCCAAAGAAACAGCCCGAGGTGTTTCAATTCCGTAAACGGGTTTCAAAACCAAATATTCATTTTCTGTTAAGTGCTGCTTCACAAAAGTTTCAAGATCCGCCGTGTTTTCGCCAATATCACGGCTAAGGCGAACCCAGCCTGTCACATTGTTTTGAAATGCTTCGAATGCCTGCCTCCGGCTGCGGGTCAATGTCGTTTTACCTGCGTCAGGCGCCCATTCCTTAAGCTCCGGGTCTGCTTTGACACGCTTGGAAATTTCATCCAAGGAATTCGCCGGCTCTTCGCCCAATCCAAAATTAGCCTGAACGATTCTCCGCTCAAGCGGGTGCAGCGCGTACCAGACCTTGCGAAGTTTTGCGGTCCCGGCATCGAGCTCCGGCTCCGGACGCTGAAGGGTTTCCCACATCCGTGTGATCGCTTCACGCGTCACACCGTATTCTTCAGGAACCTCCTGCATGATGGGCGGCTGATAGCGGTGTTCCTCCAAAAACTTCCGGATTCTCACCTCAATAGTATCTTCTCCGATCAGGATTAATTTCAGGTTTTCAAGGGCGCGGTTTGTCAGCTCCTTGATTGCGTTTCGGCCGTACGGCCTGCCTTTGTAAGTAACACCCAGCAGCGCCAGGATCTGACCTTTGTCCGCCTCGTACCAGATCCGGTGCATGCCGATTCCGTAACGGGCCTTCAGAAGGATCTTCTGGTTTTCCGGGAGCGTCTCGATCAGTTCATCCGTAATCCAGGGACTTTCGACACCAATAAGTTCCGCGACCTGTTCCCGCCCTGTTTTGACCGCTTTCAGCATTCGTAACGCCCTGAGCTTCGCATTGTTCAAGCTGTGTTCGTCCTGATGAGCAAAGCCCGCAGACGCAAGCGCTGCCAGTTTTTCCTCCGAACTCGAAATGCGGCGGCCTTCAAGCCCATAAGAAAGCGCAAGCACCCTCCAGTATCTTTCCGGAAGTGCATGACGAAGATCAGGGTTTTTGAGTCTGGCTACAGAGATCCCTGTTTCTGAACTCAGTTCATCCCAGCCGCTTTTTCCGGCCCGGATCACCGCAAGCGCCTGGCGGTTTAAAAGTTCAATGTCTTCCGGCTGATCAAAAAACCCCTTGGCTTCAATGCCCCATTTATAGACTTTCTCCGTTCTCAACTTTTCAAGGGTCTCGGCCGCATTTTGAGTCCTTTGCACATCAATCCCGTATGAGTACTGAATTGCCCGCCAGTAGCGGCGGTCAATGGCATTCAAAAGGTCGGGTGTCAGGGCAGAAAGTTCAACGCCCGCAGCTTGGGCAAGGTTTTCCATTCCGGTCTTTCCGCGTGAGACCTTTGTCAAGGCCGACGTTCGGATGAAACCAATCCCGCGGTTCTGGAACCCGCGTGGTTTTTCTTTGTTAAAAAGCCCTTCGAGGTAGAGCTGCCTTTCTACCTCAGCGTCTTCTCTTTTGAGGAGGACCGAGAGTTCGTAGACACGCCTTTCCTGCGGCGTAAGTGTTCTTAACACTTCTTCCCGCGGCGTGAAAACCGGCAAGTCTTTTCCGGAATGAAGAATCCAATAGATCAGGCTTCCCTCTTCTGTGCGGTCCATCACCTCGAAATGATTGGCGAGCGGATCAAGTTTAAGCATGTCGTAAAATTGTGCTTTTGCGCCCTGGATATGTTCCCGCTCCAGCCCTAAAATTTCCGGGTAAGCGGCAACAAGGAAAGGAGAGATTGCGAGGTCTATCGTTTCTCCAGTCTTCAGAACAACACGATGGCTCTCTGCAAAGGCCTGAAGACGTTCGCGTATTTCGTCATACCCTAATCCGGCAATATCGGGCAGGCCTCGGATCCCCGGAATGCTGACATCAACGTCCTTGTTCAAAAACCGGACTGTGAAGCGGGCCTCGTAAATTTTCTCCACCTGCGGTCGAGGAGTCAGGCGAAGCTTGTCAAAAGCGGCATCACCGGGGATAAGCTGAAACTTTTCAGCAAGAAAAACATCTGCATGGTCACGTGAAACCGGAAAGGTTTCAACGCCGGTGCTTTCAGGCCTCATTTTTTCCATAGCGCGCGTTTCAATCTGCCGGATCCGTTCGCGCGTCACTCGCAGAACCGTTGCGATTTGTTCCAGCGTCATGGCTTCCGCCCCTTCCGTTCCGATCCCGAACCGCATTTTTATGAGAAGCTGTTCACGCGGGTTAAGATACTTCAGCATGTCCACCGCTTGATCGCGGGTTTCACCCCACGATAAAATCTCATCAGGAGTTTCACTGTCACGGTCTGCAAGAAATGAACCCGAAGACGCGTCACCGTCTTTCCCCGCCGGGGCATCCAGCGACGAGGCTCTTTTTCCTGTTGAAATGATTTTGATCAGTTCGGACTGTTCGATGCCAAGCTCTTCGGCCCATTCCTCAAGCCGGGGCTCACGTCCCAGGGTCTGGGTCAACTGTTTGTGGACCTGCATGGCATGGGCGCGTTTTTGTTTGTAATGGCGCGTAAGATTCACGGGTGAACTGGTGTCGGTATCTCCCGCTTGGATCTTCTGCCTGACCCACCATCCGGCATAGGTCGAGAATTTAACTCCCACCCGGTAGTCAAAGCGCTTTATTGCAATCATCAGCCCGAACATTCCCTCCTGAATCACATCCCAGGAATCCTCAAGATCCCGGTAGCCCATTCTTTTGGCAATGAACCGGACAAAATTAACATTCTTAGCTACCAGAAAATCAAAGAGGTTCTTGCGTTGTTCCGGGGTAAGATTGCGTGCGTGGAGGACACGGAATAAAACCTGCTCTTCCTCACGGGTGAGGACGGACCCCGCAGATTTCATCAAGCCCTGGTACCCCTCAATGTCCGCGTCTTCGTCCCAGATTTCAATCTCTTCCTTCAATGAGGCTTCTTCTGGTACAGCTTCCCCGCTCCCGGTTTCTTCCGAAGAGATATCCGACCGCAGTTCGGAGCGTGCCGATACCGACTTTTCATATTCCTCCAGCGCTCGGTCAAAAACAGGGCCATAAACAGCTGTCGATTTCATGCTGAACTCAGCCCATTCTTCATAAAACCAGATCAGGGTTTGAAGCAGATTTAAATATCTCGGGAAATTGTCCCGGGTCTTTGCCATGAATTGCTTCACGCGGTCACGCTCTGCCGTAAACATGAAGGGAAGGTAGTTGTTCATGAGATAATCAAACTGCCCGGTACCCTTCCACTCCTCCAGATACTCGCCATACATTTCCATAAACTGCGGCAGGCTGAGGAAATCAATGTCCGCATCCGACATGGCGCGCAGAAGCGCCTCCGTAACTTCGGCCTTGTAAACCCGGCCTTCATCATCCGCGGACTCACTCTCAACTTTCTGTGCAAGGCCATAGTGGTAAGTGTAGAAAGCCTCCGCCAGATAATTGAACATCAGAATGAGCGCCCCTATTTTCTCTGCCTCGAGCCCCCCGCCTCGGGCAGCCTGACGCAGGCCGCTGTTCCAAAAAACAAAACTGCGGAGCATTTCCTGAAAAACAGCCGGGGCTTCTGAGCTTTCTTCGCCCTCATCGGCAAGGACCTCCTCAAGTCCGCGCTTAAACTCGCGCATAAACACGTGAATTTCTCTCCGGGCCCTTTCTTCGGGCGGCACTTCATCCGCAATCCGCAGTTCGGAGCGGCTTTCTGAAATCCGAGGGTCTTCAACAAGGGCGACCTTCTGCCCCTCGCCAGAAAACAGGCGCCGTACAAGATCCGCTCTTTTCCATTCCCGCGGAATGACCCGGACTTCCTGAACGGCCCAGTCCCTGGGAATGGCCATCCCCCGGTATGTTTTGTGCTCAAGATCCATCAGCCAGATTGTGCTCCGGTGAATATCCACAGCGGCATACGTTTGCCCATACAGCCAGCGGACGTTCTGAAGCCACTCACCCAATTGGGCCGGACGCGAAACACCAGGCATTCCGCTAAGAGTGATTTCACGCACAGGTTCGAATTTGCTGTCAAAGACCTGAAACTTCCCGTCGCGGGTGCTGGTTATCAGATAGTGGTCGTCCCCTATTTTTCTGAAGCCATGCGGGCTTGAAAAACCCGTCAGGACTTTCAGGGTTTGTCCCGAGGCTTTGTCCACCACAAGAGTCTCTCCACGGTGGAAAAGAGAGATCAGTATTTTGCCGGAGTCTAGTGCCATGGCACTGTTTAAATGCACAGCCCTCTGACGTGTGGGAATGCCAAACTCTCCCCAGGCCGCGGGATCTTTGACCCAGACAACCTCCCTGTGCTCTGCTTCAAGCTGCCGGGCCTCTTCTTCTGAGCGGGTTAGAAAATTTCCTGCTCTCGACTGATTGTAGCCATGCTCCCAGGCATTCCACTCCCAGACAATGCGGTTGCGGTAAGTATCGATTTCGTAGGCTGCATCAAACCCGGTTGATGCAACAAGAAGATACCGCCCGTCCTGAGAAAATTGAACGGTATGAATGTGTGCAAACCAGGGATAGGTGTAAATTTTTGTCCGGCCCGTTTTGCGGTTAAATATCGTGATCGTGTTGTTGCCCCCGACCGCCATACGCGCACCTGAAAAATCGACATCATGCGGCTCAAGAACACGCTCTGACCAGAGCGAGCTGGTTTCGTCCACCGAGTCATTCTTCAGAGAAACGGCGAGAATACGGCCTTCCTTGTAAGGCCTCGATGCGGCCCCTCCAATAATTTGAGGGCCGGGCTGAAGCATGGATTGCAAGGCCCGTTCATCGGTTGCCGACTGCTCCATGCCCTTTACAGTCACAATAACGTTTTCATCCCGGGCAAGGCCCTTGTCATACTGAAAACCGACAAGCTGCTCGGGAATCACCATGCGGAGCTCCGAACGGACACGGTCATCATCTTCGCCGCCGTAGATTTTAAGAAAGGGAACAGAAGGATCCGGTTTTTCCAGCTCCTCCTCCGGTTCTTCTCCGGGAGAAAAAATCTTTGTTTTGGGCAGGGAAAGCTTGTTCCATTTTTTTAAAATTATTTTGAAGCCGATCATCATAAAACCCGCGGCCACAGCCATCACGCCCGCGGCTATTTCCTGAACAAGGCTCAGAGTTTTTCCAGAGGCAACCTGCGCAGCAGAAGCAAAAGTTAAAAAGGCCGCGGCATTGAGGAGAAAGAAACCGGCTTTTTTGATCGTTCCATCTGCGGCAGCAATGATAAAACCGGCAGACATGAGAAGCTGCATACCCACGATAAATTCCTGATGTTTCATGAGCTGGAACTGCGTGAACAGCTGCCCGGCTTTCAAGGCCGAAAAAACCGCTCCCCCCTGCACCAGAAAGCGTACGCTTTCCTGAAAAAGATTTTCCTCATCTTCAGGCTGTTCCGGGTTGCTCCTCAGTTCCGAACGGTTCCGCGGTATCAGCAGAATAACCTTCAAGCCCTGCTTGTGCTTGATTTTGGAAACTCCTGTTTCCAGCCAGGGGCGGCCGATAATTTCTGCCTTGAAGCCGAATGACGGAAAGGAAAAATGGTTCCGGATCCAGCGGTTGATTGTGCGGACGCGCTCTCTGGAGGCAAACCATCCGGAATAATAACGCTCGGATTTTTTATCATACTCGACGATAACCTGTCCGCCGAGACTGCGCCGCACCACGGCATCAATCACATTGTGATAACCGTGTTTTCTGACCCGCCCTGCCTCATCGGGATACTCTTCTCCCATGATGGATGCCTTGACCCCGGCTGCACGAACCGAATAGGCTCCGCCGTCACGGATAATATATTTGATGTAATCCGGATCATCGTCCAGGCGGTAAAAGAACATCGCGCCAAGCGGCTCCACGTGACGGATGTTTGCCATCAGTTCGGAAAAAACAGCGGTCATGTCTTCGGGTTTGAATGGATCGCCCGGATGTGAAGAAAACCGGGGAACATTGATTCCGTAGATTTTTTTGAAATACTCCCGGGCTTCCTTGGTTTTGATTTCCTTCTCAATCCCCGCGTGATAAATAAACAAATCGGTTGTGAGCAAGCCAAGGTTGTCAAGAAGCTCTTTTTGAGCGTTCACGCTCCTCTCCAGAATCTGGAGCAGCCCTTCATCAAACTCTTTTGCGGCTTTGATGTAATTCGGGGTTCCCATTGGGGAAATTTTAATCGTCTTCGCCCACAACGCGTCGATCTCAATGCCCATGCTTTCAGTTTTGCTCCGGTACCAGCGCTTCAGCAGTTTGGTGACGATTTTATCAGTCTGCCTTTCAACGCTAAGGGTTTCTTCTGCTCCAGGCGCCGAGTCTTCTAAATCCAAGTCTCGGTCAATGCGAAGCTCAGAACGGGAGACTCCGGAACCGGCAGGCTTCTTTTCTGGCTGTTTAAGCCGGAGATCGGCTTCTCTTGCCATCTGTGGCAGATCACCGGATAAATCACGAATGATCCCGGCAAGCCGTAAAATTTGACTCTCGATTTTCGCCTGCACAGCGGGCATTCCTGAATTTTCAATTTCGAACAGGGTAATCGGGCGGGCCATTCCGGCCGCAAGACCGGAGAAAAAAGATGCTGTCCCGGCGCTCATTCCGAGCCGGTAATATTCGCGGTGCCTTTCGTCAAGCTGTGTCACCTTGGGTACGGCAATGGCATAGCTCATACCCGCATCTTCAAAAATTTTCCGGATTCGCTCCGAATGGAAGCCCCCGTAAACCAACACCGCCGTTTTCTCCTCCGGTTTTTTTGAAAAGCCCTCAATCGCTTCCCGGATCTTTTCATCACGCCGGATCGCGGTGTCGTAAAAGCCGCGTGCGCATTTCACCCCCTCTTCCCAGCGCCGTGAAAGAACCACAGTCCTCTTGCCTTCATGGGCAAGAAAATCCGCGAGTTGCTGGGTTTTAAAAGTGCCGAGGACCTCTTGGGAGCTCCGGTATTCTTCGGGGGTCACTTCGAGTTTATTCATGCGCCGTAAAAGGCTGACGGTCTGCCAATATTGATAAAGCTGTCTGTCGCGGCTGCTTTCAAGAAGGGCTCCGGCCATTGCGTCCTCAAGACGCTTTAGTTCGGGAAATAGTTCTGCGGCTCCCGTCTGCTTCGCGCGTTCCAACAGGTCTGCCTGCTTTGTGTCGATCGCGCGCAGCATACGCGTCACTGCCGGATAATCCCGCTCAAAACCTTTGCTTGCGGGCGATGCTAGGTAGAGACGGCAGACTTCCCTCAAATAGCTGACGAAATCTGTTTTGTTCTCCTCAAAGCGTTTTTTGACACGGAGAAACTCCTGCAAAGGTTTCAGACCTAGCGCCCGCATCAGGTTTTCGAGTTCTTTTTCCACGGCCAGAAAATTGTTTTCTGTGTCTTCCTGAACGCGTGCGGTCCTGGCATACCAATCCACATTGGCAAAATGATCCTGAAGACTGTCTGCTCCGATCAAACGGAAATCCCGGCTTCTATTAATATGTGCGTATTCCGCACCGCCTATTTTCAATTGATCCAGATAGTAATAAGCAACCTTACGTTTTAGACCGGGATCATGAATGTTTTTAAATAACGAATCCGTAGGGACGGGGCCTTCGTAACCTTCTTCATAAACCGTTTTCACCTCCCCTTTCTCCACAAGGCTCGTGATCATGGCTGCGATATTTTCCTGCGCCTGGAGAACGTCGTGCGCATCCTGAATGAAGATCACTGTTTTTCCCGATGACCCAGGATGAAATTCTTCAATGGTTCCGTTCTCTTCGGAGATGTTGAGGCTGGAAGGAATGACTGGGCGCGGCGCTGCCATCACGGCCGCATCTGCAGCTGAGCTTGAAAGAAGACAAACCGACAGACCGAGAGCGATCAGCTTTTGAACCCTTTTAAGGGTTTTTTCCGGCTTTCCTTTATGAAACATAAATGGGGGCAGTGTCTCACCTTCCAAAAAGTTGACTGGAGGTAAAAATTACACGCCAAATGCGCTGTTTTCAAACCAGGGTGAAAGATTTGAAGCTGGATTTATGGGGGTGTTAGCAGGTGATAATTTTTGCAAAAGAGATATCAGGGAGCGCAGAGGGTTTTGTGAACAACAACCTAGCCAGGCACTTGCCCAGGAAAGGCAAGCACCTGGTGACAACGGCTTAACCAAAAAAATTCCGGAACTTTTTCAGACATTCAATCGCGTAATCCACAAACTGGACAGCGACACCTTCACCGTCGCACCGGACAACCCAGCCGCTGACTTCAAGGACGGGCGCATCCTTGAAAACATCTCCCAGTGCCAGCCTGGCCACGCATCTCGCACCCTGTGGAAATTGTTCGGCACAAAGAATGTAGGCGCCCTTGATGCTGATATCGCGGGTCCAGCCGCTCACCTGGCGCTCGCCGGCAGCCATCACCTGTGTTTCAAGCCGGATGACAGCTCTTGCGTATTCGCGCCTTTCCCGTTTGTTATCACGGGGAAACTCCCTGCGTTCTTTATCAGAAGGGTTCATGATTGCGCTCCTGTCAGAATGATCTTTTATTAACGGCTTTTTCCTTGAATCATTTTCTTTTTTTTAATTCACAGGCAGATTCTTACTCCCTCAGGATACTGGGCTCGTGAGAACCTGAATTAGAAAAACCCCGGCCGCGGCCGGCCTTTGTCAAAACGCTTGAAAACTGTTCGGCCGTTTTCTCAACTTGTTTGAGATAGTATCCTGTAAATTTATGTACCGGGTCCGCATGCCCGGTGACAAGCGCAACCCCATACACAAACATAAGAAGCAAACCCGCCCCTCTCAAAAATTTAAACATTTCCGGCTCCGCCTGCTTCGGGCCGCCCTTTCATTCCCCCTTGGGCTGGTGCATGCTTTAAATAAGGCTGGAGACATGTTATGAGCAAAAAAATCCTTATCGCTGATGATGAAGATGACCTCAGGCTCTTACTCAAGGATATGTTCAAGGGCCTTCCGTATGACATTACCTTTGTCCGTAATGGTGAAGAGGCCATCAAAATGCTCGATAAATTAAAACTCGACCTGGCCATTCTGGATATTTCAATGCCCAAACTTGGCGGTTATGAGGTCTGCCGCCACATGAAAAGCGATTCCATCCTGAAACATATTCCGATCATTATTCTCAGCGCCTTCACCAGAGACAAACAAGGCAGCAAAGCCGACCTTGCCGAGTGCTACATGCACAAACCCTTTGAGCAGGATTTACTGCTCGCGGAAGTCCGCAAACTCCTGAACGAACCCGCCGCTTAACACTTCTCAAGCCCGAACAGCCCATCGGAGCATGGCGCTTTTGGCACGCGGGTTGTTATAACATTCCTCATAATTCGGCCGTACCGGTTCAGAATTGAATGCTGAATAAATTCCCGCCTCATGCCCTTCGGTGAGAAACTTTATCACCCGGCTGTCTTCACCGGAGTGAAAAGTCAAAATCGCAGCACGCCCCCCGGCCTTGAGGCAGACGGGCAGATTTCTCATAAACTGTTCAAGTGCGGAAAATTCATCATTTACCTGAATCCGCAGCGCCTGAAAAGTCCTTCGAATGGATTTTGTCATTTCATTTTCCGGATTAGGTACTTTCCGGAGAACGGGTGTCAGGGCTCTCCGGATCGCATCCGCGAGCGCTGTGGTGGTTGTGATTTCACCGCGCTTCTCGCAAATGGCCTGGGCGAGAAGAGCCGCATGCGGTTCATCGGAGTTCACCCAGAGGATTTTTTCAAGCGCGCTGGGGGTCACCGTCTTGATCAGGGCTGCGGCACTTTGCCCGCGCTCGGGGTTCAGTCTCAAATCGAGAGGCCCTTCCCATTTAAAAGTAAAGCCACGCGCAGGATTGTCGAGCTGCATGGAAGAAACGCCCAGATCTGCAAGAATAAAGTCAAAGCCCTCCGGAACTTCCGGAAGAAGTTTTGGGATTCCCGCAAAATTCATCCGGCGGATGATGAGTTCATTTTCGGAATAGCCAAGGCTGCGGAGGCGCTTTTCCGTTTTCACAATTTCAACAGGATCCACATCCAGAGCAAACAGCCGTCCCGACGGCCGGATCTTTTGGAGAAGCTCCCTTGTATGTCCGCCATAACCCAGCGTGGCATCAACACCCGTTTGTCCGGCCTGAGGCATAAGGACTTCGAGCACTTCCTTGACAAGAATGGGGCGGTGCATACCGGCGGGTGTCTGGCCGCTTTTGAGGACTTTTTCCACATCCGCCGCATATTTCTCGGGGTTGTGTTCCTTGTATTTTTCCTCAAAGCGCCGGGGGTGAGTGCCCTGATACCGGACGCGCCGTTTTCTTACCGGCTGTTCAGGATTTTGAGGGGAGTCTTCCATTGGCTGCTAAACGCAAACCTTCCGTCAGGATTTCCAGCTCTGGGGAACCTTCTGGATTTTGGATATGTCATAACCTTCACGGGCAAGAAGCACCAGAATGCGCTTCATGTCCGCTTCCGGAATGGACGGCTGCTTGGCCATAATCCAGACATAGTCACGCTTCTGGCGTCCGATCACGGTCTGCGTGTAATCGTCGTTCAAATAAATAATGCGGAAGTCTCCTTTGAACGGCCAGACAAAGCGCATGCCCCAAATCGCATTGGATTGTTTGTCCCGCACAAACCCTTTGGGCGTGTGCCGCTTAAGCTTGCCGTTAAA
>CAYRBY010000058.1:0-3405 GCA_964422635.1 uncultured bacterium
CAGCAGATGGTGGAAGCCCTGACGCTCCGCTACCGTGTCAGCAAAATCGTTCGTGATTATCTCGATAAACAGGAGTTTCTTGAAATAGAAACGCCGTATTTGACCAAGAGCACGCCCGAAGGTGCGCGTGACTTTCTTGTTCCGTCTAGGTTGAATCAGGGTACCTTTTACGCGCTTCCTCAGTCCCCGCAGCTTTTTAAGCAGCTGCTGATGGTGGCAGGGTATGACCGTTATTTCCAGCTGGCCCGCTGCTTTCGCGATGAAGATCTTCGCAGTGATCGTCAGCCCGAACATACTCAGATTGACCTTGAGATGTCGTTTGTGGATGAAGATGACGTCATGCAGCTGGTGGAGGGGATGGTTGTGGATGTTGTCGAAAAGGTGAAAGGCCTGAAATTGCCGCGGCCTTTCCGGGCCATGGATTATGATGAGGCCATGAACCGTTATGGTTCCGATAAACCGGATCTCCGTTTCGGACTGGAGCTTCACGATTTGAGCGAGGCTTTTAAGGGCAGCGGTTTCAAGGTCTTTGACTCGGTGATTGAACAGGGCGGAAAAATCCGTGGGCTTTGTTTTCCTGTTCCCTCAGGCGTGGAATTTTCCAGGAAAGCCTTTGATGATTTGACAGAATGGATTAAAACCTACGGAGCGAAAGGCCTTGCCTGGTTGAAGGTTCTTCCAAACGGTCAGGTGGAATCCCCGATTGCAAAGTTTTTTGATGCTGACCGAATTATGAAGGTTTTGGATGTGCTGCAGGCAAAACCGGGGAATATTGTTTTCATGGTTGCCAGCGATCCGCAAATCTCAGCGGTTGCCTTGGGAGCTTTGCGCTGCCACCTTGCGGCTCAGTACGGATTCATAGATGACAGCAAATTCGAAATTCTCTGGGTCAAAAATTTTCCGCTTTTGGATTGGGATGGGGAAAATAAACGTTATGTGGCAATGCATCATCCTTTCACGTCCCCGCGCCTTGAGGATCTTGAAATTCTTGAAAAAGACCCTCTGAAGATAAAGGCCCGCGCCTATGACTTGGTACTGAACGGCACAGAAATCGGCGGCGGCAGCATTCGTATTCACCGCCAGGACGTTCAGGAACGACTTTTTGCAGTTCTGGGCCTTACGAAGGAGGATGCTGAACAGAAATTCGGTTTTCTCCTGAAGGCCCTGACTTATGGAGCCCCTCCGCATGGAGGGTTGGCGATGGGCTTGGACCGCTTTGTGGCGATCCTGCTTAAACGGGACTCTATTCGTGAAGTCATCGCTTTTCCGAAAACTCAAAAGGGAACCTGCCTCATGACTGAGGCGCCGGGCGAGGTGTCAATCAACCAGCTCCGGGAACTTGGAATTATGATCAAGAGCTAAAGGAGACGTTTTGGAAAAAAATCTGAAACTCAATTCGAATGAAGAAGCCATTGCTCTTTACGGGACTCTTGATGAAACTCTTCGGCATGCTGAAAAAGAGTTTCATGTACGGGTTTCAGCACGAAACCATCGGCTTAAAATCATTGGAAGCAAAAAGGATGTTGAGGCAGCGTTCCGTTTTTTTACCAAAGAACTCGCTGACATAAGAAAGAAACCGGAAAGCTCTCCGCGCAGGACAACCCGTGAAAGTTCCCGTTCTTCGGAACCTTCCGACTACCAAGGCGCCCAGCATCCGGGAAGTTTTTTCCACCGCGGAAAGTCCATTCATCCCAAAAGCAAGAATCAGGCTGTTTATCTCGATACAATTGCGGCCAATGACATTGTGGTTTGCATCGGGCCTGCGGGTACGGGAAAAACTTACCTTGCCATGGCTGCGGCAATCGATCAGCTCAAGAAAAAACAAGTGGCCCGCATCATTTTGACCCGTCCTGCCGTTGAGGCTGGCGAAAGTCTTGGATTCCTGCCTGGAGATCTACAGGAAAAAGTGAATCCGTACCTTCGGCCGCTTTATGATGCCTTGTATGACATGATGGATTATGAGGAAGCGATGAAATGCCTGGAGAGAGGAATTATTGAAGTGGCTCCGCTGGCATACATGAGAGGCCGAACTTTGAGTGATGCATTCGTGATTCTCGACGAAGGCCAGAATTGCACACATGCCCAGATGAAGATGTTCTTAACGCGTCTCGGGCAGTTTTCAAAAACAATCGTAACGGGAGACGTGACGCAGATCGATCTCCCGGGCGGAAAGAAATCCGGCCTTGTCGAAATACAGAAAATTCTTTCCGGAATTTCTGGGGTCGGTTTTGTTTACCTGACGCACACCGATGTGGTCCGTCATCCGCTGGTGCAGGAAATCATTCTTGCTTATGAAAGGTATGAAAGCGGCAAGATCTAAGCTCCCCCCATGAGAAAAACCGCGCCCAAGCCCCAGCGTTCGCAGGCTGTTAAAAAAAAAGCAACACCCTTTAGCTGGGTTTTGCGGATCTCTCTATTTGTCGCAGCCGGCCTTCTGACGGCCGGAATTCTTTTTTTTGATTTTGAGCCGGTTTTGGGGAAACACAGTTTTACGATTGGGGAGCCGGCGCCAAGAACCTACTTTTCACCGCTAGCCGTCACGTTTATTAACGAAACCAAAACAGAAGAAGCCAGGAAGAGTGCGGCGCAGGCCGTACCGCCTGTTTATGTTTTTCAGCGGGATGCAGAAAAACTGGCCGCTTCACAGGTTGACAAGCTTCTGGAGACGCTGAAGGCCATGCAGACGGCGGCTCCCGGTACCCCCAGGCAGGATCTTCCCTTCGACCTGTCGGATGTCTCCGAAAAAGCCTTTTTGGCTGAATCCTCTCTCGATGAAATTCAGAAAGTGCTCCTGTCGCTTTTAAATCAAACTTTTTCAGCAGGCATTTTAGATCCGCGCGAGAAGCGTGAGCTCCTTGAGACGCGCAGGGACAAGGTCAGCACGCTCAAAAAGGATCTGAAAGAGGAAAAAGTGCGTTTGGTGGATAATCTGCCCTCGCTTTCCGAAGTCCTGGAAAAAACGCCTGTGCTTTTACCCGATTCTGTCGCACGCAAAAAAGTTCTTCGCAATGCCGTCCTGGAAGTTTACGGCGCCTTGATTAAAGTAAACCTTGTTTATGATGAGAATGAAACGCAGCTGAGGAAAACTGCCGCATCTGCCGCGGTGAAGCCGGTCGAGGAATCCATCAAGCGGGACGAGCTTATCATCCAGAGAGGGATGCTCGTTACGCCTGAGGCCAAGCAGACGATTGACAGGGTTCAAAAGAAAAGCACAGAGCTGGAGATTGTTCAGAAGTTTTCAGCCGTGGCCCTGCTTGTCCTTTTAGCATATGCGTTTTTTTATACCTACCTTTTTCTTTTTGAGAAGAAACTGCTGCTTTCGTTAAGGATGAACATCCTGATTTTGACCGTATTTCTTGTGACGATTTTGCTTTGCAAAGTGATCCGCGTTTGGCCGGGGTCATC
>CAYRBY010000058.1:3505-12598 GCA_964422635.1 uncultured bacterium
GTCAGTGCCTATGGTTTTGTGAACGGTTTTCTGATCACGATGCCCTGTCTTTTTCTTTTGCTCGCTGTTCTTGAGACTGTGTTTAATCTGGCGACCGATATTACGCTTTTGGAGTTGTCTGATCTCAATCATCCGCTCCTGAAACGGATGATTATTGAGGCACCTGGAACTTACCACCACAGTCTTGTGGTCAGCCGTCTTGCTGAAGGAGCCTGTGAAGCGATCCGGGCGAACGCTTTGCTTGCCCGAGTGGGCTGTTACTTTCATGATATTGGTAAAATCGCGCGGTCAGAATTTTTTACCGAAAACCAGTCCCTGAAGCATTTCAGCAAGCATGAGAAACTGACTCCCACGATGAGCAGCCTTGTGATTATCAATCATGTCAAAGAGGGGTTAGATCTGGGGAGAAAATACAAACTAAAGGATAGCGTTTTGAAGTTCATCCCGGAACATCAGGGAACAGGCGTCGTTTATTTTTTTTACCGTAGAGCCGTGGATCAGGCAGCTCCCGGTGAAACCGTCAACCCTGACGATTTTCGTTACCCGGGGCCAAAACCACAAAGCAAAGAAACGGCTGTTGCGCTTCTTTCTGATTCGGTGGAGGCTGCCTCCCGTTCGCTCAAGGATCCCAACCCCGAAAGCATCCGGACACTGGTTCGAAAGATCATCAACGACAAGTTTATCGACGGGCAGCTGGACGAATGTGACCTTACGCTCAGGGATCTGTATAAAATTCAGGAAAGCTTTGTTCATGACCTCATGGCGATTTTTCACACCCGTGTGAGTTACCCCGATAAACCCGAGTCTGCTGATAAGCCTGACCTTTTCAAAAGCAGCCAGCTTCAAAAGTTTCATTGATCACGCATGAAGCCCTATCAAGTTGAGATTCAGATTCACCCGACCGTCCGCAGCATTTCCCATAAAAAACTTCAACAGGACAGTCAGGCCATTTTAAAAGCTCTTGGCTGGTCGAAGGCTGCCCTTAGCCTGTTACTGACAGATGATTCTGGTATCCGGCCTATTCACAAGCATTATCTGGGCGATGACACTCCGACAGACGTCATTTCTTTTTGTCACTTTGAAGGGGAGGGGCCTGTCCCGGATTGGAACGGCCTTCCTTTTTTAGGGGATCTTGTCATCTCTGTTGAAACAGCCCGCCGGGAGGCCCTGCGCCACGGGCATTCCTTGTGGTATGAGCTTTGTTTTTATGTATGTCATGGTCTTTTGCACTTTGAAGGTTTTGAAGACCATACGCCCGCGCGGCGCCGGCGCATGTTTCGAATCCAGGAAGCCGTTCTTGAAGCGGCCGGAATTTCAAAAAAATGAGATGAGTCTGTGGCTATCCGGAAAACAGAAGCCTTTGTCATCAAAACACAGCCTTTCCGATCCAGTTCTCTGATCGTGACGCTCTTTACGCGTGACTTCGGTAAAATCCGCGGCATTGCCAAAGGGGTTCGCAAAGAGCGGGAAATGCGCGGAGCGCTGTTTGAACTTTTTACGCATGCAGACATTATTTTTTATGAGAAAATCCGCTCAGAGCTTCATTTGATTTCAGAGGCCTCGATTATTGACAGCTTCGATGTCCTGAGAACCCGCCTCGATACAATTGTTTATGCCAGCTATTTTGCCGAACTGGTGGAGGTTTTGACGGAAGTCCAGGATCCCCACGAATCTATTTTTGGTCTATTGGAAGTTTGCTTCCGGTATCTTCCCGCGATTCCCGGGGAAAAAATTGCCCGCCTTTTCGAGGTTAAACTTCTCAGCGAAATCGGCTGGCTCCCGCATTTGAACGATTGCTTGCAGTGCCGGGAGTCCGTCCCCGAAGCAGGTTTTTTTTCGGTTTCGCAAGGCGGGGTGCTTTGTGTGCGTTGTTCACGGGCCTTTGCGGACGCGAGACCCTTGAGCGCAGAAGCCTTGAGACAGATGCGTTTTTACACAGTTCAGAGCCTCGAGGAAGCGATCAAGCGGCCTGCTCCTGGAGCAGCTGAACAGGAGCTTAAAAAGCTCATGGAGCACTTTCTTTTGTACCGGCTTTCGGGTGCCTTGAAAAGCCGTCAATTTATGGATTCCATCCAGCCTGCCCTCTTGCGTTAGCCGCAGTCTCTGCCTAAGTTTAGGTCTTAAGTAACTAACGAATAAAGATCTAAAACATTCAAAAACCACTAAAAACAATCAAAAAATATCAATAAAATCCTCCCTTGATTTGACTTGTCCAAAGTCGCGTGCTAGGTTTTTAGTGTAATTCGTGAGAATAGGTCACTTAAAGGTGTTTTAAAAGTCTTTAAGCTGGATACCCGGCGGGAGCAATGCCCATGAAAAAACAAGAGAACGTGGACAACTGCTTCTACTTCGATATTACGAAGCAGGAGCGGGATTCTGCTATCCGCTACCTTCTGAATGCAATTATCAAGTGCCGCAGCGAAAGCAATTTTCCCTCAAACTATTACACCTACGATGAAGATGTGAACGTCTACATGGCGCATCTCTTGTTTGCGGTCTCATTGCCTGAGTACCACGAAATGGCAGAACCCTATCTTTCGACGGATACGAGCGATATTCTCCGCTGGGTCAGAGCCACGGAAGACCGAACGATCCGTTACTTTATTTTCAAAGTCAACGCCGACCACTTGCTTATGCACACCGCAGTTTTTGATGATCTTAACAGTAAGGTCCGGAAAAAGATTTTTTCGCGGTCCTCCAAGCACCATCAGGAAGTGGCCAAGCTTTACTACGAACAGGCCGCTGCGTATCACAAACGCATTTACCGCAAGCGCACTGGTGTGGGCGATGTTCTCATGAAGCTGGCACAGTACTTTGATCAATATCAGGAAGTTCTGAAGCGGGTCCGCCGCGAATACTTTCACTTCGTCAATAGCTTCAAGGATCAAGCCTTTAATCAGTTTATGGGCGAAGTCCGCAGCTACGAGAACGGTTTTCAGAAGAAAAACAAAATGGACCGCTTCCTGGATCTTTACGGACAGTGGCTGGAAACGAAAAACCCAATCTTAATCCGCGAAATCCATGATTTGGCTAAGGATCTTCAATCGCTTGATCCGGAGTTCCGGTTTAATCCTGAAAGGGAATTTTATGGTGATGGAGGCTTTGACCATGAGAAGAAGTGCGCGTAAGTTTAAAGCGAAGGCCAAGCGTTTGTTGAAACTTTATTCCCTTTGGCAGGAAACACGCCGAGAAGATATTCAGCAGAAATGCATGGGGCTTCTGGGTGAAATTCTTGATATTGAACCAAGCTTCAGTCTAAGGCGCGAATTTCAAGGCGCGTTTTAATCTCTATGAAAATGCCCTATCTTGTACTCCGCATTGACGATGAAAACGATCTCCGTGAAGAGATTGAAAAGAAGCAGGACGAATTTTTGGATGTTTACTCGCTTTATTTAAGGACCCGCATTTCCTGGGTCAGGGATGAGCTCAAGCTTAAGGCTTATGAACTTCATCTTCTTGATCCTGCCTTTGCTTTCCAAATCTCCTAGGCTTTGTTATAATCCCCGACTCTAGGAACATGACCTGCTGAGCTGGCTAAGGTATGTTTCCCAGCTGAAATACAAAGGAGCTTAAATGTCTCGTGTTTTTATTGGTGTCGGTTCTAATTTAGGCCATCGCTTTGGGTTTCTTTTTGAAGGCCGCAGCCTTTTGTCAGAATGCCCGGGATTTACTTTCCGGAAAGCTTCTCCCAATTATGAAACCGCGCCTGTCGGCGGCCCCGAAGGGCAGGGGCTTTACCTTAATGCCGTTTGGGAGTTTGAAACGGCCTTGCCGCCCGAAGAGGTCTTGAAAGTGCTTTTGGAAGTTGAGAAAAAAATGGGCCGTGAACGTGGAGAGCCTAATGCTCCAAGAACTCTGGATCTTGACCTGCTCGTTTATGATGATGTGGTTTTGGATTCAGGGGCCTTGACGCTTCCTCATCCCCGAATGCATGAACGGCCGTTTGTTTTAAAACCGCTTTCGGATATTGCTCCAAGCTGGAAACACCCTGTCCTTAAGCTAAGTGCGTCCAAGCTTCTGGAGGCCGGCGTTGAAGGTTGTCCGAAATCCTAAGAGCTTTCAGGCGCTGATGGAAAAGAAGCGCCTTTCAGGAAAGCAGATTGGTTTTGTTCCGACTATGGGTGCTCTTCATGAAGGGCACCTTTCACTGGTTCGCAATGCGAAGCGTGAGAATGATATTGTTGCGGTCAGTGTTTTTGTAAATCCGCTCCAATTTGGCCCCCAAGAGGATTTTAAAAAATACCCGCGTACTTTTTCTCAGGACAAGAGGCTCCTGACAGGCGTTCGGGCTGACGTTCTTTTTTTTCCGGATCCATCAAAAATTTATCCGGAATTCTTTCAAACCCGGGTTCTTGTGGGGAAAGAAAGAAAAAGCGGTTTGACGAGCGGTCTCTGTGCCAAGTTCCGGCCCGGTCATTTTGAAGGCGTTGCAACTGTTGTGGCGAAACTTTTGAATTTGGCCAAGCCGCATCGAGCTTATTTTGGGGCTAAAGACTATCAGCAGGCCGCAGTCATCCGCCGCATGGCTGCGGATCTTGATATGGACGTAAAGATCCGGGTCTGTCCGATTGTCCGTGAAAAAGACGGGCTGGCCATGAGTTCCCGGAACCGCTATTTGAGTGCCGAGAACCGCACCCGTGCCGTTTCGATTTCAAGGACTCTTTTCGAGATGAAGGCCAGCCTCGAAAGAAAAAGAGATTCCCTGAAAAACGTTTTAAGAATGGCCAGGAACCGCCTTTCGGGACAGGTAGACCGTGTGGACTACCTTGAGATCGTGGATCCTGAAACCCTGGAACCTTTGACCGTCTCAAAGCCGGAAATGCTTGCTGTTACAGCATGTTTTGTGGGCGGAACTCGGCTTATTGACAACGTAAAAATTTATTCCAGAAAGTAACCGGAAAAAACCCTCATTGAAGCAAAGGGAGGAAGTATGCAAAGACAGTTCGTTAATGGAAAGATTCATCGCGCAACCGTTACAGATGTTCATCTTGACTATGAAGGCAGTATTTCGGTCGATGTGAAGCTTCTCGAGGCGGTAAATATTTATCCCGGTGAAAAAGTATTGATTGCCAACCTGACCAACGCGGCAAGACTCGAAAGCTATTGCATTGCAGGTAAGCCCGGAGAAATCTGTCTGAATGGCGGAGCCGCTAAATATGGTAAAAAGGGCGATCTGATCATTATCATGAGCTTTGCGCTTCTTACTGAAAGTGAAATCAAAAATCACGTTCCCCGAGTGGTGCGGGTAAACGGGGAAAATCAAATCGTCTCTGTGACATCTCATCCTCTTGCCTCGTTTCCCCCCGAGGTTTAGCCGGTAAACGCAGGCTTGTGTGAATAAAACCAAAATCAAACCTTTGAAAGTCGGCCTTGTCGGCTGCGGCGCCATGGGGTCGTTTTTGGCCCAGGCCATCCAGCGGGAATTTTCCCGCGAAGCCCACTTGTCGGGTATTTGCGACCATCACCAGGAAAACTTAAAAGCGCTTTCCCGCCGGGTCAGGCCTCCCTGCAGGGAAATGAGTCTCGATGAGATCCTCAAAGAGTCGGATCTCATTCTGGAAGCGGCGTCCCAGGACGCTGCCTGTGAGATTCTGACGCATCGCGCGTCTTCCCGAAAAACAATTTTGGTCATGAGTGTTGGCGGCATTCTGAAGGCCCTTGAAAAGAACTCAAGGGTTTTAGAGGCCTTTACCGGGAAAATTCTTGTTCCTTCAGGCGCTATCGCTGGTATTGATGGGCTGCTTGCCGCGCGTGAAGCTGGACTCATCAGCGTTACGCTGAAAACCCGAAAGCCTCCGGCCGGACTTCAGGGCGCACCGTATTTTAAAGAAAAGGCGTTTCCCGTTTTGCGTGCTAAGCAGGAGATCTGCGTATTTAAGGGAAGCGCTGTTCAGGCGGTTAAGGCCTTTCCGCAGAATGTGAACGTGGCTGCGGTTTTAAGCTTGGCCGGTATGGGAGCTGTCAAAACCCGTGTAGAAGTCTGGACTTCAAAATCCTATACTGGAAACCAGCACGAAATTATTATCAGGCATCGCAGCGGCCGTTTGGATATACGCGCCGATAACGAACCCTCCAGCGATAACCCCAAAACAAGTGCCCTTGCCATCTACGCAGCTCTGGCGTGCCTGCGAAAACATTTTGCGTCCTTGAAGATGGGGACCTGAGCCATGGCTGAAAACACGATTAAAATCCGCGGTGCCCGCGAACACAATCTGAAGGGAGTTGATCTTGATATCCCGAGAAATAAACTCGTCGTCATTACCGGACTTTCCGGATCGGGCAAATCGTCGTTGGCCTTTGACACGATTTATGCGGAAGGTCAGCGGCGGTATCTGGAAAGTTTGTCATCGTACGCCCGGCAATTCCTTGAAAAAATCAAAAAACCTGAGGTTGATTATATTTCAGGACTTTCTCCTGCTATTTCGATTGAACAGCGGTCTATTACGCATAACCCCCGTTCAACAGTTGCTACTGTAACGGAGATTTACGATTACCTGCGCCTTCTTTACGCGAAAGCGGGTGATGTTTATTGCCACATTTGTAATGAGCCCGTCACCAGTCAGCGCCCCGATGAAATTGCGCTCTCGATTTTACGGGACTGCAAAGATGAGGAGGTTCAGATTTTTGCACCCGTGATCCGCGGGCGGAAAGGCGAGTTTCAGAAGCTTTTCCAGGATATCCTGAAACAGGGGTACTCCACTGCGCAAATTGATGGCAAAAGCGTCGAGCTTTCGCCGAGTCTCAAACTCCGAAAGACGCACCGGCATGATATTGAAGTCCTGATGGATCATCTGACGGCCAATGAAAAAAATTCGAAGAGACTGAATGCGGCTGTTCAGGCCGCTTCAAATCTTGCTGAGGGCGGTGTTCTTGTCGTGGCTCCCAAACGACCTGCCAAAATGCAAAGCCGTTACTTCTCGACCAAGCGAAGCTGTTTGAAGTGCCAGACCAGTTATCCTGATTTTACGCCGAACATGTTCTCCTTCAACAGTCCTTACGGCGCCTGCCCCAAGTGTAAGGGGCTCGGCAAGTATTCAAACCTGCTGATGCATGGATTGATTAAGGATGAAAACCGCCCCTTGATGAGCGGCGCGCTCAGTGAAGACATTTTCTTCTCCTTTAATAAATATTTTATTGAGGACTTGCTCTACGATCTGGTGAAAGCCTATCACTTTGAAGTGGGAACCCCCTTCAAGGATTGGCCTGAAGAAGCGAAAGAAGCTTTTTTTATCGGCGATGGGGAACATTCTGGTCTGATTGAAGAATTGGAAAGGCTTTTCCATGAAAGTAACTCCGAAGAAATCCGCCAAAAAGTCCGCAAATTTTTGAAGGAAGATGTGTGTGGGGAGTGCCGTGGAAAGCGTCTTAGAAAAGAAAGCCTTGGAGTGAATATTCTCGGTAAGAACATTGTCGAACTTACAGAACAGGCCGTGGAAACGGCGGGTCCTTTTTTTGACAAGCTGGAATTTCCGGATCGCTTGAAGCCGGTGACAGGCCCTGTTCTTAAAGAGATTCGCCAGAGGATGCGCTTTTTGCTTGAGATTGGGCTTGGGTATTTGTCGCTCGACAGGACTGTTGCAACCCTGGCCGGGGGAGAACTTCAGCGAATTCGTCTTGCGGCTCAGATCGGAGTTGGGTTGACGGGAGTTCTTTATGTTCTGGATGAACCGAGTATTGGACTGCATCCGAGAGATAACAGCAAATTGATTACGGCACTGGAACGTCTGCGGGATTTGAAAAATACGGTCCTTGTTGTTGAGCATGATGAAGAGACTATGCGGCGAGCGGACTACCTTATCGATCTTGGCCCGGGGGCTGGCAGGCATGGAGGGGAAGTTGTCGCGGCAGGCCCCGTGGAGACTTTGGATTCGTGTGAGCGTTCGCTGACCATGAAGTATTTGTCAGGAAAAGCAAGAATCGAAGTGCCGGCAAAGCGCAAGCCCGTTGAGAAGAAGGCTCTTTTAGAAATTCAGGGGTGCAGGGAACACAATCTTAAAAATCTGAGCGCGAGAATTCCGCTCGGACTTTTTGTATGCATCACAGGAGTTTCGGGCTCGGGTAAAAGCACGCTCATCTACGATACTCTTTACAAAGAGCTGCATAACCGGATTTGGAAAACCCAGTATGCTGTAGGAAAGTTTTCCGCTTTAAAGGGCGCTGAAAAGATTGATAAAGTCATTGCCATTGATCAAGCTCCGATTGGCCGTACGCCGCGCTCCAATCCTGCGACCTATACCGATCTTTTTGGGCTCATTCGCAAGCTTTTTAGCGAGGTTCATGAGTCCCGGGCCCGCCGCTATACGCCGTCGAGATTCAGCTTTAACCTTAAGGGAGGGCGATGCGAAACCTGCCGGGGCGAAGGCGCTGAGAAACTTCAAATGAGTTTTATGCCCGATATCTATGTCCATTGCGAAACTTGCAGGGGGAGGCGTTATAACGATCAAACTCTGGAAATTCGTTATCGAGGCAAGAATATTTCAGAGGTGCTGGATCTTACTGTCAGCGATGCGATCGAGTTTTTTTCTGAAATCTCTTTTATCCGGGAGCGTCTGGAACTTCTTCAAACCATTGGCCTGGGTTATCTGAAACTCGGGCAGCCATCAACAACTCTTTCAGGCGGAGAAGCCCAGCGCATTAAGCTCGCTTTTGAGTTAAGCAAAAAATCTACGGGCAAAACGCTTTATCTGCTTGATGAGCCGACCACCGGCCTTCATTTTGCCGACATTGAAAATCTGCTTAAGGCACTTTTTCAATTGAGGGAGCAGGGGAACACGGTTATTGTGATTGAGCACAATCTTGATGTGATAAAAATGGCTGACTATTTAATTGATTTGGGACCAGAAGGCGGGAGCGGAGGCGGCAAGATTATCGCTGAAGGAACGCCTGAACACGTCGCGTCTCGCAAAGACTCCTATACAGGGCGTTTTCTAAAGGAGGCTTTGCGAGATGTTAAGCCTGTTTTGACAGTTTGACCCTAACACATGCAGGGAAAGGACTTAGGAGATATTGGCCCGTGGGGAAAGGTCCCTTCTCTCATGATTCACCCGGACAAAGTGGGAAATACCCGGCAAATAAGGTTTGAAAGCCTAGAGA
>CAYRBY010000059.1:0-7608 GCA_964422635.1 uncultured bacterium
GAGTTATAGCAGGAACAGCGTTGCCGGTAAGCGGGGCTTACCGGCTGCCAGAAGCGTGAGAGTAATATTTCACCTTATGCCGGTAAGCATGGCTTACCGGCTATTGACATCCCCCCTTCGTCGGGAGTAGGCTTTAGATATGAAAGCGATACGATCCTTTCCCAGATTCCGGTTTTGCAGCCAGCGAAAAGCAGCGATTTTTACGCTGCTTTTTTTTGTTTTTACCGCTGCACCGGCCTTGTGCCGTTGCGCGCACGCGTCTGAAACGGCCCCGAAAAGCCTTCAAATGGCGGTTTCCGGGCATGACTGCTGCGCCAAAAAGACCGCAAAAACAGGGGGGGATTGTTCTACTCAGTGCCTTCACCACAGTTCGGCGGCTGAAGAAAACTCCCGTTTTGAAGGGGTTGTTCCCAGCGTTTCCGGGGATGTGTTTTCGCCCGCAGATCTTTCAGTTCCTGCAGTTCTTCAAGTGCCTCAGGTTTCTTTTGCTCCGGTTTCCGGCCAAGATGTGCTTCCGCCGCAGCCGATTTTTCTGCTTTTTCGTTCTCTCCTGATTTGAGATTCTCCTAAAAAAAGCCGTTTGTTTTAAGACCCTGTGCCGGGGTGTTTTTTAACAGCTTCCAGGAGAAGTTATGAGGACATTTCTTAAAGTCAGTTTTCTGATCATCAGTCTTTCCTTTGTGGGCGGCAACCGCCTTTTTGCAGAGCCTGCGCCCAAGGCCGCGGTTCCGCCATTGGAACTCAAAGCGGTGCTGGACGAAGCGCTTGAACATAACCCCGCGCTGGCTGCGGCCAAGGCGCGCTGGGAAGAAGCCAAAAAGAAAATCACCGCGTCCTGGGCTTTGCCCGATCCCACCGTAGGTATGGACCTGATGGGTTCTGAGGTGGAGACCGCGGCAGGCCCCCAGATGCAGCGTATGGAAGTGACGCAGCAGATTCCTTTTCCCGCGAAGCTGTGGGAAAGGCGCAAGGCCGCAAAATCCGAGGCCCGCGCCGCGCACCACGAATACCTTTCCGTCCGCCGTGTCTTGATCCGCGATGTGAAGAAAACCTACTATGAACTTTATGCGGTGGACAGCGCCCTTGGGACTCTGGAAGAGATCCGCTCAGTCCTGGAAAAGTTTGAGAATGTGGCGCAGGCGCGTTATGCGAACCGTTCCGGCGCGCAGCGCGATGTGGCCAAGTCGCAGGCGGAAGTGTCGCTGACGCTTGAGCAGAACTATCTCTTGCTTCAGCAGCGCGAGTCTTTGGCTGCGCGGTTGAAAGTCCTTCTGAACCGGGGGCCGATGGAAGAAATCGGTGCTGCGATCCAGCCCGAAAAGCCACAGGTGAACGAGACCTTCTTTGAACTGTTGAATCAGGCTATTGAAAAGCGCGACGAGATCAAGAAAACCGAGGCGCTTGTGGACAAGGCGCGTCAGGAGAAACACCTTGCGGGCATGCAGAACCTGCCGGACCTGAACGCGGGCTTCCGCTACACCTGGGTGGGGAGCGGAATGACGGACAATGCCCGCGACGGCGCGGACAGCTGGGAGTTTCCGATTGCGATCAATGTTCCGCTCTGGCAGAACCGGATTGTTCCCGAGATTCAGGCGGCTGCAAAGGCTGTGGACGCGGCGGCGGCTGAGCTGCAGATCACACGGAACGAAACCTACTACGAAGTGCGCGATGCCTACACGCGCTTTGAAGCCAGCTCCAAGATTGCGCTGCTTTATGAATCGGCCGTGCTTCCGCAGGCCAAACTCGCGTTGAATTCCGATCAGTCCGCCTATGAATCGGGTTCTGCGGGATTTCTGGAGCTTTTGGACAGTGAACGCGTTTATTTGAACGCACGGTTGTCGTACTCGCGTATTTATTCAGAACTCTTGAAAAGCCAGGCGGACCTGGAATGGGCGAGCGGGGCAAGCCTTGAAGGAGGCAAGTCATGAAAAAGCTGCGGCTTGGAATGGCCGGAATACTGATTGCTGGGCTCGTTTTTTCAGCCGGCGTTTTGACGCTTGAAGGCTGCGGAAAATCGCATGAGCACAAGGCGGGGGATATTTACTACTGCCCCATGCACCCCTTTTATACTTCGGACAAACCGGGCACATGCCCCATTTGCTCGATGACGCTGGTTAAGAAAGAAGCGGGAGAGAAAACTGCGGCTTTGCCGGAGCACGCGGAGCATTCGAGCGAGCCGCCCAAGGAAATCACGCTGCAGGAGTTTCTGGCCATGAAGCCGGGGCAGATATGTCTCTTTCACAAATGCAAAATGGGACGCTGTGTGTTTGAAGTGAATGAAAAAATGGCAAGGCTTGGGAAATGCCCACATTGCGGCGAGGATCTTGGCGTGGTGATCAAGGGTCTGATGCCTGAAGGCTATTCCAAGATCAAGGTGGAACCGGCCAAGCAGCAGGCCATTGGCGTCAAGACCGGGCTTGTGGAAAAGAAGGCCGTCACCAAGACCCTGCGTACGGTGGGGCGCATTGCGTATGATCCGGAGCTTTATCAGACCGAGCAGGAATACCTGGAAGGTTTGAAGGCCTACCAGAAAACCGAGGCGGCAAGCCCTGAAATCCGGGAGCAGGCTGAAAAGCTTGTCGAGTCTTCAAGGATCAAGCTCAGGCTTTTGGGATTAAACGCTGATTTGATCAAAGAGCTTGAGGAGGCGGGAAAACCGGACCGTTCGCTTCTTTATACGGATTCCGGCGAGAAGGCGTGGCTTTACGCGCCGATTTACGAATACGAAATCCCGCTGGTGAAGGCCGGGGCTCCGGTGAGTGTCGAGGTATCGGCTGTACCGGGGCGTGAATTCAAGGGAACGGTGAGGGCCATTGATTCGGTGCTGGACCCCGCGACACGCTCCGCGCGTGTGCGCGTTGTGCTGGAAAATACCGAAGGGCTTCTGAAACCTGAAATGTACGCCAATGCGTCGCTTCAAATTGATCTGGGTGAAAATGTGGTGGTCCCGGAAGAAGCGGTGTTCCAGACCGGGGAAAAGAACATTGTGTTTGTGAGCGGGGGCGATGAGCTTGTACCGCGGGAAGTGACGCTGGGCGCCAAGGCCGACCATGTTTACATTGTGACCGCAGGGCTTGAAGCCGGGGAATCGGTGGTCACAAGCGGAAATTTCCTGATTGATTCTGAAAGCCGGCTGAAGGCCACGCTGGAAGGCGCGGGCCAAAGCGGAGGGCATCAGCATGGAGCCTGAGACAAGAAAAGACGGGTTCATTGAAAAGGTCATTGAGTTTTCGGCGCACAACAAATTTCTTATTTTTGTCCTGACTGCGGCGGCGATTGCGGCGGCCGTGTGGTCGGTCAAAAACATTCCGCTGGACGCCATTCCTGATCTTTCGGACACGCAGGTGATCATTTATTCCCGCTGGGACCGCAGTCCGGATGTGATCGAAGACCAGGTGACGTACCCGATTGTGACGGCGCTGCTCGGAGCACCAAACGTGAAGGCGGTGCGCGGGTTCTCGGATTTCGGTTTCTCGTATGTGTATGTGATTTTCAAGGACGGTACGGACCTTTATTGGGCACGCAGCCGTGTACTGGAATATTTAAGCAAGATTGTGCCGAGGCTGCCTGAGGGCGTGAAGACCGAGCTCGGGCCTGATGCCACGGGCGTGGGCTGGGTTTTTCAGTACGCGCTTGTGGACAAAACCGGTAAACAGGATGTGCAGAAAATCCGTTCGTTTCAGGACTGGTCGCTGCGTTACCACCTGCAGAGTGTGCCCGGTGTGGCCGAGGTGGCGTCTATGGGCGGGTTTGTGAAGCAGTACCAGATCACGGTGGACCCGAACAAGCTCCTGGCCTACAACATTCCGATTTCCAAAGTCACGGAAGCGGTGCGCAAGGGGAATGAAGAGGCAGGGGGCCGGCTCATTGAATTTTCCGGCGCAGAGTATATGGTTCGCGGGCGCGGCTATGCGAAGAGCCTGAAGGACTTTGAAGATATTGTGGTCGGGGTGGATTCTAAAGGAACGCCCATTCTCGTGAAACACGTGGGAACCGTGGGGCTGGGGCCAGAAATCCGCCGAGGCATTGCCGACCTTGACGGGCTGGGCAATACCGTGGGCGGCACCGTGATTATGCGGTCCGGGGAAAACGCCCTGAGCGTGATTAAACGTGTGAAGGAGCGCATCCAGTCACTTAAAGGCTCTTTTCCGGAAGGCGTGGAGCTTGTGGTGACCTATGACCGCTCCCAGATTATTGAGAACGCGATTCATACGCTCACGCATCAGCTGATTGAAGAAATGATTATTGTCAGCCTCGTGATTCTCGTTTTCCTTTGGCATTTTCCTTCGGCCATGATTCCGATCGTGACCATTCCCATTTCAGTACTGCTTTCTTTTATTCTGCTCAAGGGCATGAACCTCACCTCGAATATAATGTCGCTTTCGGGGATTGCGATTTCCATCGGCGTGCTGGTGGATGGCGCGATTGTGGAAGTGGAGAACGCCTACAAGCGTCTTGAGGAATGGAAGTCCGGCGGCAGCAAGGGCGATTTTCACGCGGTGCGTCTGCGCGCCCTGAAAGAGGTCGGGCCTTCGGTGTTTTTCTCGCTGCTTGTGATTGCCGCCGCGTTTCTGCCTGTTTTTACTTTGGTCGACCAGGAAGGCCGTCTTTTTAAGCCGCTGGCCTGGTCCAAGAACCTTGCGATGGTGATTGCGGCCATTCTGGCTGTGACGCTGGACCCCGCGCTGCGCATGCTGTTTACGCGCATGGAGCCTTTTAAATTCAAATCACCGTGGCTTTCCAAAACAGCGACCACGCTTTTTGTCGGGACCTATTACCCGGAAGAAAAGCACCCGGTGAGCCGTGTGCTGTTTGGGATTTATGAACCGGTTTGCCGCTGGGTGCTGAAGCACCGGAAGGCGACGCTTGCAGGTGCGTTCGCTTTGGTGCTGACCACGATACCCGTGTTCCTGAAGCTCGGTTCTGAGTTTATGCCGCCTTTGTGGGAAGGCGACATTCTTTACATGCCGACAACGCTGCCCGGCATTTCGGTGACAGAAGCGGAAAAACTTCTTATCCAGCAGGACAAGCTTCTGAAAGGATTCCCTGAAGTCGAGCGTGTTTTTGGAAAAGCGGGACGCATGGAAAGCTCCACAGACCCCGCGCCTTTTTCCATGGTTGAAACGGTGGTGAAACTGAAACCCCGCTCGGAATGGCGTTCGGCCAAACGCTGGTATTCCGGGCTTCCGGGTATTCTGCAGGCTCCGTTCAAAGGAATCTGGCCGGATAAAATGACGCACGAGGAATTGATCAGCGAGATGGACCAATACCTCAAGCTGCCGGGCACGACCAATGCCTGGACCATGCCCATCAAAAACCGCATCGACATGCTTTCGACCGGCGTGCGTACACCGATCGGAATCAAGGTGCTGGGAAGCGACCTGAAAGAGATTGAAAAGATCGGCACTCACCTTGAAATGATCCTGAAAAACCTGCCCGGCACCCGCAGTGTGTTCGCGGAACGCGCGGCAGGCGGGTATTTTCTGGACCTCGACATCAAACGCGAAGAGCTGGCCCGCTACGGCCTTTCGGTTTCGGAAGTACAGGACGTCATTCTGTCAGCCATTGGCGGTGAAAATATTTCTACCACCATTGAAGGTCGGGAACGCTACCCCGTGAATGTTCGTTACTCGCGTGAGTTCCGTGATGACCTGGATAAACTGAAGCGCGTGCTCGTGGCCGCGCCGTCGGGACAGAACATTCCGATTGCGCAGCTTGCAGATTTAAAAATGGTGACAGGCCCGGCCATGATCCGCAATGAGAACGGGCTGCTTGCCGGGTATGTTTACGTGGACATGACGGGCCGTGATATCGGCAGCTATGTGGCCGAGGCCAAGAAGAAAGTAGAGGCCGAACTGAAACTGCCGGAAGGGTATGGGCTTGTCTGGAGCGGCCAGTTTGAAAATATGATCCGTGTGAAGGAACGGCTCAAAGTTGTGATTCCGCTGACGCTCTTTCTGATCGGGTTTCTGATTTACATGAACACACGCTCCGGATTTAAAACAAGTTTGATCCTGCTCGCAGTTCCGTTTTCCCTGGTGGGTGCGGTGTGGCTTTTGTGGGCGCTCGGATATAACCTGTCGATTGCCGTGTGGGTGGGTATGATCGCGCTCATGGGGCTTGATGCCGAGACGGGGGTATTTATGCTTCTTTTTCTGGACTTGTCTTATGACGATGCGGTGCGTAAAGGAAAGATGCGTAATGAAGACGATTTGACCGAGGCCGTGATTCATGGCGCGGTCAAGAGGGTGCGCCCCAAGATGATGACCGTGGCAGCGGCCTTTATGGGCTTGCTTCCGATTATGTGGGCCGTGGGTGCGGGTTCGGACGTGATGAAGCGCATTGCCGCCCCGATGATCGGCGGTCTTGGGACCTCGTTTCTGCTGGAGCTTCTGATTTATCCGGTTATTTACTTCCTCTGGAAGAAGAAATCCCTCCCGAAACAGGCTAATTAAAGATTTTTCCCGAAAACCGCTCCCTGTTTTAAGGCCCTTCGGAAGCCCTTGCCCGGAACTAGCTTTATTTCTAAGCTGCTAGCAAAACCGATCATTTAGTTCCGGGAATTATCAAATTTTCCATTCCTCAGGCATTTTTGTTAAGGGAGCAGAATTCTGTTTCCCAGAAAAATCCGGGTTTTTAAAGGTGTGTTTAGAAGATGAGAAAAAGCAGCCTTCTTAACAAGGGTACTGCTCTGTGGGTCGCTTTTGTTTTAAGCGTCTCAAGCCCCACGCTTCCCGAGCTTCACGCTGCGCCCGTGAATGCAGCCATGCCCGCACTCCCCGGAAACATTTTCCAGGATTTGACCGCGATCCAGATTCCTCAAAACATCGGCGAAGTTCAGGAAATTTACCGGGGCGGAGAAGGGCGTCTTGTGATCTTGATTCAGGACGCTCACTCGGTGCCGGATGCGCAGAACAGTATCCGGTCGCTGCTCGGTTTCTTTCAGGAAAGATACGGGATTGATCTGGCCCTGCTCGAAGGCACGTCCTCTCCTCTGGATCCGCAGATTTTCAGGAGCTTTCCGGATCAGGAGCTTCTGAAAACCACGTTCAAAAAATATATGGCAGGCGGGGAGCTGACCGGCGGAACCGCGGCCGCTGTCTTTAACCGGACCGAAGCCAGGTACCTGGGGCTTGAAGATTGGGATTTGTACGAAAAGGAAATCGGGTTTTATTTGAGCGCTGCGGCCAAGGAAAAGGAAATCAGCTCGGCCGTGGATCTGGCGGCTGAGCATCTGGAGAGTCTGAAGAAGGAAACTTATTCGCCAGAGCTGCTCAAAATCGACGAAGCGGTTTCGTCTTTCCATCGCAATAAGCTGGAACTTCTCAAACTGCTGATGGCGTTAAATGCTGTGCAGCCTCCGGAACCTGGAACCCATCTCGAAGCGCTCTTGAAAGGTGCGGCGGATTCCGAGCCTGCCGTTTCTGTGGAAATTGAAGTCAAGACACTTGGGGAAAAGGTTAGAAAATCCCTGATGGCACTTCCGCCCTCGCCGGAAGTAGAGGGGGACAGAAGCGTGTTTAATCTGGAGTCGCAGAAATTTCAGACCTCTCAAATCAGTGCCCAGGAATTCGGCCCCGCGTTGCCAGAGTGAGTTTAGTTTAGAGC
>CAYRBY010000059.1:7618-12411 GCA_964422635.1 uncultured bacterium
CGAAAAATGATTTCCAAATACCGGATGCCGCACGAGGTTTCGAGTGCGCTCAAGGAAAGGATCGGGCGGCAGAAAAGGATGCAGGACATTAAAGGCACACAGGTTTTCCGCGAATTGGAAGCCTATATCCACAGCGTGAAGAAAAGTTTGTTCCGGAATGAGGCTGAAGCCCGGCTCGACCGGGAAAGCGGCCGGCTTGATCTTGTGGAGCGCTTGATGCGTCTTGAGTTAACCCAGGAAGACTGGGAGCAGTTGTCGGGAATGGCTGAGGAAAGTACCCAGTGGCCTATTTTGCAGGATGATGTGCGGGAGGCCCCGAAGATTGCGGAGCTGCTCACCATGCTGGAACCGCATCAGGAATTTTACAGGACGGCCCACAAGCGGGATCTGGTGTTTGTTCAAAACACGCTGAAGGAAATGGCACGGAATCAGAAACAGGAGACGGTGGTGGTGGCGGGCGGTTTTCATACCGAGGGCCTGACCCGTCAGCTGAAATCGCAGGGGGTGTCTTATGTGCTGGTGATGCCGAAGATGGAGTCGCTTCCTGAAACACCGCTGTACCGTGAGCATATGCAGGGGAATGTGTCGTGGAAAAAATATTTCAAGGTCGAAGACGGGAGGGTGAATCTTTACGGCGCGTTTGTTCGAGGGACGCGCGACCTGCTCCTGAAACAGTCTGCCGAAGACCGGGGTGTGCTCTTGAAAAAGTGGCGGGACCAGATTATCCGCGATCTTGCGGACAAGGGAGAAATAGAAAAAGCAAAGCGTTATCTGGATTTCATTGATGAAGTGCTGGAGCAGAATCCTAAACGTTCGGAGCTTCGCGAGAAATGGCTCAGCGCCGTCGACCGTTTTATGGATCAATTAGGGGTTTTCCAGAAGGAAGGCCGCCTTACGAAGGAAAATGTTTTGTCGGTCCTGAAGCCTTCTGTTGCCGCAGAGTCTGTGCTGGCCGGAGCATTGGCCGCTCCGGTGGACGGCAGGACAACGGGCTTGAACCCGGCACTTTTGAATGTGCCGCTGGAAGGGGCGCTTTCCACGGTTCGTTCTGAATTGAGGTCGGACGTGATGAACCGCCGCAACTTTCTGACCGCGGCTGCCGGGCTGGCAGGAGCGGTTTTGATCAGCGGTCACATTGCGCAGGAAAAACTTCCGGAGGCTCAGAATCAACCGGGGGTGATACAAAAAACGGAAAGTCCCGAAGCAACACCGTTTGAGAAGCTGGCGCCCTCTGATCAGGCTTTGATTGAAAGAGCGGTTTCCAAACTTTCAACTTTGGCAAGAGAGCAAGGCTTTGGGGATTTGGCGATTTTGATGAATTCCAAATTCTTTGACTGGAAGAAGATGTTTTATGTCTATGCGAAACAGGAGGCCGCTTTTTCTGCGAGCGGAAAAGCCGCTGAAACGAATTTGGGGATTAATCCAGGGATTCTCGATTGGGCCAAAAGCGGGGATCCGGCCGGGCAGTTCATGCTGGAAGCCACGGTGCTGCATGAATTCATCCATTTCTGGCATTTTCAGGACCGGGCGGTTTTGAAAGGCCGCGGCAAGGCCGGCACCCAGAGTGAAGAGGCAGTCACGAGAAAGCAGACCGCGTTTATCCTCGGGTATAAAACCGTGAGTTACCGGACAGAACTTGGCGTGGACATGCCTGTCAGCGTTTATGTTCCTGTGGCGGATAAGCGGGTGCAGATTGAAAAGGATGACAAAGGCCAGGAATTCATCCGCAACTTTGTGAATGCGTATGTGGATGAGAAGGTTCCGCCTGGCGTGATTGACCTTGCGGAAGCCGCAGAGCTTCAGAACTTACTCAATCAAAATAAAATTCATTCGGACCAGATTGAGCGGGTGAAGCAGGAAATCCAGAAACTGAAGGATTCTGCCCAGCGTTCTATGCGGTCGGAACTTCGCGAAACTGTGCTGCCCGCTGCTGTGGGTCAGGAAATTGAATCGCTGCCGGGCAAAATTCAGTCTGTTGCGGCCCGGCAGGAAGCTGAGGTGAAAAGAGTCGAGAATCTCCTTGGCAGGCAGCAGGTGCTGGAAAAGAGGCTGGATCGTTTGCAGCAGATTCAGCCGGGCATGTTTCAACGGCAAAAGCAGCGTCAGCAGCAGGCCTTGGCCGGACTTGTTCAAAAGGAACTGGACAGAATTTCCAGCGAGCTTTTGCAAGCCCAGTCTATCTGGCAGATCGAACAGGCTTCTTTGGATGGCATTTACGGCGAGTTCATGAGGGCCTGGACGAAAGTGCAGACCTTGATTGATGCGGGCAGTAAGGAGCTGTCAGAACGTCTGGGCGAAAATGAGGCGGATCTGGTGTCTGCATTGACGGCTGCTTTGAAGCGCGAGGCCCTGCTTCGTTTGCATGAAGCGGCGAGAGAGCTGCCTCGTTATGCGGATTATGCAGGAGCTGTTCCTGTCCCAGCAGAAGTTCCGTTACCTGACTTTAACAACCGCTCTGCAAGCGCGTGGCCTTTGTTCCGGCAGGAGCCGGCTGTGCGGTCTGCCTGGGGCGCTGAGGCTGTGGCACGGCTGCAGGAGTCCTGGGAAGCGTATCTTTTGGAGCAGGCCTTTTTCCCGGTCAGCGCACGGGAGAAGAACGACGAGCGGGCCCTTGAGCTTCTTTTGGCTGAGGCTGAGAGGGATGAAGACTTTGCTGTCAGAAACGCGCTTCCGTTAATGCTGGCCATGTGGTTTTTCCGGGACCCGTACACAGGTGCGGAGAGTTTTATAAAAATTGACCTGCAGAATCCAGGCTCAGAAAATAAGGCGCCGATTTATCAGTTTGCGCTTCGTCTGAGTCAGCTGCCGCAGACCAAACAGGCGGAGCTTCCTGAGGAAATCCGGGGAATGATGGAAGTGATCCTTGACCCTGTCAGCCTGTTTTCTGTGGAAGAGTATCCGGAACATCTCGATCATTGGCGCGCAGATCCGGAGTACCGAGCCAATGCATCCCGCGGAATGCGTATTCCCATGGTTCAGAACCCTGCGTTTATCAAAATTTCAAACCTGGTACTTCTGGCCAGCCTTTCAGCCGCTGGGACGCAAGGGATGCTGGGCAGAAGGCTGTTAAGTTTTTCAAGCAGCCGAATCGGAACGGGAAGTCTCTCGAGCCTGAATGAGGCGGCGCTGAAGAAAATCACACAGACCTTTCTGCAAACCACTGAGAAGACTGCACGCGCTGAAATGATCCGGTATTTAACTGGAATTTTCACAAGCAATCCCGAGGGACGTGCGCAGGCCCGCAGGGTTTTGCTGGAGCACTGGGATCTTGTGCGGTCTGCGTTGGATCCTGAGCAGGTGGAAAGCACGGCCGAGCTTATCTTCAGCAACTTTTTCCGGTATGTTTACGCAGACGATTTTAAACAGGAGGATTTTCTTTCAGGCGCAGCCGCGGCTGGTGTGGGTGAAGAACAAGCACTAAGAGCCCTTAAGCTCCGGCAATATGCTTTTACTCTTTGGCTGAAGGGACGCGACCCGGCCGCAGCCCTTGCAGAAGAAGCCCGGACAAGGTTCGAGAACCAGACGGAGTATCTGTTTGCGGACTATGCGGGATATCTGAAGCTCTCAGCCGCCGGTGAGGGTCTGCAGACGCTGCTTGCGCAGCTTGGTGCTTACGGGTATGTGTTCCGGCCGGCGCATGCAGACATGCTTCTTGAGCTTGTCCAGGATCCTCAGCGCCAAAGCGCGCTGCTGCAATCACTGGAACTTGCACGGAAAATATTTTTCGATTTTACGTATGTGCTGGACGAAAGTGTTGAACACGCCCCCGAACCTTTTGAGCTTCAGCGGAAGCGTTTCGGAGATTACCGGTTTTCCGAAGGGCTTGCCCGGGGCGCGCGGCATGAGGAGCTTCAGCCCCTTCTTTCGTCCGAATTCGAGCGTCTTTTCCCAGCGGCCTCCCCGGCGGATTTAAAGACCGTGACGGACATTTTCTTTAAAGTCGACACAGGACTCCAAACCGCCTATTTCTATTTGTTCCTGAAAGTCTATTCAAGGCTCCCGGATCATCTGCATGAGTTTGCGTCCCTCTCTGTTCCCCAGCTCGACGCGTGGCAAATCAATGTGCGTGAGATCGAGCAGTTCCTGAACGTTTTTGAAAATATGAGCGTGCATCCGGATAAGGAAAAGCTTGTCCCGTTTCTTCTGGAAGTGCTGCGCAAGCGCGACGTTTCAGCGGTGATTGCCCTGAATGGTTTCAGCGGCCGGCAGCTTCAGGAGCCCCAGTGGAAATTCCTTACGGATTTTATCGGGGACAGCGAAGTGAAATACAGCGACAAATCAAAGACCGTGGTGCTTTTATCGGATTGGAATGCGACGCGCAGGAGCATCGGCGACAAGCTCACAGCGGAAAGTCATATGCGCATCCAGGGTTTGTTTTTGGCTTATCAGGCCGGATCGCTGGGCAGTAAAAAGAAGGGAGGCGTCAATAAACTGCGCGAGGACCTCGCAAAGGAGGTCAACGAGGCGAAAGTGAATGTGTTCCGGAATATTGTGGCGGCCAGGCCTGAGGAAGTGCGGGCGCTGATTCAGGGTGAGCCTTCTTTGGCCGAGGTGCTTCAGCGGGAGGATCCTGTTCTGGCCGAGGCGCTTGAGGCATTCCAAGCGAAAGGGATTTCTGCAGCGGAGTTTCTTCAGAAACTCGCGGAAATTGACCCGGCGCTTTCCCCGGAAGCTTTGGGGCGTGTGCGTTCCGCGATTGAAAAAATGGAACACGTGTCCGAAAACCTGACAGAAGACAACCGGATTCTGGTGCTTGCGTCGGTCTACTACAGTGTGGGCCGGGACACCCTTGA
>CAYRBY010000060.1:0-12233 GCA_964422635.1 uncultured bacterium
TGACCGCGGAAAAGCAGGCGCTTATCCAGGCCGTTGAAAAGCTTAAAGCCGAAAAAACAGCTAAAGAGGGGGATGTCTCCGCTTTGGAGAAATCCCGTCAGGAACTTGAATCGAGAAAGAACGAATTGGATCAAGCTTTGAACAAAGCCAGAGCTGAGCAGGCCGCAATGGTCAGTCAAAAGAGCGGTTTGGAGAATCAAGTGTTTCAGCTTCGCGGTGAAAAAGAGACTCTTACCAAAGAGCGGGAAGGCTTGGCCGCTCTGCGCGCGGATGTGGATGCATTGAAGGCAGATCTGAACGTTAAGCAGGGGCAGTTCCAAGCTGAAAAGCAAAGTTTTGAATCGGAAATGCAGAATCGGCGCATGGAGCAGGATGCGGCCATGATGAAGCTGAAGAATGAGGAAACTCGGTTGGCGGCAGACAGACAACGCCTTGAAGACGAGCGGCAGGCCCTTATACAGGAAAGAAGCGGTCTTGAGACGCGCATTCAGGATATCAACACTCAAAAGACCCAGATGCAGGCTGAGCTGGAACGGCGTGTTCGTGAGCAAACGGCGGGAGTTTTGGCCCAGGTGGAACTCGAGCGGGCAAGTTTGGCCCAAAAATTAAAAATTCATGAAGATCAGATGAAGGAAAACGAGCAAAAGCTTCTCGAAACATCACAGAAGCTGGATCTGCGCGAAGCGGACATTGAAAAACGTGTTCGCGAAGGGACAGCCGCAGCGATGGAGCAAATTGAAGCGCGCAAGCAGAGCCTTGAGAATGCAGTGCAGAAACTCGACCTTCGCGAGGCCGAAATTGTTAGACGCAACGAAGAGTCTGTCCGCGAATCTCAGGAAGTTAAAGCTCAGCGTGAGGAGCTAGAAAAGGCGAAAGCGGCTTATGAATCTGCTCGGACGCTGGCTCAGCAAAACTGGGAAAATGAGAAGCAGACAGAGGTGGGAAAAATCAATACTGAGAAGCAGCAAATCCAGGATTTGCATATGAAGCTTAATGATGAGATTCAAGCCCACGAGCGCGAAAAAGAACTGGTGCTTAAACTGCGTTCAGACCTCGAAGAAAAGAAACGGCAGTTGGAGGATCAGCAGAACGCCTTTAAAGCTTATCAGACGGAAGTAAATCTTTCGATGGGTAAGCTCGAAGAAGAAAAGAAACAGCATGAAGTCCGGATTGCTGAGCTTATGAAAGTTGAAAGCCGTGTCAGCGCCGACCGTGAAACGCTTGAAAAGGATCAGCAGGCCTACCAGCTTGCACGTACCGCACAAGAAAGCTGGCAGGCTGAGCAGGCCCGCCGTGAAAAGAAGCTTCAGGATGAGTCAGCGGCGCTCGAAAGACAGCAGCTCATTCTTCAGGAAAAAGAAAATGCTTTCAAGACCTACCAGGAGCAGGTAAACGCAGCTGAAACGCGCTTGAAGCAGCGTGAAGAAGAATTGCAGACGAAATCCGCGCAGCTGGAGGAGCAGGCCGCTATTCTGCGTCAGTCACACATCGACCTTGAGAAAGCCAAAGAGCAGATGGAAAAAGACAAGCAGGCTTACGAATCCTGGCAGACTGATAAAAATGTAAAAACACAGGAGTTGGAAAGCCGTTCTGCTGAAATTGAACAAAAAGAGAAAGAGATAACCGAAAAACTCAGAGCTCTTGAAAATGACCGGAGTTTGCTTGCTTCACAAACTTCTGAAATAGAGCATCGCAGCCAGCTTCTTGCGGATCGCGAGAAAGCTTTTGAGCTTTACCGTGAAGAGGTGAAGCAGGCATCGGCTTTGGTGGAGTCTTCTAAGCAGGACATTGAGCACAAGACCAAGCAGCTCCAGTACCGGGAAGAAGCGGTAAAACGCGAAATGGAAGATTTGGAAAAGATCAAGCAGACCTATCAATCCGCTGCCCGCATCAGCACAGGGGATCTAAATCGTTATCCTGTTGAAACGGCAAAGCCGAAGGAACGCGAAACGGATTTCAAGGTTCGAAGCGATCTGTTTCGTAAGAAGGAAACTGTTTCAGCGGCTTCGGAGAGCGAAGCCACAGCCTCTGTTGAGGGGGGGGCGGCGTCGTCGAGCGATAAGCTTTCGGCGGCCATTGCCCTTTGGGAAGAAAAGCTCAAGAAGCGGGATCAAGAATTGAAAAGTAAGAATGAAAAAGTAATGACAGGCATCGCCTCCACATTTGATGCACCCAAGAGCAGCTGGACAGTATCTGATTCCTCGACTCAAGACGGAAAAGACAAGCAGTCTCAGCTTGCCGCAGGGGATGATAAGATGAAAGAAGTTCCCTCCCTTTTTAAGGGCCGTGCATCCGCGTCCTTAACGTAGGGGCCGCAGGATCCTCGCTGTTTGACCCGCCTCCCGGGTTTTTCCCTGGCTACAGCGAGGGCTTTTCAATACAATATCACCACTCATGACGCCTTCCGCTTTGGATGCTCAAAAACGCGAAATCCGGCTTAAAAGCAGACAGCTCCTACAAGCTATTCCTTCATCTGTTCGAAAGGTCAAAAGCCGCAGAATCGTGAGTTTTTTCACGCGTACCCGTATTTATAAAAATGCCCGTAAGGTATTGCTTTATGCGTCTTTTGGCACAGAGCCGGACACTTGGGCTTTGTTAAAAGATGCACTTGAATCAGGCAAAGAAGTTTATTTGCCGCGCGTTGCGGCAAACAGAAAACTTGGGGTTTACAGGGTTGATGATTTGCACAAGGATCTTGTGAAAGGGGCCTTTGGAATTTGGGAGCCTCTTCCCAGAGTCAACCGCAGAGCGGCACCGCGAAAGATGGACGTTATTGTGATTCCAGGGCTGGCGTTTGATTCGCGAGGCCGCAGACTGGGGCGGGGGTTGGGATTCTACGATCGCTTGCTGGCGGACTCAGGACATGCTTTTTTGGCAGGGTTAGCTTTTGATGAACAAAAGGTGCGGCAGATTCCTGTCGGGCCCCGGGACCGAAACGTCATGATGCTTGTTACAGATAAAAGGGTTTATCGTGTTCACGCGTAATTCTTTTTTGACAGACAATAAGTCTTTTGAGACGCCAGGGGAGTATCCAAGGCGGAAAGCCCTTACGGTCACCCAACTAAACCGAGCTGTTAAGTCACAGATTGAAAGTGAATATGGGGATCTCTGGCTGGAAGGAGAAATTTCCAATTTCAAGAAGCATTCCTCCGGACACATGTATTTGACCCTCAAAGATGATAAGTCTCAAGTGGGCGCCGTTTTTTTTGCGCGGGATAATCAGACGGCGCGTTTCCAAATCAAGGATGGTTTGAAAGTTTTGGTGTTTGGGCGCGCATCACTCTACGAAGCACGGGGGCAGTATCAGTTTTATATTCAGCAGATGGAGCCGCTTGGACTAGGAGCTCTTCAGCTGGCCTTTCTTCAACTTAAGGAAAAGCTTCAAAAAGAAGGGCTCTTTGCTGTTGAGCGGAAAAGACCCATTCCAAAAATTCCCAAATCGGTCGGAGTTGTCACCTCCCCTACAGGGGCGGCGATCCGCGATATTCTCAATGTGGTTAACCGTCGTTTTCAGGGGACTGAAGTTGTGATTTGTCCCGTTCGTGTTCAAGGCGATGGAGCTGCTGAAGAAATCGCACAAGGAATCCGACAGATGAACGCTCTAGGCTCTATTGATGTTCTTATTGTGGGCCGCGGCGGGGGCAGCCTCGAAGATCTTTGGGCTTTTAATGAAGAGGTTGTCGCACGGGCCGTTTTTGAATCCCGTATTCCCGTAATTTCAGCAGTAGGGCACGAAATAGATTGGACCATCTGTGATTGGGTTGCGGATTTAAGGGCACCGACTCCGTCAGCGGCTGCAGAACTGGTGGTCCGGAACCGGGAGGAGCTAGTCCGGCAGGTTGCGGAATCCGAAGTGCGCCTGGGAAATGCGGTGCTGTTTCAGATCAGGGATTCCCGTAAGCGCCTTGAAGCTCTTGAGTCCAGCTATGCGCTTCGTCATCCGGTCTCTCTTGTGGAACAGTATTCGCAGCGAGTGGATGAAATGATGCGCCAGCTCCAAAACTATGCAGGCTCCTATGTTTCCGAAAAAGATCTTCAGTTCAGGAATCTCGCGGGAAAACTCCACGCCCTCAGCCCGCTTGCGACGCTAGAGAGAGGCTATTCCGTAACCCTGAACGGAAAAGGGGAAGTCTTGAAAACAACAGCAGGTCTTTCTGCCGGCGCCAAGCTGGAAACGAGACTTTTAAAAGGACGAGTTGAATCTCAAATTACCCGTGTTTTTTCTGAGGAGGAAGTATGACAGCCGAATTGCCATTTGAAAAAGCCCTTGAGAAGCTTGAAAAAATTGTAGCGGATCTTGAATCCGGTGAGATTCCTCTGGAAGAAGCCCTTAAAAAATATGAAGAAGGGGTCAAGCTTTCCAGGCTTTGTCAGGGAAAGCTTTCGCAAGCTGAAAAGAAGATCGAAATGTTGAGCCGGGGTCTGGACGGTACTTTGACGAAGGTCCCCTTTGAGCTTTCAGAGGATGAGGAAACCGCTTCTGCGGCACGCAAACCATCAACCCGGAAAGCAAAGACGTCTTCTGATAACGAAGGCGAGGAGGATCTACTGTGAGCTATGAGAAGCAGTTTCAGACGCTGATTCAAATAATTGATGAAAAGCTGAAAAAAATCCTTCCCCTGGCAGACCAGGCACCTGCTGCCCTGCATGAGGCGATGCATTATGCAGTTTTTACAGGAGGGAAGCGTTTCCGACCTGTTTTGACCCTCGCCGCAGCAGAAGCTTGCGGGGGCAAGTTGGAAGAAGCATTGATCCCTGCTGTTTCAATCGAACTGATTCATTCGTACTCCCTTGTACACGATGATTTGCCGGCGTTGGATAATGACGACTTCCGACGCGGTAAACCCACTGTCCATAAGCGTTTCGGAGAAGCGCTCGCTATTTTGACAGGGGATGCTCTTCTGACTCACGCTTTCCAAATTCTAGGTGAGATCCAGCCCGCCGGGCGGGCTCTTGAAATTTTGACCGAAATATCGACGGCCGCTGGCACTTATGGTATGATCGGGGGCCAAGTTGCGGATCTTCAGTCCTTGGGTCAGGATCTTGATTTACCCCTGCTGGATCATATCAATGTTCACAAGACTGGAAAGCTGATCAGGGCAAGTTTAGTCTGCGGAGCTTTAGCCGCTGGCGCTGACGCAGAAAACAGGCTGCGGATGCTTCACTACGGCGAGCTTATTGGATTGGCTTTTCAATCCGTCGATGACCTTCACGACGGTGACGGCTATCTAAAAGTTATGAAAGCAAGTGAAGTCCGGGATAATGTCCGTGATTTGATCGCACGGGCAAAGCGCGAAGTGCGTGTTCTCGGTGCAAAAGCGGACAAGTTGATGGTTCTCGCTGACGACTTGCTCGAAAGAATGCCTAAGGAGACTCAGAATCATGCCGAAATGGATTCAAAAAATTAACAGCCCGGCGGACCTTAAAAAGGTTCCGCTGGAAACTCTTCCAGAAGTTGCTGCAGAGTACCGCGAATACCTGATCGACTGCGTTTCAAAAACGGGCGGTCATTTAGGAGCAAGCCTTGGCGCTCTTGAGCTGAATATTGCACTCCATTATCTTCTGGATTCTCCCAAAGATAAAATCTGCTGGGATGTGGGCCACCAGGCCTATGTGCACAAAATGATCACAGGCCGCCGCGATCAGATGAACACTATCCGTCAGCCGGGCGGCATAAGCGGTTTTCCTTCTCCTTTCGAAAACCCGCATGATCATTTTATTGTCGGGCACGCCGGGACAGCCATTTCCCAAGCGCTTGGTCTTGCGGTGGCGCGCGACTTAAAAGGCGGCAATGAAGAAGTTGTCGCCGTCGTCGGCGATGGATCCATGACCTCGGGTCTTGCTTATGAAGCCCTGAATAACGCCGGGCATCTCAAAAAGAAAATGCTGATCATTCTCAATGACAATAAGATGTCGATTGCAAAAAATGTGGGAGCAATCAGCAACTGCTTGAACCGTGTGATCACAGACCCTATTTACAACCGTGTCCGTTCGGAAGTTGAAAAGCAGCTTGATAAGTTTCCCCGCCTAAGAAAATTCACAGTGAAAAATCTCGAGGGCATGAAAAACATTTTTGTGCCGGGAATGATTTTTGAAGAGCTTGGTTTTCGCTATTTTGGCCCGATCGACGGCCATGATATCGTGTCTCTGGTCAAGACTCTTCAGCGCATTTTGTCTCTCGACGACTGCTGCCTTTTGCACCTTGTGACAGAAAAAGGAAAAGGGTATCCCTTTGCCGAAAAAGACGAGGAAAAGCTGCACGGGGTCACGCCTTTTGATGTGAAAACAGGTGAAAAAATTAAAGCCGCTGCGCCGGCTGTTAAAGAAGGCATTGCTTACACTAAGGCCTTTGCGCGCTCTCTGATCAAGATCGCAAAGGAAGACAAGAGCTTTGTTGCTATTACTGCGGCTATGCCTACAGGAACAGGGCTTAATGATTTTCAAAAGGAATTTCCGGACCGCTTTTTTGATGTCGGTATTGCTGAGCAGCACGCCGTCACTTTTGCAGGTGCTCTTGCCAAGGGCGGCGTGAAGGCCGTCTGTGCGATTTATTCAACTTTTTTGCAGCGTTCGCAGGATAATCTTGTGCATGACGTGGCTTTGCAGCGGCTTCCGCTTGTTGTGGCGCTTGATCGTGCGGGACTTGTAGGCGCTGACGGCGCGACTCATAACGGAGTTTTTGATATCAGTTACCTTGGGCATATTCCGGGCTGTGTTATTGCGGCTCCGGTGAACGAGTTTGAGATGGAGAAAATGCTCAAGCTAGGGCTCCAGTACCCCGGTTTGTTTGCTCTGCGTTATCCTCGCGGAAATGTTCCTGGGTCTCTTGAGAATCTTTCCCAGAAGGATTTTGCAATCGGACAAGGAGATGTTGTCCGTGAGGGCGGTGATGGCAGTCTTCTGGTGCTGGGAAGCATGTTGGACTCAGCGCTCAAAGCGGCGGATATTCTGAAGGGTGAGGGGATTGATCTGCGGGTTGTGAATATGCGTTTCGCTCGCCCGCTGGATGAAAGCCTTATTCTTGAGTCTCTGCAAAAAAGCCCTTATCTTTTTACTCTCGAGGAGCATGTTTTGACCGGAGGGTTTGGATCCAAGGTGCTGGAGTTTCTCGAAAGCCGCGGAATATCAGGAGCGCATGTCACGCGCTTTGCCCTGCCGGACCGATTTATTGAGCACGGATCTCAGACAGCACTTCTTGAAGAATTCGGTCTTTCTCCGGAGTTGATTGCTGAACGAATCCGTCAGGAACTTAAACTCAAGAAGCAGCCTCTTTTTACGAGGCCCCAAAAAATTGTCTAATCCTGCCTCAAGATGACACCTCAAAATGCCATGACTCAAGCTGCCGGCATCGTGGTTAATCAGAACAAGGAAGGGGCTTTGCGCCTTCTTGAAGGCCTTCGCAAGTGGTTTTCTTCCCGCGGTATTCAGGTTTTTGATACGACACAGTCTCAGCTCGAAAAGTGGGTGGGGCAGACGGGGCTGCTTGTCTGTCTTGGCGGGGATGGAACGCTTCTTTCCGTTGTGGGCAAAATGCCCAGCCAGCCGATTCCCATCCTGGGCGTCAACTTTGGAAAGCTTGGGTTTTTGACGGAAGTCAAACAGGATGAGGTCTATGAAGAGCTGGAGAATTTTTTTTCCGGACGTGCCATTCTGGAAGACCGGCTTACGCTCCTTTGCCGGGCAGTGAACAGCGCGAAGAACATCAAAAAAGAATATCGTGCGCTCAATGACGTTGTGGTCAGCCGTGAGGGCCTGACTCGAATGCTGCATTTAAGTGTCCGGGTCAGCGATGAGAAACTGACTCGTTTTTCCGGGGATGGGGTTATTGTCGCGACACCTACGGGTTCCACAGCTTATTCCCTTTCTGCGGGGGGAGCCATTGTACACCCTTTGCTGAGCGCGATGGTGATTACACCGATTTGTCCGCATTCCTCGTCTTTGCGCCCCATGGTTGTGTCCTGTCAGGAAAAAATTTCTGTGACGATGGAGGGCGCAAAAGCTGAGGCTAAGGCCCTGCTGACGATTGATGGACAGGAAGATCTCGAAATTGACAGCGGTTTCACCATTGAGGTTACTCGGTCTCCGCTTCCCGTAAGACTCGTGAAAAGCTCAAAAAGAAATTATTTTGCAGCGCTTCGCGAAAATTTTCAATTTCCCGTTTAGCTCAGGAGGACCGTTATGGCGCGCATTCTGATCATTGATGATGAGAAAAGAATTTGCGAAGAGTTCCGCGATCTTCTTGAGGAAGATGATCACCAGGTGGATATTGCTACAAACGGTCCCGATGCCTTTCGAATGGTCCGCGAAAAGGAATTTGAGATTATCTTTCTGGACATCCTCCTGCCCCGGATGGAAGGACGTCAGATCTTTGAGGAAATCCGGAAGATTAATGAAAAAGTGCCTATTGTTTTCATGTCCGGATACCTTCCGCCGAACAAGGAAAAGGAAGCCGTGGAGCTAGGTGCAAAAGCCTGCCTCAGAAAACCGCTGGATCTTGAGCAGATCAAGCGAATCATCCGTACCCTTTAAACCCGGAAATCAAAAATGACTGAACCTTTAAAAAGTCCTATCCGCGTTCGTTTTGCCCCCTCTCCTACGGGCTACCTCCATATAGGGGGCGTCCGCACAGCCCTTTTTAATTACTTGTATGCAAGAAACCAAGGCGGCACGTTTCTTCTTCGAATTGAAGATACCGACCAGCTTCGTTCCAAACCGGAATTCGAAGAGGAAATCCTTAATTCCATGAAGTGGCTTGGCCTCACCTGGGATGAGGATCTTGTCTATCAAAGCCGCCGCCTTGAACGCTATCAGGCTGCGGCAGCAGAGCTCATTCAAAAAGGACTGGCGTTTGAAGAGGTGAAAGAAGGACGTAAAGCCGTTGTCTTTAAAATGCCTCCCAAAAAAGTCCTGTTTCACGACCTTGTTCATGGGCCTGTCGAGTTTGATGCAGCCTTGTTTGAAGACCTTGTCATTATGAAGTCGGATGGATTTCCGACTTATCACTTCGCTGTTGTTATTGATGACCATGATATGGCCGTGACTCATGTGATCCGGGGAGACGATCATCTGTCCAACACCCCGCGCCAGCTTCTTTTGTATGAGGCGTTTGGTTGGAAACCTCCGAAGTATGGCCATCTGCCTTTGATTGCCGGTTCCGACGGAGCGCCGCTTTCCAAGAGGCATGGTGCCGTCTCCGTCACGCATTACCGTACGGAAGGCTATCTTCCGGAAGGCATGCTCAATTATCTGGCCTTGCTTGGCTGGGGGGCCGATGGCAATCAAGAAATTTTTACGCTTCAGGACCTTGTAAAGAAGTTCAGTCTCAAACGCATTAACAAAGCCCAGGCCTGTTTTAATCCGGAGAAGTTTTTCTGGATTAACAGCCAGCACCTAAAGCTGATTCCCGAGGAAGACTATTTACGAAGGATTACAGCTTACTATCCTGATGAGGCTGCGCGGCTCGGGGAGAAGACCTGGCGGAAGCTCGCCCTTTTGTATCGGACGCGGATTAAAATCTTCCGGGATTTAAAGAGTGAGGCCGCTTATTTGTTTGAGGAAATTCAGGCTTATGACCCGCAAACCGCTAAGGATTTATTCCGTGAGCCTTCTTTGCGGGGTGTCTTGGATTCCTGGGTTTCAGAATGTGCCGAAGGACTTAAGGATTTTGAAGATCATCAAGCTCTTGATCAAGCCACACGCAATTTTTGTGAGAAAAAAGGTGTTGAAGCCAGAGTGTTGATACACCCGTTTCGTTTTATTCTGACGGGCAAAACTGTGAGCCCTGGGCTTTTTGAGCTGATGAGTGTGCTCGGCAAAGACGTCTGCCTGAAGCGTATCCGCACTTTCCTCGCCGCAAATTCTGCAGCTGTTTAGAACCGGTAAAAACCGCCCGCCTGTTTGATTTGTGAGCTTTTGAAGGGTAATCTTCTAGTGGAGCAAACCGCCCGGAGATGATTTATGGAAAATGCTGCTTCAAAGGCTGTTTATAATCCCAGGGAAATCGGCCAGATCTGCGGAGTTACGACAACGGATGCGATCAGATGGCTCCAGGCAGGCAAACTTCCTTCTTTTCAGGTTCCCGGAGGGCACTGGAGAGTTTCTCATGATGCACTTATAACCTTTCTTGAGCGGGAAAAAATCAAAGCACCCGAAGGATGGCTTGAAAGACAAGAACCTTTTCGTGTGCTGATTGTCGAGGATGACCCGGATCTGCTTGAGATTTTTACAGAGCTTCTGCACGATGAGCCGAGGATCGAAGTGCGGGCGGAAAGCAACGGCTTTACAGCAGGGCTTCAAATTGCAGGATGGCGTCCGGATTTGATTCTCTTGGATTTTTTAATGCCCCGGATCAGCGGATTTGAAATCTGCACCAATCTTCGTGCCCACGAAGCGACTCGAGATATCCCCGTTATGGCTTTAACGGGGCTCAACTCAGAAGAGGATAAACGCGCCATCTACCAGTGCGGAGCCTCCGACTATTTAGGAAAACCGTTCCATAGCACTGAGCTTTTCAGGAAAGTACGCATTCTTTTAGGGCTTGAAGGAGCTTAGCGCACTTCGTAAAATCCAAAATTCCCGGCTTGTACCCTCCAGGCAAAGTGATTATAATACGCGCCTTGCGCAGGATTCCATCTGCGCTGTTTTGGGGGATGGTGTAACGGTAGCACAAACGGCTCTGGACCGTTTAGTCTTGGTTCGAATCCAGGTCCCCCAGCCACTTTACCTTGCGAATCAGGGCGTGCCTCTTCTGGCCCTTACGTAATATCTAAGCTCTTCCTCTCCGTATTTGAACATTTCTGATTTAAGACGCGGACGGTGTGTTTTGCGCCGGATAGCTTCAAAATAAGGTGTTTAAAAAAAAAGTTCCAAAATAAAGGGTTTCTGGTAAAATCTGCCTTCCTTTTTAGGGATCTTAACCTGTTGATGGTCACTGAATTGCGAGGCTTTTATGGAAACGAGATCTCTTTATGAAAAAGCCGAAAAAGCGTTTAATCAGGCTTTTGAAGCCGCAAAGCAGTCGGTGAAAACGGTTTCTGAGAAGGCCGGAGAAGCGGCTCAGATTACAAAGCTTTTGATCGAAAAAGCGGCTTTGGAACACAAAGTAACAAAAAAATTTGCACAACTTGGCAGCCGTGTGTACGATGGTGCACGTCAAGGCGGCCAAAGCGTTGATCTGCAGGAGTCGAGTGTCCGTACTATTCTCGACGAAATTCGTCAGTATGAAGCGGAGCTGACGCGGGTGGAAGCGGCCCTTGAAAGTGAACAGCGGGCCAAGAAAGCATCTTAACCTCGTTGTGAATTAGCCCAAAAATTTGTATTAATGCGTGCGTGGTGGAATTGGCAGACACACCATCTTGAGGGGGTGGCGCCGCGAGGCATACAGGTTCAAGTCCTGTCGCACGCACTAAATCCTAACCTTATCCAGACTCCCAAGGATTTCCAGCCAATGATCCCATCCCATGTTTTTCGTGAATACGATATACGCGGTATAGCGGACACTGAATTTACAGATGATCTCGTTCGTTCTCTCGGACGAGCCTTTGCGACGCTGATGCTTGCTGAGGGCAAAAAGAAAACGTCTGTCGGCCACGACATGCGGCCAAGCTCCAGCCGTTTGAAAAAAGCTCTTCTTGAAGGCCTCACGGCAGGCGGCCTGGATGTTGTGGATCTTGGCCTGGTTCCTACGCCGGTCCTTTATTTCTCCGTCTCTCATTTGAAACTAGATGCAGGCATCTGCATTACCGGCTCGCACAATCCAGTGGAATACAATGGCTTTAAAATGCATCTTGCGGAGCGTCCGTTTTTCGGAGCCGAAATCCAAAAGATGCGGGAAATTATTGAAAAGGGCGCCTTTTCAAAGGGAGCTGGCAAGGTTGAGCAGGGAAAAATTATTCCGGCTTATCAGGATTACGTAGCGTCGCTCTTTAAATTCAAACGCAAAATCAAAGTGGTGGTCGATTCCGGGCACGGGATGGGCGGCGTTGTCGCTCCTGATTTGATCCGCCGCCTTGGCCATGACGTGACGGAGCTTTATTCCAACCTTGATCCCACATTCCCCGATCATCATCCAGATCCTTCTGAGCCCAAGAACCTTAAAGATCTTCAGAAGAAAGTGCTCGAAATTAAGGCCGATTTGGGAATCGGTTTTGATGGCGATGCCGACCGTATTGGCGTTGTGGATGAAAAGGGAAATATTCTTCCTGGCGATAAAATTCTTCTCTTGTGCGCACGCG
>CAYRBY010000061.1:0-10130 GCA_964422635.1 uncultured bacterium
AAGGAATGACCGCCGAACCCGCAAAACCCGTCACGGATGAAGCGCTTGCCGCCGCCGATGCAGCGGCTGACAAAGCTGAAAGCACCGCGGTTGAAATGAAGGAAGAAGAAAAGAAGGTCGAGGAAATTCCCACAGGAATGGTTTAAGCCGCAACGGACGCGAGCTGCGTCCGGCAAGCTCAGAAGAAACGGCGGAGGTCGCTAGCCCCCGCCGTTTTTTTTATTTTGAGATGCCATTTCTTCAGGCCGGTGTACGCCGGGGGTCTTCAAGGATATTGCGAATCTCATAGGGATCAGCCCCAAACTCGCGGGCAATCATAATCATATCAGGACAATCTTCATAGCGTTCAGCAAGCAGGGCCTGCTTCAGGTAAAGAATTGCGGTCAGCTTCACGGGATGACGGCCAATGCGGACTGCTGTCAAATCAGGGGCAATCAAAACAGGTATTCCCATAAGCCCTCCTTTTAGTTGCTCTTCTATTGTCGGCCTTGGGGGTGTTAAGGCTTTAGAACTTTTATTGTGCGGCTTGCGGCTGTCTTCTTCCGGAAAACTAAAGGGGGTTCCCCCGCGTATCCAGCGGCGCAGGGCTTGTAAACTTACCTCCGGTCCGGCTGATGAAGGCCTCAGACTCCAGAGAGGTCAGCTCGCTGCGTGAACCATCGGGCTGAATCACGGCTACGCGAATATGCGAAAGAGGTCCGGGAGGGTCTTGACGGCTTGCGGAGATTTTAATGCGGGCCGTGTTTTCCGGGAAATCCAGCATGGCACCTGCCGCCACAACCTGTGTTTCATAATCGCCTGATTCCCGCACAAGCAAAACTGTAACAGCCACATCACTTTCGTTCTTCATTCCTCCGGAAGCGCCATAAAGATCGGCAAATGCAGCACCCTGAAACAAAAGAAGCCCAAAAAACAAAACGGCAGATCCGCGGTTCATTTTCCTCCCCTTTTCAGCCATTCTTCCGGCGTAAAGAGTTTAAGGCTCAGCGCGTGGATCTCTGCTTTCATTTCATTCTGCAGAGCACTGTAAACAGCCCGGTGCCGCTCAACCGGCTGAAGCCCCTGAAAAACACGGCTGACAACACAGGCTTCATAATGTCCTCCGCCTGTCTGCCGAGGTCCTGCATGGCCGCGGTGGCGGGCGCTCTCATCCCGCACTTCGGCATACTCAGCCTTCAGTCGCTGCCTCAGCATTGTTTCAAGCTCCTTTGCGTTCATCGTCATCCTTGTCGTCCTGCACGGGCCCAAATATCTTTTTGTACCCATGAATAAAAAGAAACATTCCCGCCATAAAGAACGGAACAAAACCCAGAAGCCCCAGGGTTGCGTCTTTTTGGGATCCGGCCCAAAAAGCGAGCATGATCAAAAGCACCCCCGGAACCCAGTAACCTAAAACGGTTTTGCCTGCACCGGAATTCACAGATTTCCCTCCCCTGATTCAATCAGAGCACTGTAGCCTTCACGAAAAGAAGAATACCGGAACGCAAACCCGAGATTTTGAAGTTTTACACTGCGCATACGTTTTCCCCCTGGCGCGCCGCTTTTCCATTCCGGAAGAGGATAGGCCCTCTGAACTCGCTCAGCAAGCCAATCCACGAGGTCCTTGTTTAAAAATGGCCCGGCATCAGCACCCGCATAGACTTCTCCGGCCTTTCCTTTTTCGAAGAGAAAATGAATGGCCCTTACAGCATCGTCCCGGTGAATCAAATTGAGATAGCGCAGGGGGCTTCCCGCTTCCGGCCAGCGTCCCTCCCGGAACGCCTTAAGGCGGTTTCTCGCCGGCCCGTAAATTCCCGCCAAACGCAAAACAACGGCAGGACTTCCTGAATTAAGAACGGTTCTCTCTGCCTCAAGAAGAATTTCTGGTTTAGGTGCGCCCGGAACAGGCGCCACGGCTTCATCAACCCAGCCGGAGTGAGAATCCCCCCAAACGGAGGTACTTGAAACCCAAAGTATTTTTTTTGCCCTTCGGAGGCGCACAAGAACGGCCTTCAGTCCTTCCAGGTAAAGGCGCTGATAGTCTGCTTCCGTATGCCCGTCCGGGGCTGCGGAAAAAAGCACGCGATCTGCATCAGGGAAATCAGGAAGAGTTTCAGGATGAAGAAGATCACCCCTCAGGGGAATGATTCCAGAGGCTTGAAGCAGTGAGGCTTTTTCCGCACTTCTCACAAGGGCGTAAACGGTAAAGCCGCCTGTTACGACCTGCTGCCTTGCGGCTTCTGCACCTACATACCCCGGTCCAATAATCAAAAGGCTTGATTGCTTCACAATACCCCAGTGAACCGTATTTGAAGGATCAGACCGGAATCAATCAGGATGTTTTGTCAGCAGTTTTTACAAGAGCCGGGGGCGGACCAAATATTTCAGTTTGGTGTTGACGCAGGCTTTGAATGCTCTGAATATCACGAAGCATTTGAAAATCTGTCGGGCTCGGGATAGCTCGAATTGAATTCACAGATTGCAAAAATCTGACCTGGGAGGATTGCTCGGTCAAGTTCTTCGTGTCCGCTGCCAGCTTTGCTCCCTGAACGGTTGAAATGGTTGTTTCGAGAGAACGTATAAACTTTTTCAGCGCCTCCTCCTCCTCTTTCGTCATAGGCTCAAGACGCGTAACGTTTCCCGCTGAGGCCTCATCCTTCTTTTCCGAAAAATCAATCCAGGACTTGGCCTGGGGAGCCGCAGCCGGGGCCGCTTCGACTTTCTTGGCCGCCAAAGCCGTGCCCGTAACAAGAAACGACATCGCTGTAAAAACCAACCATCTGGAAGAACCCTTCATATAGCCCCCGTTTTTCTAGACGCACCATAATCACGCGTCAGTGTCATCAATGATAAAACAATATCGGCACATCCCCTAACGAACTTTTGCACGAATTATCTAAACTTGGACAGCACCCCAGACGAAAATAAAAAGCCTTATGACAGTGAACCCTCAGCGCAATAACATTCTGATTGTTGATGACGAACCCGAAATCCGGGAAGTCATGGGCATGATGCTGTCTGAACACGGCTACCGCATCCGCTCCGCCGCCGACGGCGTCGAAGCACTGGAGCTGATCAAGCAAAAGGCTCCGGATCTCATCCTTCTCGACATGAACATGCCCCGTATGGGCGGCGTTGTTTTCTACCACAATATCGCCAACAGTTATGACGGCAGCCCCAAGTACCCCGTTCTTGTGATCACGGGACGTGCGGCGCTTGAACAGGTTTTCAAAGATTTCAAAATTGACGGTTTTATTGGAAAACCTTTTAATTTTGAAGACCTTCTGGCGTTGATTGAAAAGACCATGGCCAAACATTACGGCGGAGTGAAACCCGCTTCACCGCCAGAAGAAAACCGGAAACCGGTCAAAAAAAATCCCCGCATTCTTGCCGTGGACGATGACCCGGACCGTTTTCATGCCCTCGTCATCAGCTTCATGAATGCCGGCTATGAAGTCCTTAATGCCAAAAACACCCGAATCGCCCTTCACTCGGCGGGCGTTGAAGAACCGGACGCCATTTTTCTGAAGCTCAAAACCCCTGCTCCTGAATCGCCGGAATGGTCTTTGGCTGCCACGATCCGCCAGATCAAAAAAGCGGACGGTATTCCCATCGTTTTTTACCCGGCAGGGACTGCGCCGTTTTTTCCTTCAGCTATTGAAGCTTTGACAAGCAGCATTCCCAACAGCCGCGTGATAACCGCGGGTGATCCAGACCTTCTGCTCAGGGAATTTGAAAAAATCCTCTTCGAAAAACGTTCTGCTCCCCCGCTCTAAGCCCCGGAACTTTCATAATTTTTCAGAAAAGAAAAGGCATCCTCTGCATCTGCAGCTGCAAAATAAAAGCTCCGGTATTCCGGACGCGCAAAACTTTCGAGAATCATCCGCTCAAAAAAGCCGAGCAGCGGATCAAAGTATCCAATGGTATTAATCAAGACCACGGGCTTGGCTTCATATTTCAGCTGTTTAAGGGCCAGAGACTCCGCAAGTTCATCGAGCGAACCGAATCCGCCGGGCAGGCAAATGATCACATCAGAAGCAGCCTGCATCCGTGCCTTGCGCTCGTGCAAATCGCGGCAGACCACAAGATCATTGCAGCCCGCATAGCCAAGGCCCTTGGTATGCATTTTTTCGGGAATAATGCCGGTGACTCTGGCGCCGGCCTTCTGCGCGGAACGCGCAAGAATTCCCATAAGTCCGGTGTCGGTTCCTCCAAACACAAGCTCACAGCCTTCCCGGCCCACCGATTCCCCCACTTCCGCGGCAGCCTCCTGATAGGCCTCAGCCACACGTGGACTTGAAGAACAGAAAACCAATATTCTTTTACCCTTGAGATCCATGGGACTCCTTGAAGTTCGAGGTGGGAAATTCTATCAAACAGGAATGGGCTGCGCGGCAAATTTCTGCATCTTTTTATGCAGCTCATAACCGGAACCAAAAACAATCAGCATGCCTTCCTTGAAGCTTTGAAGCGCCGAACTTTCCATGTCCTTGGGACAGACCACAAAAAGAGGAATGGACTTTGTCTCGTCCTTGGCCTGCATCCCGGCGAAGAGCTTGGGTACATTCATAATCCCTTTCAAGGTGTGGTAGTGGCAAATCACAAGATCCGGCAGAAGCTTTCTCACTTCATCCAGCCCCTGGGAATCCCCCTGCGCCGTAAATACGTTGTAGCCCTCGGCCCGCATGGCCTCCGCCACTTTGCTGGTGATCTCTTCATCGTAGCCCGCAACCACAACCTTCTTTCCCTTGCCTTTCGTCGAATTGGCAGAACTGTCTTTTTTCCCGGTCGGCATATCCGGATCGAAATTGAGGGCATGCGCGACTTTAGCCGTCAGCTCCTGAGGCTCGAACGGTTTGGTCATAAAAAATGCCAGTTCCCAGCTCGTAAAAAAGTCCTTCATGCTTTTCCGGGAAGACATCACAATGATCGGAATCGAACGGTGCGCGGGATCCTGTTTGCGGATTTTCTGAACAAAATCATATCCTGTCATTTCAGGCATCAAAACATCCAGAATGATCAGATCCGGAACTTCCTGGGAAACCTTTTCAAAACCTTCGGTACCGTTCGTAGCTGTAATGACTTCATACCCCTTCGCCCTCAGGACCGAGTAAATCAAAGTGATAAACCCGCGGTCATCATCAATCACAAGAATTTTTTTCGTCATACGCGCTTCCGCCTAGGCAGCCTTTAAAGTACTTTTGAGCCGTTCATACTCGATTTTCACCTGTTCAAGCAGCGGCTGTGCCTCTTCCAGCCGGTTTTCCTCAGCGGCGTTTTCAAGACGAAACGCCGCCTGACTCAGAACCTTGGCCCCGATGTTTGCGGCAGAGCCTTTCAAGGCATGAGCCTCGCATTCCACAACATCCACTTTTCCGGCCTCGAGACCGCCCCGGATTTTTTCGATCTGAATAGGCGCATCTTCAAGAAAAATCCGGATCACATCCTGGTAAAGCCCCATATCACCGCCCATGTGAGTCAGGCCGGCATCCCGGTCAAGAACCGCTTTAGCATCCTCCGAAGTATCGGTCTTTATTCCATTTACTTTTGCACTGTCTTCCAGAGCAAGTCCGCAGACGGTTTCAATCACCTGAAATAGTTTCGCGGGCTGCACAGGCTTTGAAACATAGTCGTCCATGCCGGCTTCCAGACATTTCTCACGGTCGCCCTTCATGGCATTGGCGGTCATAGCAACAATCGGAACCATCTTCCCGGACTTCTTCTGATGAGCGCGGATACGGCGTGTGGTTTCATAACCGTCCATTTCCGGAAGCTGGATATCCATAAGAATAAGGTCAAAATCCTGTTCCTGGGCAAGTTTGAGTCCCTTAAAACCGTCCTCGGCAATGACAGAACGGTAGCCTTGCCGTTCCAGGAGCCTTTGGGCCACGAGCTGGTTAACAGCATTATCCTCAACGACAAGGATTTTGAGGCTAGGCCTGAGCGGTTTAGGCTCTGCTTTTTTCACCACGGAACCCGCTGACTTTCCCGGCTCAGCCCAAACATTTAAGACCGTGTCGAGAAGACGTGACTGCGCGATGGGTTTTTTAAGACAGGCATCCACGCCAAGCTGATTGGCCCTTGCGCTTTCCTCGGGACGCACGGCCGAAACCATCATGATGATTTTCATGTTTTTGCACGAGGGGCGTTTCCGGAGTTCTTCGACGAGCATAAAGCCGTCCATCTCCGGCATGCCGGAATCAATAATGCAGAAGTCAAAAGCCGATTTGACGCGGCTTTTCTCGTCCACCTTTCCCAGCGCATCAAAGCCATTGATGACCGCTTCAGGCTTCATACCCCAGCCTTCGCACATTTCACTCAGAATGTGGCGGTGAGTTCCATTATCTTCCACGATCAGCACCGCAAGGTTCCGGATATTCACATCACGGACCATACTGAGGCGCCGTCCGCCGGCTTTTCCGGGTTTAAATTTGGCGCGAAAATGAAAGGCACTGCCTGGTCCGCCGCCTTCGGCTTTCATGGCTTCGCAAGGACTTTCCACCCAGACTTCGCCGCCCATCATTTTGATCAGCTTGGCGGAAATCGCAAGCCCAAGCCCCGTGCCGCCAAAGCGACGCGACATAGAGTTGTCGGCCTGCTGAAAGGATTCGAAAATAAGTTTCTGTTTATCTGCAGGCACGCCGATTCCTGTGTCCATCACGGAAAAATGAAGAGTCATCTCCTGGTCGTTTGCCTGGTCCAGCCCAACTTTCAGAACTACTTCCCCTCGCTCCGTGAATTTCAGCGCATTGCCCACAAGATTGATCACAATCTGACGAAGCCTTCCCGGATCCCCTTCCACGGAATCCGGTACGTGCGGCGGAATGTGGCAGGCCAGCTCAAGCCCTTTGGCCTGAGCCCTTACGGCCAGTGTCGTCAAAGTGTCTCCGAGCGTATCGCGCAGACTGAAAGTCACGGCATCAAGGGTCATTTTGCCGGCTTCGATTTTCGAAAAATCCAGAATGTCATTGATGATTCTGAGCAAAGAATCCGAAGACGTTTTTGCCACCTGAACATATTCGCGCTGCTCAGGGGTGAGTTCCATATCCAGCAGAAGATCAATCATTCCCTGAATCCCGTTCATCGGCGTTCTTATTTCATGACTCATGCTGGCAAGAAATTCACTCTTCGCCCGCGCAGAAGCCTGCGCAGCTTCCCTGGCCTTATGCTCGATTTCAGCCTGTTTGCGGGCCGAGATATCACGGATCACGCCGATGGAGCCCGTAAGTTTACCGTGCGGATCCTTCAGCACACTGATGGATATTTCGACATCCAGCGTACCGCCGTCCCCCAGAATCATCTGCGTTTCAAAGTGATGGTGCTGCTGGGTCTTGTGTTCACTAAAGGATTGTATCTTCTTCCACTCTTCGAGCGGATAAAGCGCGCGGAGCGGAAAGTCCTTGAGCTGATCTTCATGCAGCCCGAGAAGGTCCTGAAGCTGCTTGTTCCAGGAAACAAGACGGTCATCTGCGTCCGCCACCATAATGGGTACTGCCGAGTTTTCAAACACCCGGCGGAATTTTTCTTCCGAATCTCGAAGCTGCGCCTCGGTTTTTTTGCGCTCGGAAATGTCCCGGATGATTCCGATCGCTCCGGTAACCTTTCCTTCCTTGTCTTTGAGAACACTGATCGACACATCAATGTCGAGAAGCTGGCCGTTCTTTTTGATCATGACGGTTTCAAGGTGGTGCCGCATGCCCGAGGAACGGATATCATAAGAACGGATGCGCTTCCACTCCTCCGGCGGGTAAAGCTCACGGATGGGTTTCAGGTACAAATCTTTATGGGTCATGCCCAGCATATTTTCGGTAAATTTGTTCCACGAAATCAGGCGCTCTTTTTCATCCACAACCGTGATGGCTGCTGCGGAGTTTTCAAACACGGTGCGGAATTTTTCTTCTGATACACGAAGGGAAGCTTCTATCTGTTCGTGGCGGGCTTCAAGTTTTTCGAGAGTTTTAATTCTTTTTTGAAGTTCAGCAATCCGCTTGAGAGGATCCTTGCCGCTTTTTTCCTTCTGCCCCATGAGTCTCTTCCTGTTAATGGGTTGGGGTTTTTTGCGATTACTCAAAGTGTAGCAGAGGAAAATCAAAAGGCTAGATTGAGGGGCAATATTTTCCTGCGGTCTGCAGGCGTCAAAAAGGGAGTTTTTAAAGAGATGAAAAAAAGAATCCTAGATACGCGAGGCCAGCGCTCGCGAAACCATAAGTCCATTGATATGGACGGTTCCGGCAAAAATATCCGCAAGGTAACGGTCGTACTTGTCCGACTTTATCGTACGGATCAGAACGCCTTCCGGGGTCTGCAGCTGGGCTTCCAGAAATTTCCGCGCTTTCCGGCCCGCCTCTGTGTCCAGTTCAGGTGCATCAATCCCCCGAAGCCGGAGCTTTTGGCGAGTTGAGACGCCAAACCCCAAATCCACCTGCATCCACACAGTATCGCCGTCCACCACCTTCTCACAAAAGGCCCGGTAAAAATACAGGTCCGTTTCGCGAGCGCCGTTGACGCGGCTCAGGTGATACCCGGCAGTCCCATTGCCGCCGGCCTTTTTTTCAGAACGGATGATTTCTTCGGAAAAAAACCTTTTGGAGGCAGAAGGAAGTTCAAGATACGAAGAGAAGCCCAGATCAATCAACAGCCCATTCGGATTTGCGCCGGGCGCCTGGCTGCGGAAAAGACGATAACGGTGCGGTTCGCCGGGTTTTACCTCCGGCAGCTGTCCGTTTTTCACAACGCTCTTATCCGACGCCTTGCGGCCCGCAGTTCCGACCGCCTCTTCAAGCCGGCGGCTGCTCCAGCCCCACTCCTCAGCCTGAGCTTCAAGTCCTTTTCGGAGGCCCTCATCCTTGACGGGAAGCAGCGCCCGGTAATGACTCCAGGTCAATTTTCCCGGCGCCGGGAAATTCTCATAGGCCCGGGCAAATTGCAGCGCGTAATATAAAAGAGTCTGGTTGGTGCGAAGGTCTTCGGACAAACGGCGAAGCACTTTTTTTCCATAATCTCCGCGCTCCCCGCTCTGCAGAACGTGAGCATCAATGAGCTGCCCCACTTCCCAATAAGTGCGTGTCTTCTCCTGCTCTACGGCCTCCTGGGCCCGCTTTCTTCCCGCTTCAAGGGCCTCGCCCACTTCCTTTTTTAAACTGGAATAAGTCCGGACATCCGGAACTTTGGAGCGAGCAGGCAGGACGCTGCTTTTACGAGAAACGACGGCAGATGAAGACATGAATCATTCCTTTGCTTTTTCTTAGGATCTTTACGAAGAAAACGACGCTTATCTTACGGATTGAACAGAAATTGTCTAAAGGAAAAAGCGCTCGAATGGCCCAAGGACCCGTTGGCGGTTAAGCAGCGGTCTGGATGAGACGGCTCGCTGAGAACTTGTAAGCGATCTCAAGCACAAGCCTGGTGATGAAAAGTTTGTTTCCCTGCATCTGAAGAACGCCCGGAAGGAATTCCGCGAGTTTTTTGATGCGCTCGGCGGTGATCCGGCTTTTGCCGTCTTCAGCCAGCATGCGGGAAAGCAGAATAACCACGGGCAGTTCCTCGCCCGGATCCACTTCTGAAAGCACGGCACGGTCCGCATAATCCGAAAGCAGTTCCGTCCCCGGCAGCCCGTAAACCAGCGCGCTTCCGAATTCCCGGAGATATCCTGCCAAAGACGCAGCGGCCACGGCCTCACTCATTTCAACAGGCTTGGCGACCCCCAGTTTCCCTGCTTCGCGGAAAAACTCTTTGGCATTCCCGTCTTCCATTTCGTGAGGAAGCACCAGAATCCGGATATCGGCCGTGAGCTGCGAGGGAAAGGCATCACGCAGGGCCTTCAGCGTTTTAAAATAATCCAGAAGCTGCGCACGGTGCTTTTCCCCGCTTGGCATGCGGTACCCAAATGCAAAGACGAGCTTTTTGGACACATCCGTGGAAAGCGTTTGACGGACACCGGACTCAAAACCGGAAAGCAGACTCATAAAAAAGGCGTCCTGAGCGGTTTCATAATCCGGGTGTTTTTTCCGGAGATCTTCTGCCGCAGCTGCGGGCTGCACCTGAGTGCCTGGGGCGCTCCACAGACTCGCGTAACGAGGGTTTTCTCCCTGCCTGCGCAGCGCGGCCTCGACCGCAGGCATTTGACGCGCCGCATTTTGAGCCAGCACGCC
>CAYRBY010000061.1:10230-12143 GCA_964422635.1 uncultured bacterium
AAAAACGGCATGCTGAAGAAAAAGCCCCTTGAGATCTCATCCAGGTTGATTTCAAGCGATGCCTTCTCATCATCATCCAGAATGTAGGCATAAATCGTCACCCATTCGCGGTTCACAAGCCCGCCTTGAACGGACTCTCTTGGAAAACCATTAGGAGGTGAAAGAAGGACAAGCTTTTCAGGTTTGATTTTCAAACGGATCTCTTCTTCTGTTTCCCGGATCGCGGCGCTGATCCGGCTTTCACCAAGATTCACATGCCCGCCTGCAGAGACTTGAAGCTTTCCGGGTGACATATCTTTATTCATACTTCTTTCCTGCAAAAATATCTTTCCGTTTTTGTCAAAAACGTAAACCTGCGTCACCGCGTGCCACTCGCCTTCCTGATGCGCTTTAAGCTTGCTTTGGCCCGCATCCGCAAGGAATTCGCCTGTTGCCGGGTCCACAATCTGAAGGATCTCCTCCGCATGCGTGTACAGCTGGTGAAAACTGCGCGTCACCATTTCCGTCTCCGGATGATAAGGAATAAGCCGGAGTTCAGAGCGATTCGCTTGCGGCGGAAGGACCCCTGCCGCAATATCCGAGACTGTGCGGCGCCGGGAGTTTTCCAGTCTGGGCAGCTGTCCTCCGCCCTTGACCTTAGGTTTTGGAACGGGATTCGCGGAGAGCGCCCACTCCGTCACTTCAAACACCCCTTTGGGCGTTTTTCCAGCTTTTTCAATTTTAAAAACCATTGCGGTTTTTGCGGTCTTTACACCTTTCAAAGGTAATGAGGAAAGATCCAGGGTCAATACTTCACCGGGCTTTGGGGCCGTCACTTCAAGGCTGCCGATCACTTTTCCTGCGGGAGAGTCATCACTCAATTCAATTTCGAACTTTTCCGGAAGCACCGACTCTTTGCTGAAGGCAATGCGTAGGGATTTAAAGGTTTCCGCTTCAACGGCCTTGAACTTGCCGGTAAATCCGCTGAAACGGTTTTTATTGTCAAGGCTGAAAGCGATCCGGATAGAGCCGTCCGGATTTTTCTTCTCTACATTATCCGGGGCCTTTTCAAGACTTGTGAACATCGCAATCTCTGTGAATGCGGCCAGGAGATCCAGATCCTTGCGGTTCGCCGCGGCATGACGGCGGTCAAAAGCCTGAAACTCCGCCGCAATACCAGAATAATCTTCCCACTCGGCCACAATGGCCCTAAGAAACGGTGCTCCAAGAGCTTCGAGAATGAGCCCTTGATTCATATAAATACGCTTTTCGTGATACGCTGCCCCCGTCTTCGGATTATAGGAATCTCCAAGGCCCCACAACTGACGATAGCTATTGCGCCGGGTCGCTGCCCGGACAAAGGCTTCAGCGTTATCAATGGCTTCCGGCACATCACTGAGAAGTGCCAGAAAGGGCCCCGCCGCCACAAGAACCGACGCATCCTTGAGACCATAGGCCGCATAGGAATCCGCTTTCTCGCCCGTGCCTGGAGCCGTGACAGCTGCAATGTGTTCACCTTTTTTGGCTACAGCACGTGCGGCCTGAAAATAGTTTTTGGCACTGACAGCAAGGACTCCCGGTGAAACCCTGGCCGGATTTAGAAACTGCAGGCCTTCATATTCTGTCCAGGCACTCAGATTTTGGTCACCCTTACCAACTGGAAGATCCCCCGCGGCAGCGGGAACCTCCACCCATTCATGCCGGAGTTTCTTAAGGACTTCCAGCCCCTGCGCCTGACGCGTCTTAACATCCTTTTCAGGATCGCCAAGAACTTCCGGCATTAAAAAGAAATCACGTGCCTCGGTATGGCGGTTATCAATAATAGCTTCGCTCAAAGTCATGCTTTTATCCGCCGGGTTTACAAAAACCTGACTGTGGAGTCTGCCCTCATTATCAAGAAAGCCGCGGTAATCCGCTTTGGCAAGGAGCGCTTC
>CAYRBY010000062.1:0-12135 GCA_964422635.1 uncultured bacterium
AAATCAATATCCTGTCCCCAGTTGAAGGAAATAATGACCGTGCTTCGGCCTTCACGCGAAACTGAGTCAACACGCTTCAGCCCGGTGACAGAGCCAATAGACTCTTCAATGGGCTTTGTAATAAGTGTTTCGATTTCTTCCGGCGCAGCATTTGCGTATTCAGTGACAACCGTGATTTGCGGAAAGACAATCGGAGGAAACAACTCTTGAGGCAGACGAAGAAATGAAATAATACCTAAAAGAAAAACACCGCCAGTGACCATCACAACGGTCACTTTCTTGCGTACCGAAATAGAGGCTATGCTCATGCCTAGGTTTCCGCTTCCTGAGTTTCAAGCAGGCGGATCTTGGTCCCGTCCTCAAGTTTCTCAAGACCTGAAACCGCGACAAGTTCACCTTCGGAAAGGCCGGCATCCACCTGAGAGTAGTCGGGACGGGTGTAACCAATGGTTAACGCCCTCTTTTCCGCGACGCCTTCATCGGGATGCACAACAAACACGTGCTGGTCACCTTCGCTGCCCTGGAGGGCATCGGTGGGGACAACAAGCGTATTCTTTTTACTATAAAGAAGAATTCGGATACGCGCGAACATACCCGGCAGCAGAAGCCGCTCTGTGTTTTCAATTCGGACCTTGGCGGTTGCTGTACGGCTTGTTCCGCCGACAACCGGTGCCACATTTTCAATCACACCCTCAAAGGTTTTATCCGGATAGGCATCGATAAAAACACGCGCTTTTTGACCCAGTGCAATTTTGTTCACATCGCGCTCAACAATTCCGAACTCGGCATAAACATACTCGGTCATAATGTGTGTTCCAAGAAGCGTGTTTTGAGTAACCGTTTCCCCTTCCTCCACCTTCAGCTCGCCGATCATTCCCGCGCTGGGCGCATACAGGTTTGACTTTTCAAGCATGGCTTCGTTGGCTTTCACCTCAAGACGCGCTGCTTCTGATTCATATTTCGCCCCATCCAGTTCGAGCTTCACCTTGTCCAGCGTTTGCTTGGGAATCGCTCCCATACTGAAAAGTTTTTCATGCTCTTTGACTTTATCACTGGCAATCGATACCTGAGTTTCTGATTTATTTAGCTCGGCTTGCGCACGTTTCAAACGAAGCAATATGTCGTCTTGTCTGAGGGAGATCAGAAGAGCTCCCTCTTCATACCTTTCACCTTCCCGGTAGTTGACAGAGCTAATAACACCTGGAACCTCAAAACTTAATTTAAACTCCATGGCACCCTTGATAGTCCCAAGAACATTCAAAGAGTCTTCATAATTGAACCGGGATATCTTAAACGCTTTGACCGGTACGGTTTTTTCCTTAGGCGCAACCGTTTCCGTAAGCTTCTGCTCCAAGGTTTTTTCCGGCTCCTTGCCCTCTTTTCCACCCTTATGGGAAAGGAAACCTTTGCCAAAATAGACCCCGCCGCCAATCACCGCAGCGGCGACAATCAAAATCAGAAACTTTTTCCCGCCGCGTTTTTTTTCCGGCTTCTCAATAAAAACAGGTGACAAAGAAGGCTCGGATTCCTCTTTGTCGTCCCGCCGGTCATTCTTCTTGGTTCTTAAAATAAGATTCTTTAGAGCTCCCGCCAAAGCAAACGGAAGTTTGATAAGTTTTCCTAAAAGCCCCATCATTTTTTGAATAGGGTTTTTACGATTGGAAATCGGTGGGGCAAAATCGTCGTCGTTATTTGTTTCCATACGACTCCTCAATCGGCATGTAGTTCCGGATGCCCACAGCACGGTTCAAATTAGCTTTTGCGGTAAAGTATTCATTAAGCGCTTTATGGAGCTCGGCACGCTCTGATATAGCATCGATTTCGGCCTGCATGTATTCTGAAATTTGAATCTCGTTCTGCTCAAGACGGTGCTTGGAAAGCTCTGCAAGCCGCTGGCGATAGTTCAAACGCTGCAGAGAGGATTTCACCTGAATCGATGCCTTTTGGTAATCATAGTAAGCCTGTTTTACATCTTGAATAACTTCTTTTTCAGCGTTCTCAAGAGCCACAATCTGGTCAAGTTTTTGGGCTTCGGCTTCTTTGGCATCAGCAAGCGCGTCCAAGCCATCCAGCAACCCCAAGGTCATCTTGTTCCGCTTTGTAACGCTGCCGCTTGAGGATTGGAATTGGGTTACTGACGGCGCATTTTGATCATCCTCGTGCTCATACTTAATCGTGTTTCCGGCCGCGTTCCAGGTCAACTCCAGCATCAGGCGGTACTCATTACGTTGTTTGGGGTGAATTGCATCGACATTGAAAGCTTCCCCAAGCTCGCCCATCTCCATAACAATGTCGGCTTTAGGAAGAAGCTCGCCCATACGAATGCGCTGTTTCAGCTGGGCTGAAGCAAGCTTAGCAGACTCAACTTGAAGCTCGGCACGATGGCCATAAGCCATATCTACCAGACTTTTAAGGTCAGGAATCTCAGGGACAGCAACAGCATCCGCTGAAGCTGTTTCAGGAGATGTGGGAGCTGTGTTTTCAACTGCGGCCTTTTCCACGAGGGCATTCATGTCATAGATAGTCGCTGTCTGGATGTTGTCTTCATTATCAATATCGAGATAGCTTTGTAAGTCGAGCTTGGCAAGCTCCAGTTCCTGCTTGGAGGTTTCATAGTCATATTTCATCTGGCTGAAAAGAGACTGCACATTCAAATGCTCAATTTCAGAAATAAGCTCTTCCTTGAACTTTTGCTCCGAAATGGTGTCGAACCTTTCCATGCGTGTAATTGCTTCAAGCCGGTCATCCGCAACCTGCTTCGCGCGGCTGTATTCAAAGTAAGCTTTTGAAACGTCACGAACAACATCTTCTATAATTTTTTCATATTCCTTTTGGGCGGCCTTGAGTTCAGCCCTTTCCTGCAAAAGGGTATTCCATAAAATCCCGCCCCTGAAAATGGGCTGGCGAAGGACAAATTTATAATCCTGTCCATTAAAAGCCTGCCCGCTCAAAGTCCCTCGTTTATACTCTAATTCCATGCTGGCCTCAGGAAAAAGCTTTCGCATCGCGACAAGAATACGGCGGTTTGCCAGCGAAATACGTTCTTTTGCGGCTTGAGCTGCCGTATGAGATTGAATCGCTCGGCCCACGAGGTCTTGGAGCTTCTTTTCTCCGCCCTCGACAAATTTCATTTTATCCTGAACCTTTTTGGCATCAATGGCCTGACGAACATAGCTGCGTTCAAGATACGGCATAGTCAGCATCCGTTCCTGGCGCAGCGCACGGACGCGTTCCCGTATGGCTTGTTTTGTGAGATCGTCTTGTGAGACATGAAGCTGCGGTTTAACTACTTCTTGGTGCTCTACAGTCATTCCGGTAAGAGGTTCTTGAGCAGCGGCGGGGGCGGAAACTAAGGCATCTTCCGCGAAAAGTGGGCAAGAATATCCCGCGAAGACTGCCGCAAAAAGAATGGCGAAGGTCCGTTTATTCATCCAAGTGCTTCATTTTAAACAGGTTGCAAATTCGTTTCCGGCTTTTCTGACTCTCTCAAATATCGACAAACGCTTGATTTCACTTAACCTGCACCGCGAAATCTCTTCTGTCCCCCTACTTCAAGAAAGAAGGGGCCATGAGCATCAGAAGCGAGGTTTCGCGATGAAGCGGGTTCACAAAGGTATGCTCCAAAACCCCATGAAAGAAAATATTATCGCCTTCTTTCAAAAGTGTCGTTTGGGTATCCACTGTTATTTCCAAAGAGCCGACTAGCACAGAAATGAAAATGGGAAACGGATGATCCATCAAAGTATCTGTAATCTTCACTTTGGGACCAAGAATAAGTTTACCGCAGAAAAAATCACGTATCAACGGTGTAAAGGAGACTATTTTCAGGCCTTTCTTTGGGAAATCGAGAAGAAACGCGCCTTTTGGCGTTCCAACACAGTAATTCTGCTCAAACCCCATCTCAACAGACCGAAAAAGGTCACTTACCGTGACGCCAAGCCCACGGGCAAGCGATTGAAGTGTCTTGATCGTCGGATTTTTGATCCTTCCTTTTTCAATAGCTGTTAGCGTCCGCGGGTCGAGGTCCCCCGCGCGGCGGCACAATTCCACGCCAGAGAGTTTTTTCTCAAGTCGTATTCTCCTTACGGCTGACTGAATGTCGAGCTCCTCACTAGACTGACGGCGTTCCACGGCACCCTGAATTGCATTGCCAAGAGTCCGGTAAATTGATTTTTTTTCTCTCCCGTTCATGAAACGCCTCCTGCGGATTCTGTTGGGGGTGGTTCAGCACTCACAGGTTTGGAGCCAGCAGAAGCCGGGCTCAGTACAACCTCTCCAAGATTAAACCGTTCGAGATCTTCTTCGTTTCTGAAAAACCAATTCACTTTTCCTTCGCTTCGATCTTTATCGATATCATGAACAGCGATTGAAACTTTCACGGTTTTTGCCTCTTCGGGCTCTACACCCAAGACACTCCAGCGGATACCGCCTTCAATAACATAACCGTCCCCGTAGGCAAAACCGCGGGCTGCAACCATATTTCCAATCTGATCCTGATTGGCCTGAAACCAGGACCAAATCTCGATATTCTCGCTGTCAAAGTTAGGGCGGAATCCAATTTGATAATCAGATGGGTCTTTCCAGCGAAGCCCATCATTCTGCGGATCAATATAAAGTTCGACCATATCATCCTGCCAGATCTGGTTGCCCTGACGCTTCAGCATCACACTGTCATCGGTGACAATCACTGAGAAGTAAAGGGCTTCCCGGCTCCACGCAAAACGGACATTGGCCCGGATATCTTTTTCGCCAGAAAAATTTCCGTTTTCCTTCTGCTGGGGGCCAAGCACTAGCGGTAGAAATCCAGGCCAATCCTTTAAATATCCGTCGATTTTAACCCCCCCCTGCAAAAAAGGCGCATTGAAACGCGGAGGATCCGGCCACGGCACATCCTTGGTTCCCTCGCGAAAGCCCACTTTTTGCATTGCCTCTGCCAGATTTCTGTTCTTTTTCATCACTTCCCAAATGAGTCCGCTCCGGTGGTTCTCAATCATCAAAAGAAGAGGTCCTTGATCAATCGCAAGAGCCTGGTCTGAAAACCATTTCTTGTCCAGATTGAACGCATCCGAAAACCCATACGATCCCCAAAGCTGGTCTCCTAGTTCTTCGTAGAAATGCCGAAGGCAGGCCATGGATTCATCCGGTGTAAAAACAATCGAACTTCCGCAGGCGGTTGGAGCCACAGTGCCGTCATGGATCGCCCAGCCCGGAGGGGCTCCATAGGCTTTGTAGCCAAACGGACCATCGGACGCTGTAAGGCCCCAGGAATTCGGTCCGTAGCTGGAAAAGCGGCTCGATTGACGGATACAAAATTCGCGATTAGCACGAGCTGCATTGATAGAGTTTTGAAAATAATCAGCAAATCCGTCGTTTTTATTCCTGAAATCAATCCAGATATGCGAGTACTGATGTGTAAAAAGCGGCGGCATTTGAATGACACGGTAACCCGCATAACTCCCCACCGGCCTTGCAATTTCCTTCCACGCAGACGCATCAATCGGATGCGCGGAAGATCCTATAGCAAGAAGATAAAGGATCATGGATTCATCATAATGATCCCAGCGTCTTCGGTTGAACCCTTCTTCGGGAGACCAGGCAAGGGCGAGCGTTTTGCCGTCATGCATCATCCAAGGCCAATCGACGCGTCCATAAATCTGGTCCGTAAGCTGGCGGAGGCCGGGATCATCAAAATATTCCGCGACAAAAAGAGCACCGGCCAAAAAAAGAGCCGTATCAATCGGTGAGAGTTCGGACTTGGCGGAACGCTTCCCTGTTCTAGGATCAAGAAAATGATAAAAAAAACCGTGCTCTTGCGGGGCCTGTTTCCAAAAAAACTCCAGCGTCCGGCGGGCCGATTCCTGTGCTGTTGCTTTGTCTATCCAGCCGCGTTCAACTCCGACACCGAGTGCGGTCAGTCCAAAGCCTGTTGCTGCAATACTGGCTGGAGCGTTTGACGAACCGCGCCTGAAATTACTTGCGCGGTCCCGCACAAGCCCTGTCGCCCGGTCTTTCTCCATTTGAAAATAATCAAAGGCTTTCCGGGATATTAAATCGAGCAGCTGATCATCGGAAAGCCCTGTCTGAATATCGGAGGCGAGAACAAATGCGGGGAATGCTGCGGATGAAAATAAAATTGCCAGCAATAGCGCCGAAAAACCTGTTTTTTGAATCCTGTAAAACAAACGCATGCCGGAACCGATCGCTTCGGCAAAAACCGATGCTGTTTCAGGAGGCTGGGAAACACTCCTCCACTTTGGTTTCGAGATCCGAAAGCCCCACGGGCTTTGTCAGGTAAAGGTGACAACCGAGCTGCTTGGCCTTATCAACCATAGAGTTTTCTTTAACCCCGGTCATGAGAATAATCCGCTGGTCAGGATGAGATGCTTTGATGTTCCGCAGCACATCAAGGCCTATCATGTGGGGCATCAGCATATCGCATATAACGAGATCAAAGGGGGCGGCCGTCTTAAATTTTTCACAGCCTTCAAGACCATGTGCGGCAGTGACAACATCAAAATCACGGTCTTCAAAAAAATCCCGAAGAAAATCCCGGATTTCGAGCTCATCATCGATAATTAAAATCTTACCTCTTGCCATAACCCCCCTCTTCTAATAGAAGCATCAAAAATCATACCACGAGATTTTCAATCTCCCAAGCCTGACACAAAAAAATCTCCCGGCAGGTCCGCCGCTCTATGGCATAATTCGTTTAGGAGGCTTTGAATGCGCTTCGATCGGAGACTTGTCCGAGTTCCGGCTTTCATCTTTGGCCTTTTACTTTTTCTCTCCCCCTGCTTGCCCGCATCTGCCGCCGACAGTCAGTCTGTTATTCTCCTGGGATCCTCAAAAAGGGAAATCACTCCTGAGCCTGGAACGCCTCTTTCCGGATACGGGAAGCTTCGCGGGAAAAAGACCGCCGGAACTCACGATCCGCTTTATGCCCGGAGCATAAGTCTTTCAAGAGGCCGTGAAACGTTTGTTTTTTTGTCCCTGGATCTTTGCCTGATTGATCAAAACCTCCGAAAAATTATTCACAGAAAAGTTCTCGCACAGTACCCTCTTGAAGACTCCCATCTCGTGATTACTGCCACCCACACGCATTCCGGGGCCGGTGCCATCGGAGGAAGATACTGGGAACGCTTTATCATGGGAAAGTTCCGAAAAGACGTTTTCGAGAAGGTTACGGATCAAGCGAGGGATGCTGTGCTGCAGTCTTTGTCGGAACAATTCCCCGTCAAAGCTGAATATGGAGAAATCAGAATTGACGACCTTGTTGAAAACCGGATGATTACAAAGCTCAGGTATCCGCAGAAACTCAAAGCTCTCCGTTTTAGAAAGACTTCGGATAATACCATCGCTGCCCAAATGGTTTTTATGGCGGCCCATCCAACCTTGTTTCCGGCGAAAGAGCTCCTTTTCTCCGCCGACTACCCTGGAATTCTTACCAGTTCCCTTGAATCGGCCTCCCCCGAATCCACGGTCCTCTTTATAAATGGCGCTGCGGGGGATATGCGGCCGCACGCCCCGGACATCGAAGAGAGAAAGGCTAGGCTTACAGCTTATGGCCAAAGTTTAGTCAGCACCTTTCAAAGCCTCTCCTTTTCACCCTTGGACCTCGATGGCCCCTGGAAAAGCTCCTGGGAAGTTCGAAAACTGCCTCACGTAAAAGCCCGGTTAGGGTTTTTGACTTTTCCATCTGTGCTAGGGGGAAGAGTTTTTCCGCGCCATGCCCCGTTCCAATCCGTGCGGTTCGGACCGCTGCTTTTTCTTTGTTTTCCAGGGGAAGTATCTTCTGAAATCGGCGATGAAATTGAAAGCCGCGTACGCGAAGCCGGATTGAAACCTTTATTCACGGGTTACGCAAACGACTACATGGGCTATGTCATCCCGCGCCGTTACTACAATCACCGCGAAGAATATGAGGCTCGAGTCAGTTTTTACGGTCCTGGCTTAGAATGGTTTTTTCAGGAGCAGGCGGACCGAATGATCGATGCGATGATGGATTCCTCTGAAAAAGCAGCCCGCGACGGAGAAGGCCATTTGGGAAGAAACGCAGACCTTCCGGTTCTGATTCTTCGCGGCAGCGCTTATCATCGCGGTTACGAGGAAGGCCGGCTTCTAAAAAAAGAAATCCGCGGCGGCGTTGACCATATTTTCAGTTACTTCCGTAAAGAGCTGAAAGTCCCCCTGATCAACCGGATCATCATTAACAGGATTTCTGGAAAAGCCTGGAAAAAAATGAGTCCGTTTGTCAGCTATGACGAATACCGGCAAATACAAGGTGTGGCCGACGGCTCGGGAATCCCTTTGAAACAAATGCTTCGAATCCATGCGCTGCCCGAGCTTTATCCGGCGCTTTGTTCGAATGGGGCCTATTGGGGTGAGGCCACAGAAGGCGGCCGCCTTGTCGCGATCCGAAACCTGGACTGGAACCGGAAAATGGGCGTCCAATCCCTGGCTGCTGTAAAGGTATTCCGCAGCAAAAGCGGACCTGATGTGGTCAATATCGGTTATGGCGGCTTTACGGGCGTACTTTCCGGCATGAATTCTGAGGGTATTTCAGTTGGACAAATAGGCGCTGAATCTTCGGACGAAACTATGAAAGGAGTTCCCATGCCCTTTCTTCTAAAGCGGGTTCTTGAAGAATCCTCCTCCCTTGTGGATGCCGAAGCTGTTTTCAAACGCAGTGATCTTACACGCGGGTACAACTATGTTATCGCCGATGCGAAGGCAAAAAAAGCGCTGGTCGCAGAAACCTCTCAACATCATCTCGCATTTTTCCATGATGATGACCCGAAAGAAAAAGCCGTTCCTTATGCACTGAGTTTGAAAGATGCTGTTTTCCGCGGAGACACGGCACTGGATCCGGATATCCGGAATGTTCAGAAAGCCTCAAAAGGGAATCCCAAAAAGAAAGGCCTGGAACCTCCCGCCGGAAGCGCTTACGAAATCCGCTATCTCAAACACGGACAACTTATCCAGAAAAATTACGGGAAGATCACGCCTGATGCCGCACGCCTCATCGCTAAAAACATTGCCCCCGGCTCTAATATTCAGAGCGTCATTTTTGCCTTTCCGGATTTCTGGGTTGCAAATGCCGAGGATGATAAACGCGCAGTGGATAGTGCTTATCACGCCTTCAATTTGGAAGACCTTCTTCAAGAGGAGACACGTGATGCGGCAGGAAAGATTTAAAAAGCTTACTGCTTGAAGTGCCTTTTAAAAGCCCAATAAGATTGGGTTTGGAGAAGCGGCAAAATCATCACCCCGCCGTAATGTCCAAACGGCATGACTTTCAGCTTTGGCTTGCCCATGGCCTTCCACAGCCTGAAGGATTTCCCGGCACCCACCACGCGGTCAAACGCCGCAACATAAAACTCGATCTTATCTTTTGGAACATACGCGGCCAGGTAAAGCGGGTCTGTTTTGATGTGTTCCTTCAGCTCAGCCTCGATTTTGTCGTGGCTCCACCCGAACTCTTCATGGGCCTTACGGACCAGCTTTGAAACGCCCTTGTCCGGGCATCCCATAATCACTTCAGAAAGCGGTGCGGCCGGCATTGCCAAAACATGGTAGCGGATCCTGGGCTCCACGGCAGCCAGAACCGAATGCAGAATCGCTCCGTAACTAATCCCGAAAGCTCCGATGCGCTCCGAATCGACTTCGGGCTGTATTTCAAGCCAATCCAATGCTTGGCGAAGCCGGATCACCGATGTCCGCAAGTACCGCTCCGTTCCCGACAAATCCTGGGCCTTGTCTGAAAGATACGGCCTTTTGCGGTGCACAATGGCTGCAATGTACCCCCGGCCCGAGTAGTAGCGCGCAAAATGGTCAACCACCATGTTGCCGCCGAGAATAGGGGAAATGAGGATCAACGGACGCTTTTCACCGGCCCTCATCTTCGCTGGATAGTAAACATCAATACGATTCGTAAAATTCAGCTTCAAATCCCCTGCTGTTTTCTGGTCTGTTTTGGACAACTCTTCCACATTTCGTTTCTGCCCTTCAAGATCAGCTGGGAGTAAATCCTGCGGAAAGGAAAGCGGCACTTCAAAGCGTTTCAAAACATAGCTCCCCTTATCTTGGGAAAAAACCAGCTCTGCTTTTTTTTCCTCTTCGGGATAATCGTAGTAGGTTTGATATTCCGGCGGGAGACCGGATAAGCGGGCTTGGGAGCTCTTCATCCGATCAAATGGAAAAGGCCGCCACACTGCACAGCCTTGTAAGCAAAAAACAGCGCAGAGCATCAAAGAAATAAAGCGCCTTTGGTTTTTGCGATTTGATTCACACATTTCTTTTCCCCGCCTTACATTTTTCGCTCTGAATTAATTATGCCTGATTTGGGGGACTTGGGGGCAGGGTCAGCAGAAAAACCACATCTTTTTGACAAGTTCTAAAAGCTCCGGCAAGGCGCTTTGGGGAGCACCCTTTTCAATAACCGCAGGCTTCCCGTAACGACGCATCTCGGCAAGCTCATCACCAAACACGGCGTCAAAAAAAACGATTGTCGGTACGTTGATATTTTTCTTACGCATTTCCCGGTAAACTTCGCGGCCGTCAAGAAGAGGCATTTTAATATCAAGCACCATCACGTCAGGTGTTTGTTCAAGAATTCGGCGCAAGCCCTCGGCGCCATTGGGCGCATGCGCAGTTTCAAAAGCAGGGTTCACGCGGCGATCAAGAAAATCGCAGATCATTCTTCCTATTTCGGGTTCGTCATCCACGATTAAAACACGGATTTTTTCCGGGAGCAAAAGGCTCTTCAGCATTTTTTTCTGGAATTCGAGCATTTCAGGAATGCCGGGAAAACTATCATTTGTTTTAAAGCGCGCGGGAGAAGAGGCTTCGCCGGTTCCGAAAACAACGGCTTCTTTGCCGGACTGGCGTGCGACTTCCAGAGCTTGCGACAGGGGCAGGGAGATAAGTGACTGATCCGCGAAGACTATTTCGTGCGGCTCTTTATCGAAAGCTGCTTTCGCTGCGGCGGTATCCTGAAAAAAAAACAGGTCAGACGCTGTTTCGTAGAAAAATTCCTTTAAGAAATCGTTCCACGGACTGTTCCTGGGCTGAAGAACAAGAATTCGGCGTTTGGGCATAGGTCCTTTGCGTATGCAGTCATGATCGGACAAATTTCAGAAAGATAAAGCCGCTTTTTTAGACGGTCCGAAGAAAAGCATCCGCACGCAATATCGGAGTGCCCTGAAACGCCAGAGAGAGCTTCTGAGCAGCTTCTCCAAATTATGCTGACTTGTAAAACCAGCGCTGCTTCACAGCATTGTCCCAAAGGTCCTGGATCAGCTGCAGGTTCATCCCTGCAAAAAGTTCCCCGGACGCTGAAATCACTTTCCGGAGCGCCTTGATTTCGCCAAGCTTCCGGATCAGTTCTGGTTCTAGCTGACCGGCCGCAAGAGAAACAGACCGGTCCATACGTGCCGCAATAATGCCCGGATGATTCCCGAGGTCATCGTGAATCAGCCAGCCTGTGTTCACAAGTCCCTTCACAAGGAGCTCGCGGTCAGGGCTTGAAAACGCGACATGCCGGGCAATGAAATCCTGAAGGTTCGCGGCATCAGAAGAAGCCCGAACATTGTTGTACACCCCGCTGACAAGAGTTTGAATTTTCTTGGCAAGATCCTTGGAGGAAACCGCCGTAATCTGATAACGGTTCGCAAAGCCAGTATATCCGTACTCTTCGCGAAAGGCCTGATTGAGGCGGGCAGCTTCCTCGGGGTCGCCGTCCAAAAGCAATTCATGAATGTATCCCTGATCTTTTCTGGCAAGCAGCGTCGCAACTGCAAGGAAGTGCGTTTCGGCATCCTTAATCTTAGCTGTTACGGAAATTTCAAGACCCGGCTGATTTGCCGGCTGTTGAGAAGGCGCTGGAACGCCCAACGCATCTGTCGGCCGTTCAAAGCTCCCGTCGAAATAAAACAAATCCTGCTTCAAAAACTGAACCGCGGCCTCTCGAATAACGGGCTCAAGACCTGCAGGAACAACGGCAAACAGACCGTTCGCCATATGAACAGCAACCCACCGCCGGCTCTCATAATCTGATCCAAGGAAGGGGAGCGCCGTCTGGTAACTGGCCTTCCACGCTTCAAATGTTCCCGTCGAAAGATCACGAAGCTCAGAACG